>CALWZK010000015.1 GCA_944386015.1 uncultured Faecalibacterium sp.
GACGATGTCGCCCTGCTCCACGCGGTACTGCTTACCGCCGGTAACGATGATTGCGTACATGTGTTTCATCCTTTTCTGTGTACTCGCTGGCCGTCAAGGCAGGCCCGGACCCGGGCCATTTCAGGCGCCTACGCCAAGCGGCTGATACAGTATACCAGAAAACCGCGCCGATTGCAAGAGGAAAACGCAATTTTCCGGCGATTCTTTTTACTGTAGAACGTTGTTATTCCCCTTCGCCCTGGATGCGCTGGTCCAGCATCTGTTTCAGGTGCTCGTTGTACTCCCTGGTGCGGTCCAGGAATTCCTGCCGGGGCAGGGCGGCATAGGCCTGCTCCACCGGCAGTTCCACGGCCTGGCCTGTCTTTTTGGCGGCCTGGGCCTGGAGCTTGCGGTTGTCCGCCGAGACGGCCAGGTTGACCATCAGAGCCTGGTTTTTGTACTTGCGGCTGAGGATCACCTGGGCGATCAGGCCGCCGACGATGGCCACGGCTGCCACCAGCTGGGAAGCCCGCAGGCCCAGGGCGGGCACCAGCAGCAGGCTGTCGGTCCGCAGTCCCTCGATCCAGAACCGGCCCAGGCCGTACCAGATGGCGTACAGCAGGGCAATATCGCCGTTGAAGCGGCGTTTTTTCATGTAGAGCCGCAGGGCCACAAAGCCCACCAGGCACCAGATGCTCTCATACAGGAAGGTGGGGTGCACCGGCATGGTGGGGTCGATGGTGACCCCGTTGGGCACCGTCACGGTGCTGCCGCTGAGGTAGGCCTCGGTGGCAGCGCTGTACATGCCCCAGGGCAGGGTGGTGTTGCAGCCGAAGGCCTCCTGGTTGAAGAAGTTGCCCCAGCGGCCCAGGCACTGGCCGATCAGAAAGCCCATGGCAGTGAGGTCAAACATGGGCAGCACCGGGATTTTGCGCCACTTGCAGGCCAGGCCGCCAAAGATGATGGCGCCAATCACGCCGCCGTAGATGGCGATGCCGCCCTGGCGTATATCCAGCATCTCCCAGATGCTGTTGTAGGCAATGGGCGACATGGCCACATAATAGATCCGGGCGCAGATGATGGACATCACCACGCCCACCACCAGCACATCCACCATGGCATCGCCGTCAATGCCGAACTCGGCGCAGTGACGGAACGCAAACACCATGGCCAGCATGATGCCCACCGCAATCACGACGCCGTACCAGTAGATGTTGATGCCTCCAATGGTGAAGGCCACCCGGTTGATCTCAAAGCTGAGACCCAGACCCGGGAAGGTTACGAGATTTGTCATGGTTTATACCTCCTTGGGGTGTCAGTCGTTGTCCGCAGAATCCCCTGCCGCCGAGCCGTCGGGCAGAATCCGCACCCGGGCCATCCGGCCGGGCTGCAGAATCTTCTGCAAAGCTACGTCGGCATCCTCGGCCGTCAGGCCGGCCAGCATCTCGATCTGCTGGGCCACCGTCTGGCCCATCAGGGCAAAGTCCGCCATCTGGCTGGCGGCGTCCTCTACATTTTCCAGGTTTTCCACCAGCTGGCCGTACTTTTCGTTTTTGCACAGGGTGAAGACCTCCCGGTCCACTCCCTGGGCCCGGACCCGCTCGATCTCGTCCAGCAGCAGCTGCTCCACCTGATCGGGGGTGTCGCTTTCGCCGGTGAACAGGATGCAGCAGCAGCCGTCCACCCGCAGCACCTCGCCCCCGAAGCCGGGGTTCACCAGGCCTTCATCGTACAGCCGGCGGTACAGCGGGGACATGCCGCCGCTGATGCAGCACAGCACCAGCTCATACAGCATTTCGGTGCGGCCGTCCCCGGGGGCCAGGGGCTCCTCTTTATAGCCGATGCCGAAGCAGGGCTTGGACACCGCCATGGGGAGGGTTTTCCAGGTCTGGACCAGGGTCATGGGCTCTTCCACCCACAGCCGCCGGGCAGCCGGGCTGGTGACCGGCTTGTCCAGCCCCGCCCGGGCGCAGGCGTCCAGCACCTGCCGGGCGGTGATGTTCCCTGCCGCCGCCAGCACCAGGTTGGAGGGGGCGTAGAAAGCTTTGCAGCAGTCGTACAGCATCTCAGGGGTGATCTTTGCGATGCTCTCGCAGGTGCCTGCAATGTCGCTGCGGATGGGGTGGGTGTGGTACAGGCACTGGCACAACTCGGTAATCAGCCGCCAGTCGGGGCTGTCCTGGTACATTTTGATTTCCTGGGCAATAATTCCCTGTTCCTTTGCCACCGTTTCCTCGGTAAAATAGGGATGGGTCACCATTTCCAGCAGCACATCCAGGCTCTCCTCCACCGCGTTGGTGGCGGTGAAGTAGTAGCAGGTGCGGTCAAAGCTGGTGAAGGCGTTGGCGTTGGCGCCGGTGCGGGCAAACTTGGCAAAGGCATCCCCTTCCTGGTCCTCAAACATCTTGTGTTCCAGGTAGTGGGCCACACCGGCGGGGAGGGTCAGTTCCTCCTCCCCCAGCCGGAAGTGGAGGTCGATGGAGCCGAACCGGGCCGCCACAATGGCGTGGGCGGCGGAGTAGCCCGGCATGGGCCGCACCAGCACCGTCAGCCCCGAGGGCAGTACATAGCGCTCATTGCCGGCACAGTCCAGAATGGCGCGAAGATGATCAGACATAGGCCCCCTCCTTTGTGGTCAAGAGATAGCTGACCGACAGGCTGAACCGCCGTAGCACCGAACGGACCTGGTCCACGGTGACGGCGGCCAGATCGGCCCGGGCCTGCTGGGGGGTGGTGATGGCGCCGCCCCGGATCATCTCCATGGCGTACCAGCTCTCGATGCTGCCCAGGGAGTCCTCGATGCCGGCCAGGCCGTCCATCAGGCCCCGGCGGCAGTCTTCCAGCTCCTGGCTGGTGATGGGGCCGGTGCACAGGTCGGCCAGCTCGTTCAGAATGGCATTCTCGGCCCGGGCGGCGTCCCCCGGCTCAATGCCGCTGGACACCACCATGCTGCCGGTGAAGCTCTGGAAGGAGGAGGCACAGTAGTAGCACAGGTGATCCCGCTCCCGGACGTTCAAAAACAGCCGGCTGGTGACGCTGCCGCCATAGAGGGCCATGGCCAGCCGGAAGGCGGCCAGCTCGGCCAGATCCATCGGCTTGCCCAGGGTGAAGGCCAGGCACAGCTTGGCCTGGACCATATCAAAGGTTTCCACCTTGTGGACCGGGATCTGCCGGGGCATGGCCAGGAAGGCCATGGGGCCGACGGGCCGGCGGCGGATTTTGCCCAGTTCTTCCATAAAAGCGGCTTCCACCCGCTGGGTTTCGGCGGGGGTGCAGCCCAGAACCATCAGTTCAATGGAAGCGGTGGAGAGCATTTCCTCATAAGCGGCGGCCAGGTCCTGGCCGGTGAGGCCGTCCACCTCTTCCAGGTAGCCCTCCTGCCGGATGCCCATGGGGCTGTCCCCATAAAACTCCCGGGCGGTCTGGCGCATGCAGTACAGCCGCTTGTCGTTCAGTTCGTCCTCCAGGGACTGGCGGAGCATCTGCTTTTCGATGGCCACCGCCTCGGCGTCAAAGGCGCCGTCGGCCATGCAGGGGTGGAAGGCCACCCCCAGCACCAGCTCGGTGTAGGCCTGGCTCAGGGATTCCCCCGCCAGGGCAAACCGGTCCTTGATGCCGGTGACGCTGACGCACAGGTTCCGGCTGGCCCCCATGGGCCGGCCGTCCACCGCCAGGTCGGCCCCGTACAGCCGGGCCAGCTTTTTGGTCAGGCCGGTCATGTCGGGGCAGCCGGCATAGCCCCGCTCCATCACCAGCGGCAGCAGGGCGTGGGCCGTGGCGGTTTCCCGCCGGGCCGGAAAGGTAAAGTGAATGCTGATCCGGCACCGGTTCAGTTTTTGGGCCGGGTCATAGGAGAGATGCACCCCAGGTGCAAGCTGCTTACGTTCCAATCTGATAGATCCTCCTGGCCCGGGGTCCGGGCCTTTTGTGTTTCGTTTTTTTGGGGCGGCTCAGCTGAGCTGATGGACCGCCACAAATTCCTCCAGGGACAGGCCGCTGGCCGCGATGGCCCGGGCATTCTCCACCCCTACATACCGCCAGTGCCAGGGCTGGTACACCATGCCGGTGACAGCCTGGCAGTCCTTCGGCCAGCGGAGGATGAAGCCATAGTCGGCGGCGTAGGCCTCCAGCCAGCGGAAGGCGTCGGTGTCGGCAAAGCCGGTGTCCAGGGTGGTGTAGTCGGCGGACAGGATATCCGCCGTCAGGCCGGTGCCGCTCTCGTTGCAGCCGGGCCGGGGCACGATGGCCGCTGCACGGCTGTCTGCCTCCTCCTCCGACATGCCCTCATCCAGATAGGTCTGTTTCCGGGCGTCAAAGGCCTGCTGCTGGCGGTCGGGGCTCTGGTAGCCCTCCACCAGGGTCAGCTGGATGCCCACCTCCTGCGCTGCAGCGGACATGGATTTCCAGGCCTGGGCCGCCTGCTGTTCCAGCTGCTGGCCCGAGGCCTCGTCCGCCACCGCCAGGGTGGGGGCGGTGTCATCGGCCTGGGGGAGGTTGTTGTTCACCAGCACCAGATAGGGGTCGCTGGCGTCAAAGACATAGCCTGACAGGTCATAGCTGGGGGCGATGAAGTCCTGCCCGCCCCCCATCCGTTTGCTGATCCGGGGCAGAGCCCAGAGGATGAGGCCGGTCATCAGCCCCACCAGGACGGCGCAGGCCGACAAAAAGAGAACCCAGTTGCGGATCAGCCGGATTCTGCGGCGGCGGCGCCGGGCCAGCCACTGTTCCCGCGTCAGGCGGGGCCGGCCGGCGGCGCTGGCCGGGGGTCGTTGTTTGTGTTCCATGGTCGCTCCCTTGTTTGCAGTTGAGCGCTCCGGGCCGGAGGCCGGGGCCTCCGCAGAGCTCGCAGACTAGTATACCGCTTTTGCCGCCGTCTGTAAACGCTGAAAAAAGTTAAAGAATTGTGTCATTTTCCTCCCCTGGACAGAAAAAGAGCCGCCGGTTGAAACGGCGGCTCGGGCAAAAGCAAAAACTCAGTGGAACAGGCTGTCGTGGATGGCGCTGACGGCGCGGTCGGCCTCTTCCTTGTCGATGATGCAGGAGATCTTGATCTCGCTGGTGGAAATCATGTGAATGTTGATGTTGCTGTTGGACAGGGCCTCGAACATGCTGGCGGCCACACCGCTGTGGCTCTGCATGCCGGCGCCCACGATGGACACCTTGGCGCAGCTGTTGTCGCAGGTGACCTCGGAGAACTTGGCGCTCTCCTTCAGGGTGCGCACCGCAATGGGGGCGTCGCCCTGGGAGCAGGTGAAGATGACGTCCTTCTTGCCCTCGCGGCCGGTGGACTGGAGAATGATGTCCACGTTGATCTTCTTCTGGGCCAGCAGGCCGAAGATCTTGAAGCTCATGCCGGGCTCATCGGGGACGTTCATGATCGTGACGACAGAGACATCGGTGTCTTTGGCGACACCCTTGATCAGCATACCTTCCATTTCTTTTGCAACCTCCTTAACCACTGTGCCCGGCACCGGGTTCAGGCTGGAGAGCACCTCCAGCTCCACGTTGTATTTCTTGGCAAGCTCCACGCTGCGGTTGTTCAGCACCTGGGCACCCAGGCTGGCCAGCTCCAGCATTTCGTCAAAGGTAATCTCAGGCAGCTTGCGGGCATTGCGCACCTTGCGGGGATCGGCGGTGTAGACGCCCTCCACGTCGGTGAAGATCTGGCAGCGATCGGCGTGCAGGGCAGCCGCAATGGCCACTGCACTGGTGTCCGAGCCGCCGCGGCCCAGGGTGGTGATGTCGTCCAGCTTGTTCAGCCCCTGGAAACCGGCCACAACCACCACGCGGTTGCGCTCCAGCTCCGAGGTGATCCGCTCGGTGTCCATCCGCCGGATCCGGGCCTTGGTGTAGGCACGGTCGGTGCGGAAGCCTGCCTGCCAGCCGGTGAGGCTGGTGGCGTGGCAGCCCAGCTCGTTCAGAGCCATGGCCAGCAGCGCGATGCTGATCTGCTCGCCGGTGGCCAGCAGCATATCCATCTCGCGGGCGGAGGGGTTATGGGTAATCTCTGCCGCCTTGGCGATCAGGTCGTCGGTGGTGTCGCCCTGGGCGGACACCACCACAACCACGTCATTGCCTGCATTGTGGGTGTTGGCCACAATGCGTGCCACGTTGAAAATACGCTCGCGGTCGCGGACCGATGAGCCGCCGAACTTTTGTACGATCAACGCCATACTTGTCACTCTCCTCTTTGTCTTCCTCTATCAACAGTGGGCGTTCATCCCCAAATGGTTTTGGTTCTTCCCTTTTCCCTCTGTCATTCCACTGTGGCGCCGGTGTTGTCGGCATCCAGGCGCAGCAGCGTAAATGCTTCACATCCGTCCAGGCCCTCCAGGGTTTCGAGGCCCTGCTCCAGGCTGGCATAGAACTTTTCGGCCCCGCTGCGCTCAGCCACCGCCATGACGGTGCTGCCTGCGCCCGAGACATAGACGGCCAGGGCCCCGCACTCTTTGGCCAGGGCGAAGACCTCCTTGGAGCCCGGCATCAGGGGGATGCGGTAGGGCTGGTGGAGCCGGTCCTCGGTGGCGATGGGCAGCAGGTCGTGGCGGCCGTCACAGAAAGCCGCCGGCAGCAGCGCCGCCCGGGACAGGTTGAACACCGCGTCCTTGTGGGCGATCTGGGCCGGCAGGGCCGCCCGGGCTGCCTCGGTCAGCAGCTTGTAGTCGGGCACGATGGCCGCAAAGCTGAGGCTGGGGTCCACATCCCGCTTGACCGAGTAGACCTGGCCGTTTTCAAAGACGCTGGTGGTCAGGCCTCCCAGCAGGGCGGGGGCCACGTTGTCGGGGTGGCCCTCAATGGCAGTGGCCAACGTCAGCAGCTCCTGGGTGTTGAGCACATCCCCCAGCATCCGGTTGGCCCCCAGCAGGCCCGCGATGATGCAGGCCGAAGAGGAGCCCAGGCCCCGGGCCATGGGGATGGGGTTGGTCTGGACGATCTTCAGGGGCGGGATCTTTTTGCCCACCCGGTCGAACAGGCTCTTGGCCGAGCGGTAGATCAGGTTGGTCTCGTTGCGGGGGATGCGGGTGCCGTCCGCCGCCGAGATATCCAGCCTGTCGCTCTCCTCAAAGGTGGCGGTGTTGTACAGGGTGACAGCCAGGCCCACCGCATCAAAGCCGGCGCCCACGTTGGCGCTGGTGGCCGGGACGGATACCTTGATTTTCATCTGTGCCCCTCCCCTTTTATTCTTCCTCGGGCAGGCAGCGGAGGATCAGCCGGACGCTGCCCCCCACTGCGCCGATCTTGCGGGTGACTTCCTCCAGGGCCGGGCCGTTGGCCTGGTCCATCCGGTAAGAGCAGCCGTCGTAGTGTTCCGCCACCAGGCGGCCCTTGCCGCAGATGGCCTCCACCACTGCCGGGGCAGCCCCTTCCACACGCACATAGTATGCCGCGGGGGCCGGGTCGGTGAGCATTCCCTCCACCGGTTCCGCCGGCTGCCAGAAGAGGCTGTCATGCATCCGCACACCGTGCTTCAGGGCGTCCACCACGTCGGCCACCACCGCGCTGGCGGTGGGCAGCTTGCCGGCGCCCTTGCCGTAAAAGACCACGTCGCCCAGCATGTCGCCCCGGATCTTGACGGCGTTGAACACGTCGTCCACGCCGGCCAGCTGGTTGGACTTGGGCACCAGGCAGGGCTCCACGCCGGCGGCCACCTTGCCGCCGGGCAGCAGTTTCATCCAGGCGATCAGCTTGATGACGCAGCCCAGCTTTTCGGCGGCCTGGATGTCCTCCACCGTCACGTCACGGATGCCGCGGGTGGGAATATTCTGGGGGTAGATGTGGTGGCCGCAGACCAGGGAGGAGAGGATGGCGATCTTGCGGCAGGCGTCCCGGCCGTCCACATCGTCGCTGGGGTCCTTGGTCTCGGCGTAGCCCAGCTGCTGGGCGATCTTGAGCGCCTCGGCAAAGCCCATGTTTTCCCGGGCCATTTTGGTCAACATAAAGTTGGTGGTGCCGTTGACAATGCCCTCCACGCTGGTGATGACGTTGGCCGACAGGCACTGGTGCATGGGGGTGATGATGGGGGTGCCGCCCCCCACCGAGGCCTCAAACAAAAAGGCGCAGTTGTGGCTCTTGGCCAGGCCCAGCAGCTCGGCGCCGTAGGTGGCCACCATCTCCTTGTTGGAGGTGCAGACGCTGCGGCCGCTCTCCAGGGCCTGTTTGACGTAGGGATAGGCAAACCGGGTGCCGCCGATGGTCTCCACCACCACCTTCACCTCGGGGTCGGCCAGGATGACGTCGATGTTCTTGACAAACAGCGCCGCGTCGGGGCGGTCCGAGAAATCCCGGACGTCCAGAATATACTTGACTTCCACCGGCTCGCCGGCCCGCCGGGCCACGCTGGCGGCGTTGCGGTTCAAAACTTCATACACGCCGCTGCCCACAGTGCCGAACCCTAAAATTGCAATCTTAGCCATAAGTCTTGCCCTCTCCTATCCTTATTTTCTGCAGCTCAGACGTCGTAGCCCAGCCGCACCCCCACCACGGTGGGCTGGCGGCTCAGCATGGCGGTCAGCTCGTCGGGGGTCATCTGCATGGTATCGGTCCGGATGGTGACCGCCACCTGGGCCGTGCCGTTTTCGGGGGTGGCCTGGTTGATGGTGACGATGCTGGCCCCGGCACTGCTGATGCCGGCCAGCAGGCTTTGCAGCGCGCCGGTCTCATCCCGCAGGGTGGCCATGACGGTGATCAGCTCCCGTCCGTTTTCTGAATCGAAGATGCAGTCCTTGTACTTATAAAATGCGCTTCGGGACAGCCCCACGCTGCGGGTGGCCGCTGAAATATTCCGTGCCTGGCCGCTGGCCAGCAGCTCCTTGGCCCGGATCACTTTCAGGAAAACCTCCGGCAGCACCTGTGCGTCCACTAGATAAAATCGGCGCTCCAATCTGTTCACCTCTCAAGCACAACTGTTCTTGCAGGAAATATAATAGCATCCGCCCCCCTGCATTGCAAGGGGACGGATGCGTTTTTGGCACAATCGCCAGTTTTCACTTGAGTAAAGCCCGGTTTGATATCCGAATTGTCCCGAATCAGTCGGTATCCACGTCGGTTGTGTCGACGTTGGAGGAAACCACCCCGCCGCCGTGGTCATAATTGCAGGTGGCGGGCAGGTCATCGGCCTTGTAGTAGCCCGCTGCGGTGCTGGGGCAGCTGGAGGTTGCCAGCAGGCCGCTCTGGGTGCAGTAGGACCGCTGGACCACGCCGTCGGCCATGGGGAACTCCTTGTACTCGTAGCCCTCCTGGACCTGGTTCATCAGGGCCCTCCAGGCCTCCACGCAGATGCGGGTCTTGGCCTGGCTGCCCAGGGTGTTGGTCATATCATAGGGAGAGTCATAGCCCCACCACACAGCGGTGACGTAGTAGGGGGTGCCGCCCACAAACCACAGATCCTTTTCATCGGTGGTGGTACCGGTCTTGCCGAAGGAGCGCATCCCGCCGGTGGTGGGATAGCGGCCGGAAGCGGTACCCACGCTGCTGTACAGGACGTTCTGCAGCAGCTGGTTCATGATGGTGGCGGTCTGGGGGGTCAGGGCCTGGTAGCTGGTGGCGTTGTTTTCCAGGTAGATGTTGCCGTCCCGGTCCAGCACACGGGTGTAGAGGTGGGGGGTGGTGTACTGGCCGTCATAGAAGATCTGGAACGCCGCAGCCAGGGCCATGGGGGTGACGCCGTGGGTCTGGCTGCCCATGACCATGGGGGCGAGGCCCACATCGTTCACCGGGTCCAGGGTATTCAGCTGCAGGGTGTTGTAAATAAAGTTGAAGATGGTGCTGGCGCCCACCAGGTCGCCCACCCGCACCGCGATGGTGTTCAGGGAGCGGGCCAGGCCGTTCCACAGGGGCAGATCCTTGTTGTCGCCGTAGTTGCCGCCGTAGTTCTGGGGCCAGCTGCGCCAGGCGTTGGGATAGGCCTTCAGGGCCTGGTCCGACAGGCCGGACAGTCCGTTGCGGCGGCAGTAGTCGTCGTCCCGGATCACCATGTCGCTCTTCAGGTAGAGGGGCGAGTTGTTCAGCATGGTGGACCAGTTGACCAGGCCGTACTCAATGCCCAGGGCATAGGCGCCGATGGGCTTGATGGCCGAACCGGTCTGCCGGGTGACGCTGTAGGCGCGGTTGAGGGTCAGGTCCCGGGTCTTTTCGCCCAGGCCGCCCACGATGGCCACCACGTTGCCGTCATAGTCCAGCATGACCATGGCGGCCTGGGTGCGGACGTTGCGGTAATAGGTGACGGTGCCGTCCTCGGCGGTGGTGGTCTTCAGGGTGCCGTCGGCGTTGTAGACGGGGGTGTCGTCCTCCGACAGGGAGGAGACCGCCTCCTCATGCCAGCCCGCCGGGAAGTAAGCGTCGTTGGTGTTGAGCATCAGCTCTTCCATCTGGGACTGGATCTTGGGGTTGACGGTGGCTTCGATGGTGAAGCCGCCGGTGTACAGCATCTGCTGGGCCGCTGCCTCGGTGATCCCCTCCTTCTCCATGATGTCATCCACCACTTCCTCAAAGAGGGCGTCGGTGAAGTAGGAGTTGTTGGTGGCAGTGGTCTTGGAGGTGTCCTCCTCGGCCAGCACCAGGGGCTGGGCAATGGCATCCTGATATTCCTCCTCCGAGATGATCCCCTGGTCCTTCATATTATAAAGGAGGAAATTCCGGCGGTTGATCAGGTTCTCGGGGTTGGTATAGGGGTTGTAGTTGGTGGGGTTTTTGGTGATGGAGGCGATGGTGGCGCACTCCCACAGGGTCAGCTGGCTGACATCCTTGTTGAAGTATTCCATGGCCGCCGTCTGGACACCCTGGATGGTGCCGGTGAAGCTGATGGTGTTCAGGTAGGCCTCCAGGATGGTCTCCTTGGAGTAGTTCCGGTACAGGGAGTAGGCCCGGTAGATCTCACGGACCTTTCGCAGCGCGCCTTTCAGGCCGCTGGAGCTGTCATCATCGGTGAGGTTTTTGATCAGCTGCTGCTCGATGGTGGATGCGCCCTGCTTGGAGCTGTAAATGGGCAGGATATACTCGTTGACCATGGCGCCCACCGTCCGCTTGAGGTTGAAGCCGGGCTCGCTGTAGAAGTCCTTGTCCTCGGTGCAGATGAAGGCGTACTGGAGGTAGGTGGGGATCTGTTCCAGATCCACCCACATCCGGTGGCTGTTGCTGGAGCGGAGGGTGGCATACTCAACCTGCTCCCCGGTGTCGGGGTCGCTGGCCACCACCACGCTGGACTGGCTCAGCTCGATGCTGTCCAGATCCAGCAGGTCGCCGTCGTTGGCCGTGGCCTGGACGGCGTAAAACACCAGGCAGACCGCCAGGGCACAGCCGGCCATGATCCCCAAACAGAATACGGTGGCCGCCAGCCGGAACAGCCCCCGGAGAATCGGGTGCTTTTTCCGGGGCCGCTCGGGCTCCTGATCCCGCTGGGGCCTCCGGGGGGTACGGGGAGGCTGTCCGCCGCCCGCCGGGCGGGACGGGGCAGACTCTCTGCGGCTGTGGCTGGTATCCACCCGCCGCCGGCCGGAACCCGATGCGGCGCTGTGGCTGCTGCTCCCCGCTTCATCACTGCGGTGAATGCGCCTCATTTCATTCATAGCGTTCCAAACATCCTCCTTATGCAATCTTCCCTCTATCTGGTTTCACTCCTGCCGGCAGCCGGCGGGAGGATGCATTTTTCTCAGTATGGGCGTACACCCGGCGGTGTACAGTCCTGCGTGTTATTATAACACACTTGTCCGGTGAAAGTACAGCATCCCGCTGTGAAATTTGGCATCTATTGTGTGAAATGGGCCTCTTTTGCCCATACTACCGCCGAAAGGAGCCCGGGTTTTATGCGTAAACTTTGGTATTATCTGTTCTACAGCCTGTGTGCGTTTGCCATTGCCTTCAGTTTTTACTGGATGGCCACCATGCCGCCGCGGTCCCGGACGCCGGCCCGGTCTGCCTCCTCCGGCGCCAGCAGCCCTGCCCTGCGGGCCGGCAACTCCCTGTCCGGCGTGCCCCAGGAGGAGGAAGAAACCGAAGAGGAGGGCTACTACCTGTGCGACGAGGGCGGGCGGCTGGCGGTTTACCGCTGCACCGCCGACGGCGTCCCCCGTCAGCGGCTGGAGCTCACCGACATCTACGTCAACCTGCTGCCCGAGCAGGACGCCGTCCGGTTCAAGGCCGGCTGCCTGGTCTGGAGCCGCCAGGAGCTGGAGACTCTGCTGGAGGACCTGGGGGCCTGAACGGTTGACATCCGCCCGCCTGTTAGTGTATACTGACTGAAAACATTCCGTCACTTTTACAGGAGGGCTTTTTATATGTCCAAGACCTATCTGATCACCGGTGCGACCTCCCCGCTGGGGCTGGTGCTGATGGACCGGCTGCTCCCCACCCTGGCCGAGGGCGACCTGATTCTGGCCCAGGGCAGCGGCGATCTGGCACGGCTGGCCAGCCTCTGCCAGTCCCGGCCCGGGTTCATCCGCCCCTATGACGTGGACTTCACCCAGCCCCTGGCGGTCCGCGCCTTCCTCAGCGACCTGGCGGACAGCTACCCTGTCCCCACCCATCTGATCCACCTGGCCGGCATGCGGGATCTCCCCGCCCCCTACGCCTGCTTTGACGAGGAGCGGTTCATCGAGAGCCGGGCTGTCCTGCTGGACAGCGCCGCCCTGCTGTGCAAGGCTTTCCTGCCCCGGATGGCCGAGGCCGGCGGGGGCCGGGTGGTGTTCCAGCTGCCCAGCGGCCTGCCGGATGTGCCCGCAGGCCAGATGGCCGCTTCCTCCACCCTGAAAAGCGCCCTGGAGGGGCTGGCCCGGTCTCTGGCGGAGGAATACGCCGCAGCCGGCCTCACCGTCAACTGCATCCTCCCCGGCCCCTTCCGCACCGAGTCGGGGGACCCCGGCCCGGTGAGCCCCGCCGACGTGGTGCCGGCGGTGCTGTTCCTGCTGAGCGAGGACGCCGCCAAGATCACCGGCGTCACCCTGCCGGTGGGCACCCTCTAAAAACCGGACAAGGCCCCGGCAACCTCTGTGCTGCCGGGGCCTGTTTTATTCTTCTGTCAGCGGCAGCCTTCTCAGCCGGGCTGGATGTCGTGGGTCAGCAGCCGCTTGCAGGTCAGGTCCATCCCCAGGGCCCCCAGGGGCGCGGTGATGAGGATGGCCAGCACCGCCACCGACAGGACAATCTGTCCGCAGGGCAGGCCCATGGCCAGGGGCACCGAGCCGATGGCCGCCTGGACGGTGGCCTTGGGCAGGTAGGCGATCATGCAGAACAGCCGCTCTTTCCGGTTCAGCTTGGTGCCCGCCACACAGAGGCTCACACCCACCGACCGGAACAGCAGCGCCAGCAGGATCATCAGCACAGCCGCCGGGCCGGCGCTGAGGGTGTAGCGGATATCCACCGCCGCCCCCGCTTGTAAAGGGGTATTTTCAGCCCTGGAGCTCTTCCATGGCCTCCCGCATGTTGTCAGCAGAAAAGAGGAACGCCCCGCTCCTGCTGTATACCTCCACATGGCCGCCCACATACCGGATCTCGATGTCGCTCATCTTCTGTCTCTCCTCTCTGTCTGCGTTTGGCGGGAGCTCCCGGCTCCCTCTTGTTCTGAGGATAGAATAGCAGAAGAAAAGTCCTATAATTTACCCTTTCAAAAGTTTTTTGCGCTTTTGGGCGCAAAAAAGCCCCCGCCGGCGGGCGGAGGCTGGGATGCAATTTTAAACCTGGGCGGAGCAGGCGGCCTGGCTCATCTGGCTGGCCTGCTCGCAGCGGCGGGATTTGTCGTAGCAGTAGCGGATGATGGCCTGGCGACGGACGATCCCAATAAATACGCCCCGGTCATCCACCACCGGGACGAAGTTCTGGTTCATGGCGGCCTCGATCAGCTGGTCCATGCTGGTGTTGACGGTCACCGGCAGGTAATCCCGCTTGCGCTCAAAGCTGCTGATGGGGATGTCCTCGGCGGCCTCAATGTCCAGGCCGTGGTGCCGCTTGATCCCCCACAGCAGGTCACCTTCGGTGAGGGTGCCCACATACTCCCCCTTGCGGTTGAGGATGGGAATGGAAGCGTAGCGGTTGTTCTCCCACTTTTCCAGGGTCTGCCGGAGGGTGAAATCATCGTAAACGTACATCAGATCCTGCTTGGGGGACAGGAAAAACAAAATATTCATATCCAATAAGCTCCTGCTTGTATGATTTGCCAGATTCGGAAAGTTCTGTTTGCAGCGCGGTGCCGCAGGGAGAAATGGTCCATCATGTCCTCCCCCTTTCTCCCCTCTATTTTAGCATTTTCGCACAGCGAAATAAAGTTCCGCACGAATTTTTTAGATTTTATTCACAACTGATTTTGGCGTTTTGCGAAAATCCATACCAAATCCATGCACAAGCATCTGTTTTGTGCTATACTAAAGTTATCCCTGGGCATCCGGCCTGCTGTTCTGTTTCAGTATAGCAGATGCCGGTGCCGAATCTTGCCAAAGGAGGCCGGAAAGCCCATGCACCTGTTTTCCCCTGCCCGCCTGGCCCGCCGGGCGGCAGCGGCGGCGCTGGCCTGTCTGCTGCTGGCCGGCTGTTCCAGGCCTGCGGTCCTGCAGCCCTCTTCTTCGGAGCAGGCCAGTTCTGCCGCCTCATCCGGTGACAGCCAGGCCCAGAACCAGCCCGCCCGGTTTGCCATCGCCGTCAGCGAGGGGAACTATAACCCCTACCTGACAGCCAACACCCTCACCGAGCAGGTGGCCAGCCTGGTGTTTGAAAAGCTGGTCCGCATCTCCCCCCGGATGGAGCTGGAGATGCGGCTGGCCGAATCGGTCCAGTCCGCCGGCAATATGGTGACCATCACCCTGCGCAGCGGCTGCACCTTTGCGGACGGCACCCCCATCACCGCCAATGACGTGGCAGCCAGCCTGCTGGCGGCCAAGGCCAGCAGCTCCTACGCCGGGCGGCTGTCCAACATGACCGGCGCCCAGGCGATGGGGGACAATGTGGTCCAGCTGACCCTGGCAAGCCCCGACAGCCTGTTCGGCTATCTGCTGGACCTGCCCATCATGAAGGCGGCCGAGGTCAGCGCACCCCAGCCCACCCCCAGCGGGCGGTACACCTATGGGGCCGAGGAAAACACCCTCACCCGCAACGACCGGGCGCCTTTCCCTGAGGACGGGCCCGGCACCATCTGGCTGACCCCCGTCAGCGATTACGCCGAGCTGGTGACCCAGCTGGCCATGGGGGACATCAGCTTCTACCTGGCCGAGGAGAGCGCCGCTTCGGCGGTGGCCACCTCCGAGAGCTATTTCCGCACCAACACCCTGCTGTTCCTGGGGGTGAACAGCGGGTCCAGCAACCCCCTGTGCAGCACCAGCCAGGGCCGGGCGGCCCTCAGCGCCGCCCTCTTCCGGCAGGACCTGGCCGACCGGTTCGCCAGCGCCAGCCCTGCCCTCGGCGCCCTCAACGGGCTGTATGAATGCGTCCGGGGCCAGCAGGTGATCTCCTCCGAGGCCGACTCAAACGGCCTGGCCGCCTCCATGGCCGCCCTGGGCTACAGCTGGAACGAGGAATCCGGCCGCTATGAAAACGGCTCCGGCCAGCCCGCCAGCGTCAATATCCTGGTCTGCGGCAGCTCGGCCGACCGGGTGTATTCCGCCCGGCTGCTCCAGCAGCAGTGGGCCGAAGCGGGGATCGAAGTCACCCTCACCCAGGCCGACGATTTCTCCGCCTACCTGCAGATGGTACAGGATCGCCAATTTGAACTGTACATCGGTGAAATGAAGTTGTATAATAATATTGACCTCTCGCCGTTCTGGAGCGGCAGCGCCCGCTATGGGCTGGCTGTCACCCAGCAGCTGCTGGACGCCTACAATCTGATGCGGGCCGACAGCTCTGCCGCCGGCGCCTTTGAGGCCCTTTTCGCCGAACAGATGCCCTATATTCCTCTGCTGTGGAGGGGCGGGGTCACCGTTTCCAACCGCCGCACCAGCGGCGTGGTGTCCAGCGTCAGCGACCTGTACTACTCTCTCGCCAGCCTTTCCCTCACAGAGTAAGCGCAGCACAGCGTTTCAGCATTTCAAATTTCAATCAGAAGGAGCAGAGCGATTATGATCACTACGCATTTTCCCTTGGGCGATGTCCGCTTTTCCGCCGAGTACTTCTCGACGCTGGTAGGCGAAGCCGCCAAGAGCTGCTACGGTGTGGCCGCCATGGCCCCCCGGGGTGTGGCCGATACGGTCAAGAGCCTGGTGCGCGGCGAGGATTTCGCTGAAAAAGGCGTCCGCGTCACCTCTGAAAACGGCCGCCTGGTCATCGAAATCCACATCGCTGTCGGCTATGGGCTGAATATTTCCACCGCTGCCCAGAGCATTACCCACCGCGTACAGGACGAAGTCGAACACGCCACCGGCCTGCGTGTGGCCCGGGTGATCGTGTCGGTGGACGACGTGATTGCCTGATCAAAACCAACACAACTCCCCGGGTGCGCCCGTGGGCTGACAAGGAGTAAAAAGCAATGATTAGTGGTAAAATTCTGCGTGACGCCATCATCTCAGGCGCAAACAACATCAACAACCAGCGCTCCCGCGTGGACGAGCTGAACGTCTTCCCTGTGCCGGACGGCGACACCGGCACCAACATGGGGATGACGGTGGGCGCGGCCGTCCGGGAGCTGGAAGCCCTGAGTGCTGACTGCACGGTGGGTGAAGCCGCCAAGACCGCTGCTTCCGCCATGCTGCGGGGTGCCCGCGGCAACTCGGGCGTCATCACCAGCCTGCTGTTCCGGGGCTTCTCCAAGGCCCTGGAGGGCAAGAAGGAGGCCGGCGCCGAGGATCTGGTCAGCGCCCTGGAAAAGGGCGTCCAGGCCGCATACAAGGCCGTCATGAAGCCCACCGAGGGCACCATCCTGACGGTGGCCCGCATCGCCTCGGAGGAGGCACGGGCCAGCAAGATCGCCGATGTGCCCGAGCTGTGGGATCTGGTGCTGTCCGCCGGCCAGCGGGCCCTGGACAACACCCCCAACCAGCTGCCTGTCCTGAAGAAGGCCGGCGTGGTGGATGCCGGGGGCCAGGGCATCATGATCATCTTTGAAGGCATGGGCAAGGTGTTCCACGGCGAGGACGTCATCCCCGCCGCCGAGGGCACCCAGAACAAGGCCAAGCTGTCCACCGCCAACGCAGGCCGCGGCGTCTTCACCGACGACCTGATGAAGGTGGAGGACATCAAGAACGGCTACTGCACCCAGTTCCTGATCCACAAGGAGGACGGCGCCAGCGCCGCCAAGATCCGTGCCTTTGCCGAGTCCAACGGCGACAGCGTGGTCTGCATCGAGGACGACGACGTCATCAACCTCCACGTCCACACCGCCGACCCCGGCAAGATCCTCACCGAGGCCATCAAGTACGGCTATCTGACCAACTTCAAGATCGAGAACATGCACGAGCAGTTCCTGGCCCGCCAGAAGCAGGGCAAGAGCCTGGAAAAGCAGGCCGAGGCCGAGCAGAAGCAGCGGGTGTCCGACGCCATCGCCAGCGAGTTCGTCTACGCCGCCGTGGATCCCAGCCGCGACTACGGCTTTGTGGCTGTGGCTGCCGGCGAGGGCCTGAAGGCCGTCTTCACCGACCTGTCGGTGGACGCTGTTGTCTCGGGCGGCCAGACCATGAACCCCGCCACCGAGGACATCCTGGCCGCCGTCCAGAGCGTCCCCGCCAAGACCGTCTTTGTGCTGCCCAACAACAAGAACATCATCATGGCCGCCGAGCAGGCTGAAAAGCTGGCCGACCGCCGTGTGGTGGTCCTGCCCACCCGGACCATTCCCATGGGCATCACCGCCATGCTGAACTTTGACCCCACCGCCTCGGTGGAGACCAACACCATCAACATGATGAAGGCTGCCGACAATGTGTCCACCGGCCTCATCACCTACGCCGCCCGGGACAGCGAGTACGACGGCCGCAAGATCCGCAAGGGCGAGATCATGTCCCTGGAAAACGGCAAGATCGTCGCCACCTCCAATGACCTGACCAAGGCCACCTATCGCCTGGCCCGCAGCATGTGCAAGAAGGACACCAGCTTTGTGACCATCATCTCGGGCTGCGACGTCAGCGACGAGGACGCCGAGCGCACCACCGAGATCGTCAAGGCCAAGTGCCCCAGCCATGTGGAAGTCAGCCACATCCGGGGCGGCCAGCCGGTCTACTATTATATGATCAGCGTCGAGTAAGCCGACCGGCAGCGGGGATTGGTTATTGACAAAACTTCCCGCGTCTCCTATAATGGGAGGCACATGAGGGAGTAATTCCGCGCACCACAGGCGCGAGGCCGGCCCGTCAGGACGACCCATTGCAGATGGGTTCGGGCAGCTTTTGATAGAATGAGACTCATGCATCGGAGGGACTTCCGGTGCATGAGTTTTTTGTTTTATCAGGCTAACCGGCATTTTGTCCCCATGGAACTGTAAGAGGAGTAATGGCATGAAACAAGAGTATGTGCAAACCCCGCAGGAGCTGCTGGCCCAGCTGGAATCCACCCCGGAGGGCCTCAGCAGCCGGGAGGCCGCTGCGCGGCTGGAAAAGTACGGCCCCAACAAGCTGAAGGACGCCGAGAAGCCCACCCTGCTTCAGCGGTTCATCGAACAGCTGAAAGACCCCATGCTGATCATCCTGATCATCGCGGCGGCGGTGTCGGCGGTGACCAACTTCATCTCCCACGAGAGCTTCGCCGAGGTGTTCATCATCCTGATCGTGGTGCTGCTGAACGCGGTGCTGGGCGTGTTCCAGGAGAGCAAGGCCGAGGCCGCCATCGAGGCCCTGCAGACCATGACCGCCGCCACCTGCAAGGTGCTGCGGGACGGCAAACAGACAGCCCTCCACAGCGATGAGCTGGTGCCCGGCGACGTGGTGCTGCTGGAGGCCGGCGACGCCGTCCCCGCAGACGGCCGTCTGCTGGAGAGCGCCAGCCTCAAAATTGAGGAGGCCGCCCTCACCGGCGAAAGCGTGCCGGTAAACAAGATCATCGACGCCCTGGGCCTGGGCAAGGGCCAGGAGGATGTGCCTCTGGGCGACCGGAAAAACATGTGCTATATGGGCTCCACCGTGGTCTATGGCCGCGGCAAGGCCCTGATCACCCGCACCGGCATGGACACCGAGATGGGCAAGATTGCCGGCGCCCTGGCCAGCACCGACCAGGAGCAGACCCCGCTGCAGCGGCAGCTGGAACAGCTCAGCGGCGTGCTGTCCAAGCTGGTGCTGGGCATCTGCCTGTTCATCTTTGTGTTTGACCTGATTGTGGCCGGCTCCTTCACCCTGGATTCGGTGCTGTCCACCTTCATGGTGGCAGTGTCCCTGGCTGTGGCCGCCATCCCCGAGGGCCTGGCCACCGTGGTGACGGTGGTTCTGTCCATCGGCGTCACCAACATGAGCAAGCGCAACGCGGTGATCCGCCGGCTCACCGCCGTGGAAACCCTGGGCTGCACCCAGGTGATCTGCTCGGACAAGACCGGCACCCTGACCCAGAACAAGATGACGGTGGTCCGGCACCTGGGCGAGACTGCCCCCCTGGCCACCGCCATGGCCCTGTGCAACGACGCCATCCTGAACGACCAGGGCCAGGCCGAGGGCGAGCCCACCGAAGCTGCCCTGGTGAACTTTGCCGCCAAGGAGGGCCTGCCCAAGGGCCAGCTCTCCGCCGCAGAGCCCCGTGTGGACGAGGCGCCCTTTGATTCTTCCCGCAAGATGATGAGCACCATCCACGCCTCGGGCAGCGGCTATGTCCAGTACACCAAGGGCGCCCCTGACGAGATCCTCAAGCGGTGCACCAGCTATCTGGAAAACGGCAAAGTGCTGCCCATGACCGACGACAAGCGGGCCGAGTTCCTGAAGGCCAACAAGGAGATGGCCGACCAGGCCCTCCGCGTGCTGGCCGCCGCCAAGCGGGAATGGGCCGAAAAGCCCGCCAGCAACGAGCCCGCCTTCCTGGAGCAGGATCTGTGCTTTGTGGGCCTTACCGGCATGATTGACCCGGTGCGCCCCGAGGTGAAACCCGCCATCCAGGAGTGCCGTGAGGCCGGCATCCGCCCGGTGATGATCACCGGCGACCACAAGGACACCGCCGTGGCCATCGCCAAGGAGCTGGGCATCATCACCAACGCCAGCCAGGCCATCACCGGCGCCGAGCTGGACAAGATCCCCGACAGCGAGATCGGCCAGGCCGTCAAGAAGTACGGCGTCTATGCCCGTGTGCAGCCTGAGCACAAGGTGCGGATTGTCACCGCCTGGAAGTCCAACGGCGCCATCACCGCCATGACCGGCGACGGCGTCAACGATGCCCCCTCCATCAAGGCCGCCGACATCGGCGTGGGCATGGGCATCACCGGCACCGACGTCACCAAGAATGTGGCAGACATGGTGCTGTCCGACGACAACTTTGCCACCATCGTGGGGGCCGTGGAGGAGGGCCGCCGGATCTACGCCAACATCCGCAAGGCCATCCAGTTCCTGCTGGCCTCCAACATGAGCGAGGTGCTGGGCGTGTTCTGCGCCACCCTGCTGGGCTTCACCCTGCTCAACCCCGTCCACCTGCTGTTCATCAACCTGATCACCGACTGCTTCCCCGCGCTGGCGCTGGGCATGGAGCAGGGCGAGGCCGACATCATGAAGCGCAAGCCCCGCAACTCGAAGGACGGCATCTTTGCCGGCGGGCTGGGCTTCGACATCGCCTACCAGGGCCTGCTGATCTCGGTCATCACCCTGGCCTCCTATATCATCGGCCACTGCATGGAAGTGGGCTACTTTGAGATGCCCCACGGCGTCAGCGACGACGGCATGACCATGGCCTTCCTGACCATGAGCATGTGCGAGATCTTCCACAGCTTCAATATGCGCAGCCAGCGCAAGAGCGTCTTTACCCTGCACACCCACAACAAGGTGCTGTGGGGCGCCATGCTGGGCAGCCTGGTGCTGACCACCATCGTGCTGGAAGTGCCCTTCGTGGCCGATATGTTTGGCTTCACCCCCGTGGACCTGAACGAGTACCTGGTCGCTCTGGTTCTGGCTTTCCTAGTCATCCCCATCGTGGAGATCGTCAAGGCCATCCAGCGCGCTGTCTCCAAGTCCAAGGCCGCCTGAACCGCGCTTTTTCCCGCCGCGCAGCTTTGACAATGCAACAACGGGCCTGTGTTCCCCCTTTTTGGCTGGGGCGCAGGCCCGTTTTCTAAAGCGGCGATGTGGAAACAGAAAAAATTTCAGCCAAATCTATCCAAAAAGCAAAAAAATCCCCTTCCCTTTTGGTTATTTCCTGCTATACTATGGGGTGTCCGGACAAGTCAGTTTTTTGAACAAAACGTCCTGCCCGGACGGTCCCCAGTCTTAAATGGCGCGGCCTGCCCCGGCGGGCCGCAGCGGCAAGCAAGGAGATTTTATGTTTGAGTTCATCAAAAAGCAGTCGCCGGTGCGGGTCATTGCCCTGGGCTTTGCACTGGTGATCCTGCTGGGGTCGGTGCTGCTCATCATGCCTTTCAGCGTACAGGAAGGCGTGGACGTGGCCTACATCGACACCCTGTACACCTCCACCAGCGCGGTCTGCGTCACCGGCCTGATCGCGACGGATGCAGGCGACACCTTCACCTTTGTAGGGCAGCTGATCCTGGCGGCCCTCATCCAGGTGGGCGGCCTGGGCGTCACTTCGGTGGGCGCGGGCATCATCCTGGCCATGGGCCGCAAGATCAACCTGAAGGAGCGCAGCGTCCTGCAGGAAGCCCTGAACCTGGATTCGGCCCAGGGCATCCTGCGCTTTCTAAAAAGCATCTTCCTGATGACCCTCTGCTTTGAGGGCGCGGGCGCAGCGCTCAGCTTCCTGGTGTTCGTGCAGGATTATCCGCCCCTGCGCGCCCTGTGGATCAGCATCTTCCACTCGGTGGCAGCCTTCAACAACTCGGGCTTCGACATCCTGGGCAACTACCAGAACCTGATCCCCTACCGTGACAACGTCCCCCTGAACCTCATCACCTGCGGGCTCATCATCTTCGGCGGCATCGGCTTTTTGGTCATCCGGGATGTGCTGCACAACCGCTTCCGCTGGAAGAAGTTCTCGATGCACACCAAGGTGGTCATCAGCGTCAGCGCCGTGCTGATCGTGGTGGGCGCCATCCTGCTCAAGCTGACCGAGAACATCACCTGGCTGGGCGCTTTCTTCCACAGCGTTTCGGCCCGTACCGCCGGCTTCTCCACCTACCCTCTGGGCGAGTTCAACAGCGCCGGCCTGCTGGTGCTGATCGTGCTGATGTTCATCGGCGCTTCGCCCGGATCGACCGGCGGCGGCATCAAGACCAGCACCTTCTTCGTCCTGCTGCAGGGCATCAAGTCCGCCGCCACCAACCGGGGCGAAAAAGCCTTCCGCTACTCCATCCCCTCCGGCGCTTTCCGCAAGGCGGCGGTCATCACCCTGATCGCCGTCAGCGTGGTGCTGACCGGCACCTGGCTGCTGCTGGTCTTTGAGCCCCAGCTGCGGCTGGTGGACGCCCTGTTCGAAATCACCAGCGCCTTCGGCACGGTGGGCCTTTCCACCGGCATCACCACCACGCTGGGCGTGCCCGCCAAGCTGGTGTCCATCCTTATCATGTACATCGGCCGCCTTGGCCCGCTGACCATCGCCTCGGTCTGGTATTTCGACAAGGGCGAGCGCGTCAGCTACCCCGAAGGCAACATCGCCATCGGTTGACAGGAGGAAACAAAATGTTTGGTAAAGCAAAGAAAGCAAAGGGCTCCTACGGCATCGTGGGGCTGGGCCGTTTCGGCATGGCGCTGGCCATCGAGCTGGCCGAGGCCGGCGAGGACCTGGTGGTCCTGGACCAGGACGAGGAGAAGGTCCGCGCCCTGCGGGACTACACCGAGGCCGCCTATGTGGTCAAGGCCCTGGACAAAAAGACCCTGGAGGAGACCGGCATCCAGAACTGCGACGTCGCCGTGGTCTGCATCGGCGAGAAGATGGACGTCTCCATCCTGACCACCCTGCACCTGGTGAGCCTGGGCATCCCCACCGTCATCGCCAAGGCCGCCAGCGAGGAGCAGGGCCAGGTGCTGCGGAAACTGGGGGCCCAGGTGGTCTACCCCGAGCACGACATGGCCATCCGGCTGGCCCACCGGCTGGAGACCACCGGCATGCTGGACTTTGTCCAGCTGAGCGAGCGGGTCAGCATCTCCAAGCTGGAAGTGCCCCCCAAGATGATCGGCCGCACCGTTGTGGACGTCAACCTCCGCGGACGCTTTGGCCTGAACATCATCGCCATCGAGAACGGCGGCAAGGTCAACGAGACCGTCGGCCCCGACACCACCTTCCAGGAGGGGGACATCCTCTTTGTCTCCGGCAACAAGAACGCCGCCAACAACCTGATCGAGTGGCTGGAAAACCACTGATGACCCCCCTGCATCCTTAAAACACAGACAAACAGCCCGCCCGCCGGTTTTGCGCCGGCAGGCGGGCTGTTTTTTGCATCTATGGGCTTTTCTCAGAAGAAGGACACCTGGCTGCTCTCGGGCAGGCTGCCCAGGGCGCCGATCTGGCGCAGGCGGTCGATCACCGCGCTGGTAACCCCCGAGGCCTGCTGCAGCTCCTCCACCGAGAGGTAGTCCTCCCCGTGGATGGTGACGTTTTCCAGGGCCAGGGCGGCGCTGGCACCCAGGCCCTTGAGGGCCGCAAAGGGCAGGCGGACTTTTCCGTCCTCCAGCACATACTTGACGCCCCGGCTCTTGCCGATCTGGATGGGGAGGAATTCATACCCCCGCATCAGCATCTCGTTCACCAGCTGGAGGGAGACCAGCAGGTCTTCATCCTTGGCGTTCTTTTCCTCTTTCAGGCGGCGGTTGACCTCGTTCATGTGGGCCCGGGCCACGTCGGGCCCGCCCACCGCGGCGTCGTAGTCGATGTCGTCGCCACGGACGGTGAAGTAAACCGCATAGAAGGCCTGGGGATAGTAGATCTTGTACCACATCAGCCGGATGGCGCTCATCAGGTAGGCCACCGCGTGGGCCTTGGGGAACATATACTTGATCTTGCGGCAGGACTCAATGTACCAGTCGGGGACATCGTGTTCCCGCATGGCCTCCTCCCAGCCGGGCTGGAAGCCGCCCTTGGCCACCTTGCCCTTTCGGACCGCCTCCATGATGTCGAAGGACATCTTGGGCTCCAGGCCCTTGCGGATCAGGTACAGCATGATGCTGTCACGGCAGCCGATGACCTCGGCGATGGTGCAGGTGCCGTTGCGGATCAGCTCATCGGCGTTGTTGGTCCAGACGTCGGTGCCGTGGGACAGGCCCGAAATCTGGATCAGCTCCGAGAAGTTCTTGGGCTTGGCCTCCACCAGCATCTGGCGGACAAAGTTGGTGCCCATCTCGGGGATGCCGAAGGTGCCGGTCTGGCTGTCGATCTGGTCGGGGGTGACCCCCAGGGCCTCGGGGCTGGTCAGCAGGCTGTAGACCTTGGGGTCGTTCATGGGGATGCTGTCCACCGGCACCCCGGTGTACTCCTCAAAGTACTTGTAGAAGGTGGGCATATCGTGGCCCAGCTCGTCCAGTTTCAGCAGGGTGTCGTGGAGGTATTTGAATTCAAAGTGGGTGGTCAGCAGGCCGCCGGCCACGTCGTCGGCGGGGTGCTGGATGGGGCAGAAATCGTAAATCTCGCTGGTGGCAGGCACAACCACCATGCCGCCGGGGTGCTGGCCGGTGGTCCGCTTGACCCCGGTGCAGCCCAGGGTCAGCCGGTTTTCCTCGGCGTGGTTCACCGTCATCCCCCGCTCTTCCAAATACCGCTTGACGTAGCCGTAAGCGGTTTTATCCTGGATGCCCGACACGGTGCCCGCCTTGAAGACGTTCTCCTTGCCGAACAGCTCCTCGGTGTAACGGTGGACGCTGCTCTGGTATTCGCCTGAGAAGTTCAGGTCGATATCCGGCTCCTTGTCGCCGTAGAAGCCCAGGAAGGTCTCGAAGGGGATGTCGTGGCCGTCCACCAGCATGGGGGTTCCGCAGACCGGGCAGTTCTTGTCGGGCAGGTCGAAGCCGTCCTCCACGCTGCCGTCGGTGATGAACTCGCTGTGCTTGCACTTGGGGCAGCGGTAGTGGGGCGGCAGGCTGTTGACCTCCGAAATCCCCGAGAAGTGAGCCACAGCCGAGGAGCCGACCGAACCACGGCTGCCCACCTGGTAGCCGCCGGCGTTGGAGTAGGCCACCAGCTTGACGGCGATGACGTACAGAACGGCGTAGCCGTGGCCGCAGATGGAGTCCAGCTCCTTCTGCAGGCGCTCCCGCACCAGGTCGGGCAGGGGGTCGCCATAGTCCTCCTTGGCCTTTTTCCAGGTGGCCTCCCGCAGCTGCTCCTCCGCCCCCTCGATGCTGGGGGGATAGGTGCCCCGGGGGATGGCCCGGACGGTGTTGTCAATCAGGGCGGCGATCTTGTTGGGGTTGGTGATGACAATCTCCTTGGCCTTTTCGGGGGGCAGGTAGTCAAACTGGGCCAGCATGTCCTCGGTGGTGCGGTAGTAGAGGGGCGGCTGGTGGTCGGCGTCCTTGAAGCCGGCCGCCGCCTGCATGACGGTGCGGTAGACCGCGTCCTCCGGCTCCTGGAAGTGGACGTCGCCGGTGGCGATCACCGGCTTGTGCAGGTCTTCGCCCAGCTGGATCACAGTGCGGTTGAAGTCCTTCACCTTCTCGATGCTGTCCACCCGGCCCTCCCGGACCATGTAGGCGTTGTTGCCCAGGGGCTGGACTTCCAGGATGTCGTAGTAAGCGGCGATCTTTTTCAGCTCCTCGTAGGGGCGCTGCTCCACAATGGCACGGTACAGTTCGCCGGCCTCACAGGCCGAGGTCACCAGCAGGCCCTCCCGGTACTGGTTCAGCAGGCTGCGGGGCACCCGGGGCTTTTTGAAGAAGTAGTCCAGATGGGCCCTGCTGACAATCTTATACAGGTTTTTCAGGCCCGACTGGTTTTTCACCAGCAGGATGATGTGGTAGTATTTTTTCTTCAGCACCTCCCGGTTGCCGCCAAGGCCGGTGTTGATCTGGCTGATGCAGGTGATCTGCTTTTCCTCCAGGTCCCGCAGCATGACGCAGAAGATCCGGCCCAGGGCCCCGGCATCCTCGCAGGCCCGGTGGGCCTCGTAGTCGGGCAGCTCCAGGTGCTTGTTGATGGTGCCCTGCTTGTAGTTGTGAAGGCCGGGGTACATGGTCTGGGCCATGGTCAGGGTGTCGATGTAGGAGGCGTCAAACTTGATGCCGGTGCGCCGGGCCGCCGCCCGCAGGAAGCGGATGTCAAAGCCGTTGGCGTTGTGGGCCACCAGCACCCGGCCCCCGGCAAAGTCCAGGAAAGCCTGCAGGGCCTCTCCCTCCTGGGGGGCGTCGGCCACCATCTCGTTGGTGATGCCGGTGAGCTCGGTGATCTTGGGGGTGATGGATTTGGGGGGCTTGACAAAGGTGTCGAACTCGTCCACTACTTCCCCGTTGCGCACCAGCACCGCGCCGATCTCGGTGAGGTACTCGCAGCCGGGGTCCAGGCCGGTGGTCTCGGTGTCAAAGACGCAGAACTCCCCCTCCAGGGGCTGGTCCTGGGTGCCATAGACACAGGGGACCATGTCGTCCACAAAGTAGGCCTCACAGCCATAGATCAGCTTGAAATTGGGGTCGGACTTGTGGATGTCGTCGGCGGCCAGCATGGCCTCGGGGTAGCCCTGGCAGACGCCGTGGTCGGTGATGGCGATGGCAGGGTGGCCCATCTTGTGGGCCAGCCGGACAATGCCGCCGGGGTCACAGAAGCCGTCCAGGGCGGACAGCTTGGTGTGGAGGTGGAGCTCCACCCGCTTTTCGGGGGCATGGTCCTCCCGGCGGCGGCGCTCCACGATCAACACGTCATAGGGATAGACGATGTAGTCGTGCTCGTATTTGTCGTAGGCGCAGTCGCCCCGCACCAGCAGGGTGGTGCCGTTCTTGATGCCCTCCCACTTGGAGCAGTCCTCCCCCTCCTGGGCCCGGACCTTCAGGTTGATGGAGCCGGTGTAGTCGGTGATGGAGACGCTGTAGATCTTGCGGAAGTTGCCCTTGACCTCGGTGGCGAAGACGTCGCCCCAGATCATGCACTTGCCGCCCTCGCCCCCCAGGTCCTTCAGGGGGGTGAGGTCCTTGGGCTTGAACATCTTGCCGTGGAAGATCTGGACCGGCTTGTCGGTGAGGTCGATGCCATCCACCTGGATGGAAGGGCCGGTGCGCTTGGCCTCGAACTGGACCACCGGCGGGGCGGCCTTTTCTTCCAGCTTCTTTTCCAGCTCCCGGCGCTCGGCCTCCCCCGCCGCCGACACCAGGTGGACGGCGGGCCGCTGGCCGGTGTGGTTTTCCACCCGGTCGGCCAGCAGGTTTTCAAACCCCAGGTCCTGCAGAAAGCCGGTGCCGTTGCGGACCCCCACCGTGATGGTGGTGCCCTGGATGGACAGGGTGCACCGGTCCAGGAAGCCGTTGATGGGGATGCCGTCCCGCTTCATCTCCTCGAAGATGTCCTGCAGGGTGGCCTCGGTGAGGCTGGCGTAGGGGTAGCAGTTGTGGATCAGCAGCTCAAAGCCCTCGTAATCGGGCTGCAGAGACGCCAAAAGCCGCGCACACAGGCCTTTGTCCAGCGGCGCGGCACTTTGCAGGGTAAAGATGACCTTTTGCTCGGCCCGCAGCATCAGGGCGTGTTCCACCATCACCTTGCCGAAACAGGCGGCAAAGTCGGGGTCGGCCATGAACTGGGGCCAGAGCTGGGATACCAGTGGTTTCAATGGGTTTCTCCTTTAAAGCAGCTCTTTTTCAAAGCAGACAAAGTCGGTATCATACAGCCGGGCCTGGCCCGCAGGGCGGAAGTTCAGCCCGGCATAGGCCCGGAGGGCCCGGCGGTTTTCCCGGCCCACCAGGATGCGGCAGCTCCGGCAGCCCATAGCGGCCAGCCGGTTGACGGCGTCTGCCAGCAGACGCCCGCCCATCCCCTGGCCTTCCCAGGCGGGGGCCACCAGCAGCCGCACCACTTCCCCCGCCGGCTCCAGAGCACGGTTCCAGCAGGGCAGGGCGGCGGTGTCGGGGTCGTCAAAGTCCAGGGCATAGGCCCCCGCCAGGTCCCCTGCCGACGTCCGGGCGCAGAACAGCCTGCCCCCGGCCTGATCGGCCGCCAGCGTGGCCTGGTCCGGGTACCATTCATCCCAGGGGCAGTCGGGGCGGGCCGCCGCATTCCGATACAGCGGCAGCAGTGCGGCCAGGTCGTCAGCCGATGCTGCCGCTGTCAAAATTTCGCTCACAGTTTATAAATCTCCTCCATGAACTGGTCCAGGATGTTATCCCCCACCAGCTTGCGCACCGGCTGGCCGTGGATGAACAGCAGGGCCTCGTCCTTGCCGCCGGCAATGCCGATGTCGGCCTCCCGGGCTTCGCCGGGGCCGTTGACCACGCAGCCCATCACCGCCACCTTGATGGGCTTTTTGTAGCCCTGGAGCCGGCGCTCCACCTCATTGGCGATCTCGGTGCAGGGGTACTGGGTGCGGCCGCAGGTGGGGCAGGTGATGACCTCGGGCCCTGCCACCGGGAAGCCCACTGCCCGCAGGATGTTGTAGCCGGCCTCCACTTCCTTTTCGGGGTCGGCGGCCAGAGACACCCGGATGGTGTCGCCGATGCCCTCCATCAGCAGCCCGCCGATCCCCATGCCGGATTTCAGCAGGCCCATCTGATAGGTGCCCGCCTCGGTGACCCCCACATGGAGGGGGTAGTCGGTGACCGCAGACAGCTGGCGGTAAGCCTCCATCATCCGGGGGACGTTGGAGCTCTTGATGGAGATGACAATGTTGTCGAAATCAAACTTTTCCAGCAGCCGGACGTGGTACAGTGCACTCTCCACCATGGCCTCGGGCACCGGGGCGCCGTACTTGGCCAGGATGTGCTTTTCCAGGCTGCCTCCGTTGACCCCGATGCGGATGGGGATGTTCCCGGCCTGGCAGGCCCGGACCACTTCCTTCACCCGGCTGTCGTCCCCGATGTTGCCGGGGTTGATGCGGATTTTGTCCACACCCACCGCCGCGCAGGCCAGGGCGGCCCGGTAGTCAAAGTGGATATCCGCCACAATGGGGATGTTCACCGCCTGCTTCACCGCCTCGATGCATTTGGCATCCTCGGGGGTGGGGCAGGTGACCCGCAGGATCTGGCAGCCCGCCGCCTCGCACCGCTTGGCCTGGGCCACGTTGCCCTCGATGTCCTGGATGGGGACATTGAGCATGGTCTGGACCGCAATGGGGTTGGAGCCGCCAATGGTCACATTTCCGATTTTTACTTCACGCTTGGGCTGGCGCATGGTTTTGCAAACCTCCTGTATTCCATCAGGCACCGGTGATTAAACGCAGTACATCGTTGTAAGTGGCGAAGATCATCAGCCCGAACAGCAGGATGAAGGTCGCCAGGGTGAGGCTCTCCTGGAGCCGCTGGGAGACGGGGCGGCGGATCACCGCCTCCACCGCCAAAAACACCAGCCGCCCGCCGTCCAGGGCGGGGATGGGCAGCAGGTTGAGCACCCCCAGGTTGACGGTGATCAGCACCAGCAGCTCCAGCAGGTCGGTGAGGCCATAGCTGGCAGCCTGGCCGATGGCCGACACAATCCCCACCGGGCCCGAGAGGTTGTTGATGCTCTCCCGGCCCCGCAGCAGGTCCACCAGGGAGGTGAAGATGATCCGCCCGTAGTACAGCTCGCTGTTGACCGTCTCTTTCAGGACGTTGGCGGGGGTCTTTTCCAGGGCGTAGACGGTGAAGCCGATGTTCATCCGGGCATTGCCGTTTTCATCGGTGTAGCTGTCAAACCGGACCCCCGGCAGCTGGACCAGCTTGCCGTCCCGGCGGACGGTGAAGTCGGCCTGGGTGTTCTGGGTGCGGACCAGCTCATACAAAATGTCGTTGGCAATGAAGCACCGGCGGCCGTTCACCGCCACAATCTCGTCCCCCGCCTGGAGCCCCGTCTGGCCGCAGAGAGCGCCGTCGGCAATGCTGTAGATCACCCGGCTGGCGATGGGGTCGGACCGCAGGGCGATCAGCCCCAGCAGCACCACAAAGCCCAGCACAAAGTTCATCAGGGGGCCGGCGGCCATGACAATGGCCCGCTTCCAGATGGCGGCCTCGGGGAAAGGCATCCCGGTGCGCTTGTCGGGAGGGATGGGGTTCCAGGATTCCAGCTGGTCCTCTTCTTCCTCTTCCCCATCCTCGTCGGCGTCCCGCTCCTGCTGGGCCGCGTTGGATTCGGGGCTGCCCTCCCCCTCCATGGCCACATAGCCGCCGATGGGCAGAAGCCGGAGGGTATACTGGGTACCCCCCACAATTTTTTTGAACAGGGCCGGGCCCATCCCGATGGAGTATTCGTTCACCTGGATGCCCGACAGCTTGGCGGCCGAAAAATGCCCGAACTCATGGATGGCAATCACTGCGCCGAAGATCAGCACAGCGGCCACAAAGGTGATGATGACTGACATACATTTCCCTCTCGGACGGCGCCCCGCGCCGCCTGGCCCCCCTCGGGGCCTGTTGTTACAGATGGCTGTGGACGAAGGCCCGGGCCATCCGGTCGCACTCGTACACATCTGCCAGAGTATAGCTGCCGCCGAAGCTGTCGCTGTCCACCACAGCCTCCACCAGGCGGCCAATATCCAGAAATCCGATCTTGTCTTCCAGGAACAGCTTCACAGCTTCCTCGTTGGCGCCGTTGGCGGCGCAGGGGCCCAGGCCCCCTTTGGCGATGGCCTTTTTGCAGGCGGCCAGGCAGCGGAAGGTCTCCTCGTCCGCCACGTCAAAGGTCAGAACTTTCAGGGCGGTGAAGTCCAGCTCGGGGGCCACCGGCCCGCCCCGCCGGGGCCAGGTCAGGGCGTACTGGATGGGAATCCGCATATCGGGGACCCCCATCTGGGCGATGATGGAGTTGTCGCTGAACTGGACCGCCGAGTGGATGATGCTCTGGCGCTGGACCACAATCTGGATCTTCTCGGGGGGCAGGCCGAACAGCCACACCGCCTCGATCAGCTCCAGGCCTTTGTTCATCAGGGTGGCGCTGTCGATGGTGATCTTGGCCCCCATGCTCCAGTTGGGGTGTTTGAGGGCGTCCTCTTTCTTTTTGTTCCGCAGCTGGTCGGTCTTCATCCCGAAGAAGGGCCCGCCCGAGGCGGTCAGCAGGATTTTGGTGAGGGATTTGGCGCTCTCCTTGTCCTGGAGGCACTGGAAGATGGCGGAGTGCTCGCTGTCCACCGGCAGCAGCTTGACGCCGCAGCGCTCCACCGCCTGGGTGACCAGGCGGCCGCCGGTAACCAGGCTCTCCTTGTTGGCCAGGGCCAGGTCGTGGCCGCTCTCGATGGCGCTGAGGGAGGCCCCCAGGCCCGCAATCCCCACCACGCTGTTCAGCACCACATCGGTGCCCTCCATGGCGGCCAGCTGGCGCAGGCCCTCGGGGCCCCGCAGCAGCTGGGGGGCGCCGGCGCGGCCCGCCAGGGCGGCGTCCAGCTTTTGGGCTGCATCCGGGTCGGTCATGCAGACCGCTTTCGGGTGGAATTCCTCAATCTGCTGGAGCATCTGGTCCACATGGCGGTGGGCCGACAGGCCGAAGACCTCATAGCCTTCCGCCCGGACCACGTCCAGGCTCTGGGTGCCGATGGAACCGGTGGAGCCCAGCAGGGTAATTTTCTTTGCCATAGGAGTGTTTCTCCTCTCTCAACAACTCAGCAGTAGAACACCGCAGTGATGACCATGGACACAAAGGGGGCAATGAACATGACGCTGTCGAACCGGTCCAGGATGCCGCCGTGGCCGGGGAAGATGGTGCCGTAGTCCTTGATGCCGCACTGGCGCTTGACCACGCTGGCGAACAGATCGCCGTAGATCCCCAGCACCGCCGCCACCACCCCCAGCAGGGCGATGATCAGGTACATGGACACCCCGATGTTGCTGCGGGTAAAAGCCTCGGTGCGGTCGGCCACCACCGAATAGATCACCGTGATGATGACCCCGAACAGCATGGTGCCCAGCACCCCGCCGACGGCCCCTTCCACCGTCTTTTTGGGGCTGACCTTGGGGCACAGCTTGTGTTTGCCGAAGGCGCGGCCTGCGAAATAGGCGCAGGTGTCCCCGCCCCAGGCAAAGCAGAGGATCAGCAGAATGAAGAAGATGGCGTCATAGCTGTATTGTTCCACCGGCAGCAGGACCTTCAGGTGGATCAGGGAATAAAAGCAGAAGACAATAATCCCCGAGAACATCAGCAGGCCGCTGACCTTCTGGTAGCTGACGGTGCCGTTGCGCACCACCAGGTAGATGCAGTAGAACAGGATCAGGGCAAAGGATGCCGCCATCACGGCCCCCCGCGGCTTCTGGTAGCTGGACAGCATCACCAGCAGGGTGTAGGGCACCTGGACCGCATACAGCAGCCAGTCCTTCCGGTCAAAGCCGAGGGCGGCGTATACCTCGTGCATCCCGATCAGGGCCACCGCCGCCACCACCAGGTTGAACACCATGGTGTTGAAGGTCAGCATCACCAGGACCAGGACCACTATGCCCACCAGGGCTGTAATCACTCGTGTTTTCATCGTTTCTCCTTACTTCGCGGTTTTCTCCCCTCAGATGCCGCCGAACCGGCGGGAGCGCCGGTTGTACTCCTCAATGGCAGCATCCAGGTCGGCCGGGGTGAAGTCGGGCCACAGAACGTCCATCTCCACCAGCTCGGAATAGGCGGCCTGCCACAGCATGAAGTTGGACAGGCGCTTTTCCCCGCTGGGCCGCAGGATCAGGTCCGGGTCCCGCTGGCCGGCGGTGTACATCCGGTCGGCCATCATCTGCTCGGTGATGGCCTCCGGGTCCAGTTTGCCCTGGGCAGCCTCCCGGGCCAGGGCCCGGGCCGCCCGGACAATCTCCTGGCGGCCGCCGTAGTTGATGGCGATGTTCAGCACCATGCCGGTGCGGTCGGCTGTGTCCGCCTCGATCTCGTCCATCAGCTTCTGGTAACGGGGCTCCAGGGCGGTGCGGTCCCCCAGGAACACAATTTTGTTGTTCCGGCTTTTGTAATCAAAGGCCTTGATGAGGTATTCCCCGAACAGCTTCATGATAGCCCCCACTTCCTCGGGGGGGCGCTTCCAGTTTTCGGTGGAAAAGGCGTAGAAGTACACCGATGCCAGCCCCAACTGGTCGCAGTAATCTGCAATCTGCTGGAACACCTCGGCCCCTTTTTTGTGGCCGGCGGTGCGGGGCAGGCCCCGCTTTTTGGCCCAGCGGCCGTTGCCGTCCATGATGATTCCCACCGACAGCCCGCGTGCAAACGTGTCAGGATGCTGCGGCATTGTTTTTACCTCCTGTTCCGGCCGGGGCAAACCCCCGGGCCGGTTATCGCAAAAAGTGCCGCGCACCTCCCAGCACACGGCACCTCCTGTTTCCTGGATGATTTCGGATTAAACCGACATAATCTCCTTCTGCTTTTCTTCCACGGCCTTGTCGACCAGCTTGATGAATTTATCGGTGACCTTCTGGACATCCTCTTCCATGGTCTTCTGGGTGTCCTCGGTCAGCTCGCCGGCCTTCTTCATGGCCTTGGCCTTATCCATGGCGTCGCGGCGGACGTTGCGGATGGCCACCTTGGCCTCCTCGCCCATCTTGGACACGTCCTTGGCCAGCTGGCGGCGGCGCTCCTCGTTGGGGGCGGGGAAGTTCAGCCGGATGGTCTGGCCGTCGTCGATGGGGTTGATGCCCACGTCGCTGGCCTGGATGGCCTTGCTGATGGGGCGCAGCAGGCTGCGGTCCCAGGGGGTGATGGTCAGGGTGCGGGCCTCGCTGACGGCCACCGACGCCACCTGCTGGATGGGGGTGGGCGCACCGTAGTAGTCCACCGTCACCTTATCCAGCACGGCAGGATTGGCCCGGCCTGCGCGGACGGAGGCAAGCTCCCGCTCCAGATGCTCCACCGAGTTTTTCATCTTGTCCTCGAATACCTTGGTATTGCTGCTCATAGTCGTTTATCTCCTGTTCGTTATCGTATCCTGCCGGGCTGGGCAGCCCAGTTTTCACCGTGATAATGGTAGTATACCGTCCCGTCAGCCCTCGTAGACCAGGGTACCCACATTTTCGCCCTGGACAGCCCGGGCGATGTTGTCGGGGTCGGCCAGGTCAAACACCAGGATGGGCAGCTTGTTGTCGCGGCAGAGGGTGGCCGCGGTGCCGTCCATGACGGCCAGCTGGTCCTCCAGCACCTTGGAGAAGGTGAGGGTGTCGTACTTTTTGGCGTCGGGGTACTTGTGGGGGTCCTTGTCGTAGACGCCGTCCACCATGGTGGCCTTGAACATCACGTCGGCGGACACCTCCACGGCCCGCAGGGCGGTGGCGGTGTCGGTGGAAAAGAAGGGGTTGCCGGTGCCGCCCCCAAAGACGGCCACCTTGCCCGCCTCCATGGCGGCCAAGGCCGCCTTGCGGTCGAACACCGGGGCCACCTTGGGCATCTCGATGGAGGAGAACACCTCGCTGGGCACCCCCAGCTGGGCCAGCTTGTCCGAGACGGCCAGCGCGTTCATGACAGTGGCCAGCATCCCGATCTTGTCGGCCAGGGTGCGCTCCATCTTGCCGCTGGTGCGGCCGCGCCAGAAGTTGCCGCCGCCCACCACGATGCCGATCTGGACCCCCAGGTCATAGGCCTTCTTGACGCCGCCGCAGATGGAATCCATGGCTGCCTCGTCAAAGCCCGAGCCTTTTTCGCCGCCCAGGGCCTCGCCGCTGATTTTCAAAAGGATACGGTTGTATTTCAGTCCCATAAAACAATCACTCCGCACAATTTCAGTATCAATGCTTATCGTGCCTATTTTACAATAAAACCGGCCCAAAGTAAACAGGAAAAGCGTCTTTCGCCCGGGGGGATTTGCCAAAAGGCTGTTTCTCTCCCGCCGGGCCCCATTTCCCGGGGAAATTGCCTCAATTTTCTGAAAAAGTTTTCCGCAGTGCCCGCAGGGCCTGCTTTTGTTCGGGGGAGATCCGGCGGCTCTCCAGGGCCTTCTGCACCGCCTTGGCCCGCACCCAGGGGGAAAGCCGGGGCTGGGCCACCCAGGGCCAGGCGGCCTCCGGCTGTTTGGCCAGGGCGGTGGCAAAGTACCAGGCCACCATCATCCGCACATAATATTCCTCCGACTGCACCCCCGCTGCCCATTCCAGATATTCGGGCCGGAACTGGTCATCGAGATAATAGCGCATCAGCATCCCCAGGCCGTAGCGGATGGTGTAGGTTTTATCCGAGGCAATCCACCGGCGCACCGGCTCCAGCAGCCGGCCGGTGTGGCGGGCAAACACTTTGGGGCTGGTGGTGTCGCAGGTGGCCCAGTTGTCGATCCAGGGCAGGAAGGCCTCCACCCGGGCCAGGGCGGTGTCATAATCCTTGATCCGCTCCAGCAGGAAGCCGTGGAGGTTGTCCTCCTCATAGTACCGGTGGGGCAGCTGCCCCAGAAAGGCCTCCACCTCGGGGGTGCCGGCCAGCTCCCTGGCCAGGGCCCGCAGGGCGGGCGTCCGCACCCCGATCACCTTTTCAGGGGGCACGGTGGGCATCAGCCTGCACTGGAAGGCCTGGTAGCCGGCATCCTGCAGGGCAAAGAGTCGTTCCTGAATGGTTTCCATGGCGTTTCCCTCCTTCGTCTATCTTACCGGAAAGGCGGGCGGGTGTAAAGCGTTCTTTTTCCATTTTCGCTCTGGACTTTTCCGAAAAAGTCTGGTATAATGTCTTTCACACATGCGGGTATAGTACATCGGCTAGTATAACAGCCTTCCAAGCTGTGGAGGTCGGTTCGATTCCGATTACCCGCTCCAACGAAAACCGGCTCAGATACTTAGGTATCCGGGCCGGTTTTCTTTTTTGTACCGCACTTTGTACCGCACTTTTTGTTTTATATCACTTTTTCAGCCCTTTCTGCAGTAGAACGGGATTCGGTGACGCGGATTTTAAACCATCTTTTTTTGGGGAAAATCCGAAATTTTCTGCTTACAAAAGAGAAAAGCCCTGCTGTGGTGAAACAGCAGGGCTTTCGTCATTTTGTAAATTCAGATTTTCAATGATTTTTCGTTCGCGCTCTGATAACGTCCAGATCTTAGCCGTGGTGTCTGTAGTGGCGAAGGTCCGCTCCACGTCCGTTTTTTGGGCAGCGGCTCGGTCCGAGATCAGCAGTGCTCCGCCAAAGGCTTCTTTGCCTTCGGCCCGCATGGCATCCAGGGCGCGGACAAACACCGCCTCACGCCGGGGCAGCTCATAGGGCACACCATGACGGGCCAGAGCCAACACTCCCTGGGTGGTCAGCAGGTTGGGCGGATACTGGTAGACCGTCCGCCGGAGGCTGGGGCCCTTGCGCTGGGCTGCTTTAATGGCCTCGCCCAGGTCGGGGGCAATCTCCACCACGTTTTCACCGTAAGATGTGACAAAGGCGGTGTTGACCTGGGCCCCATTGTGGTAGGTGATCTTGCTGTCGCTGAAAATGACGCTGGCGCCGATCCGGGTGTAGCCCAGGGCCGTCAGGGCCGGTGCAAACAGAAAATAGGGAATCTGGTGTTCCTGGTAGAATCGCACGATTTTGGCCAGACAGGAAAAAGGAGGATTGTCCAGGACGACTGCCCCCGCCGGGTACTCAAAGGCCTCATAGTCACCGCCCGGCCAGAAAGGACGGACGGTTTTGTCCGGGTCGATGCCATACCGCCGGCAGGCCCAGTCTTTTACGGCTGCATAGATGGCGGGCGGGGTGTAGCAGTCGTCGGTGGTTTTTTTGGGCTTGAACTTTTCCACAAAGCCCTCGTAATCATTGAATTTTTCTTTTCGGGTCATAGAGTTTTCTCCTTTCTAAATATAAATAGGCCCCCGGCACCCGCTCCAACGAGTGGCTGCCGGGGGCTCCAATTTACTTGCCGGTGGACTGGTAGACCTTCAGGGTCTGGTCGGCCTTGATGGCCGCCGGGGTGAAGCTGTTGTTCTTCCACCAGGCGGCCAGGGATGCGGCCACCGTCAGGCCGGTGGTTACCAGGCTCTCCAGCTGACTGTCCTCGATGGGCAGGACCGGCTTGCCGGCCGCCGACAGGATCTGGTTGGTGAGGGCCAGGGCCAGACAGGCGGTGCGGGCGATGGTACCGACGGAAATGTTCATGGTGTGCTCCTTTCTTTTAGGTGCGGTGTTCCAGTTTTTCTTCCAGGTCGCTGATCCGGTGGTCGGCGACTTTCATTTTTTCTTCCAGCACCGGTACACGCTGGGCGAAGTTGTTGTGCTCCCGGACTTCCCGGGTCAGCTCCTCCAGCTTGGTGTCGGTGACGGCCTGGCTTTTGCTGTTGGCGATCAGGACGCCCACCAGGGTCACTGCCCCCGACACGATGGCCGCGACGATGCTTTCCACCGGCATCACCCCCGCAGCTGGGTCAGGCCGGCACGGGCGATGATGGTCGGGTAGTCCTTGTAGGCGTGGGAGATGTCCACGTTGCCGGCGATGCCGTCCAGACGCCCCGTGCTGGTGTACTGCCACATCCCGTGCTTGCGGGTGGGGCGCTTGCTGCGGTAGTCGGCGATCCAGAGATCATAGGCCGCCAGGCGGTCCATGTTCAGTTCGGTCTGGCTGTAATAGGTGTAGGTGTACACCATGGCATACAGCCCCCAGCTCTCGATGGCGTCCGCCGCGGCGATCACCAGGTCGGTGAGGGCGTCGGCGGAAAGCGGTTTCAGCTTGTTGTCCTCCACGTCCACCGCCACCGGCAGGGTGAAGGTCTTCCCCTCCAGGGCCTGGTGGAGCTTGGCCAGCTCGGCCTGGACGGTGGCGGCGTCCTGGGCGTAGGTGTAATAGTAGACGCCCACCGGGATGCCCAGCCGCCGGCAGGCGGCATAATTGGTCTCAAACATGGGGTCGGTGTAGATGCCGCCGAAACTCTTGTTGGTGCTCACCGTTTTCAGCATGGCGCCGCCGATCTTCCCTGCCAGCTTGTCCCAGTTGATGGTCCCCTGGTAGCGGCTGACGTCGATGATGTCTTTCATGGTCTTTCCCCTTTCCCCCAATGGATCAGTGTATAATGCGGTTTTTCTTCGCCGAACCAGCGCCACCGCAGCCAGTCATCCAGGACGGCGGCCGCCATGGCCACCAGCACCCAGAACAACGAAAACGGCAGGCAGATCTGGCCCAGCAGATTGCAGGGCAGGTCCGAATAATCCCAGACGCCCCAGCCCAGCCACAGGTTGACGATGCAGCCAGTGACGAACTCCAGGGGCGTGACGATGCAGGCCGAGCCGATCACCCCCTGGAGCACCAGGGGCATCTCCCAGGGGATCACCTCATTGATTGCCCCGATCAGGACAAAGCAGACCCCGCCCAGGATAAACATGGTCCAGTGGCTGCGGCCCCGCCACAGCAGCTCCAGCACCACATACAGACAGCCCCCGCACACTGCGAGGGCTGTTTCTTTTGCGATTGCCTTCACGCCGTCTCACCTCCCGGCAGGGGGACGCTGTCATAGTCCACCGGGATGGCCTCCAGGGCCTCCAGGGTGGACGCTTCCCGCATGGCCACCTCCTGGGCCTGCTGGTAGCTCACCAGGCTGGTGACCCGGGCGTCGATGGCGAAGGCCAGGGCCGTCAGGTTTTCCAACGTCCAGGCCTGGCACTCCTCCCCGGTGGCGTTCCAGGTCAGGGCGTAGGGCTGGGCGGTCTGAGCGGCCAGGGTGGCGCTCATGATCTTGGAGGTGAGCTGCTGCTGTTTTTCGGCGGTAATGGCATAATACTGGCCGTCGGTCCACTGCATGGGGTGGCAGAGCAGATAGTCGGACAGCTGGGCCTTACTCTCGGCGATCCGCTCCACCTTCCGGGCGGCCAGCTGTTCCGCCTGCCAGGCCTCGAAGGCCGGCATGTTGGGCGCACAGCTGACAACGGTGCCCCGGGCCACTTCCAACTCCACAAAGCCCTGGTACTGGTCAAAGGTACTGCGGTCCAGGCTGTCCGGCCACCAGTAAAACCCCGCCGGGGCGGTGAGGCCGGGCCAGCTTTCCAGGGCCGGATACTGGCCGGCCTCAGATTTGGTCTTGTTCAGAATGTACATATCAGCCCTCCAAAGTCTTGACCCGGGCGGTCAGGGCATCCACCTGGGCCTGGATGTCCACGCCGCCGCGGCCGATGCACCGCTGCGCCAGGGTGGTGTGGAACACCGGCCGGCCGTCGGAGCCCTGGGCTTGTTCCCCCGTGCCGCCGGCGGGAATGGTCACCGCCGGGATGGTGAAGGTATACCGCTTGGAGGCCGGCAGGTAGTCGTCCTTGCTGGCCTGCACCTCGATGGCGTGTTCCCCAGCCCCCATCAGGCGGGTGTCGATGGGGATGCTGATCTGTGTCCCGGCATTGGGGGTGCCGCTGTAGACCTGCACCCCGTCCAGGGCGGCGTACACGGTGATGGCGCCGGTGCTGGCCACCCCCGACACAGAGACGGAAAAGTCAAAATCAAAGGGCACCGGTTTGCTGCCCATGGCCTCTGCCGGGCCGCCGATGGTCACCCAGCCGCTGTTGATGGTCTGGGTCTCGCCTGTGACGTAGGGGCCGGAGGCGCCCAGATCATCCACAGCGCAGGCCCTGTAGGCGATGGTACCCCAGTCCTCGCTAATGGTGTCGGTCTGGGTCAGACTGTTGACTTGGGCCACCTGCTGCCATGCACCGCCATCCACCTGGCGCTCGTAGATGTAGCTCTCCACTGTGCCGTCGGGATCAGTGGCGGCTGTCAAGGTGATGGTGATCGTTCCGCTGGTGCCTACGTTGGCAACGTCGATGGATGCCGGTGCGGTAGGAGGTTGATTGGTAGTGATAGTACCATCATCCATAATGTAAAGTGACTGAGGCAAACAAAATGCCGGACGAACACCCCGATCAGATTCAGCTCTCCATGCATCAGCCTTACCATCAGAATTGATATAACTTACACCATCACTTTCATCGCTAAAGTTGCCATCATAACCGCAAAAAGGGGTTCTACTGGAATATGCTGCAGCAAAACCTGTACTTTCGTTGTAAGCAATACGTTTTGCGTCTTTACTGCCTACAAAATAACTTAATGTTACGCCTTCAACCGGAAATTGCCCAGTCAAATTGTATTCCTTCATACTTAAAAGGAATATTTTGCAACTGAGTCCATCATCACCACTTTTTACGGTATAGTCATTACCGTGCCCTGGCCGATACGGAATTTTTACAGTGGGGATTGCACTCCGGATTTCCGGGTCGAGCGAAGCGATGAAACCATCAAGTGAGTCATGCAACCACAAATCAATGGAGGAGTTCTCATAGTCATTGTCCATTCCAGAAGCTCTCTGGACTCCCATGACCTTTTCCCGGAGAAAAAGTGTCATGGCCTCGAATCCGCGATAGTCGTCCGATGGAGAACCCTGCTGCATAACGATATAACTCTTTGGAACGCCCCATTCGTTGAGCACTATTTTTTCTCCACTGGTAAGTTCGCCAAGTTGTTTTGCCATACTCTATCCCTCCTTTCACCCAAAGTCCACTTCGATCAAACTATACATGGTATTGGGCTTCCGCTGGGCCACCGGGATGTTCTCGGTCATCTGGACAAAGCCGCCGCCCATTTCGGGCAGCAGGGAGGCCGGGACTTTGCCGTCTGCGCCGAGGCCGGCCACCCCCTCGGGGGTGTTCACCGGCAGCACCGACACAGAGATTTTCCCGTCCTCCCCCACCCCTGCCACGCCGCCGGGGACGTTGATCTGCAGGGCGGTGCCCACGTTCACCACGCCAAAGCCCTGGCCGGCAGAGTCTTTCCCGCCGGACAGCAGGGCCAGGCTGGCGGCCAGGGCCGACCCGGGCGGCTCTTTGGCCCGGAAACGGACTTTGCCCTCCAGGGCCTGGAGCACCGGGGCCATGCCGGCGGCGGCTGCGGCCTCCAGGCTCTCGGTGTGGAGGGCCGCCGCCGGGAAATAGCTTGCCTGGGCTTCTGGGACGGTCACGTCGGCATACCAGGGATAGGCGCCGCCGGTGTCCTGGGCCCAGCTCTCGGCGGGAATGGTGATTTCCACCAGCCTGGAGCCCCCCGCCGTCTGCTGGACCATGCTTTCCAGCAGGGCCTGGGCTTCCTCGGCGGTGATGAAGGCGTCGGCGTGGTAGTTGATCTGGACCTCCACCTCGCTGCTGATCTGGATTTTCACCGGGAAGTCCCGGACATCCGGGGCGACGCCGGGGGTATAGGGGTAGACCCACTGGGGGTGATCCCCCAGGCAGCCGTAGAAAATCAGGGTTTCGGCGCTGTCGGCCGTCTTGGCGAACAGGCCGTATTCATTGATGGAAAAGCCCTCCTGGAGCCCGCCGTTCATGTCCGAGCGGTATTCCACCGTCAGGGAAACGGCGTCACCGGTGCGGACGGGGGCGGTGGATGTGGCCCGGGCCACCGGCGCCACCAGGTCGGTGAGGGCCGCCATGGCCTCCAGGCTGTCGGGCTTGCCGCTGCCCACCATGGCCCGGGTGATGGTGAGGGTCTGGCCGGCCAGCAGGCTGGCGATCAGCCCCCGGCCGGCATTGGTGGGGGTAAAACCGTAAAGATCAGGCATTGTGTCCCTCCTCAATCTGCGATAGTGTGGTTCTCGAGATGGTGCCGCCGCTGCCGGCTGCCAGCCGGATCACCGCCGGGACCAGCACAAACACCGGCGGCAGGGTGGTCCTGGCATAGCTGCCGCAGGGGGCCGCAGCCACCCGGACGGGGCGGCTTTCCATCGGGGTGACGGTGGTGATGCTGTCCAGCCAGGAGGACAGCCGTTTCACCGAGGCCAGCACCCGGCGCAGCTCCTCCAGGGCCTCGGGGGTGATAGTGACCCCCTCTGCCCCGACGGTGGCCCGGAAGTGGTGGGGCTCGCCCCCGTACTCAAACCACTCCTGGATCTGGCCGCTGCCAAAGATAGACTGGATCAGCCGATCCACCGCCGCCGGGGTGCCCATCCGGGCATAGAACAGCAGAGACTGGCGCACCAGGGTGCGCTTGACCTCCACTGCATAGTCCGCACGGTAGGCCGGGGTGCGCAGCTCGGCGGCCAGGTAGTCCAGCAGCTGTTCCGGCACCCGGTCCAGCCCCGCCCAGATCACCATCCGGTCGGCCAGGACCAGCAGCTTGTCCACCTGGCGGCCGATGGCGTAGGCCAGGGCCCGGGTCCGGGTCTGGCTGGAAAGGTTCTGGGGCAGGATCTGGGTGAACCGGCTGCCTTTCAGTTCAATCATCTTCCAGCCCTCCATACCGGACCACGGCGTCCCCCTCCAGGGCCGCGATTTTGATCTTGCTGACGGCGGTGTAGACCGGGGCGGTGATTTCCAGCCGCTTGGCCCCGGCTTTCATCATCAGCTCGTGGAGCTTGGAGGGGTTGATGTCCCGGCCGATGGTCCGCTGCCAGGTCTTGTACTCCTCCACCGCCTGGGTCACCGCCTGCTGGATGGCCACCGCCTGGGCGGCCTGGCTGCGGTTGATCCAGTAGGTGACGTCGATGGTATAGGCCACCTTCTGGGGCGCCGACACATGAACCAGGTCGGTCATGGGGCGGCGCAGCCGGGCGGACAGGTGATCCAGCATCCCCTGGATCATCTCGGGGCCCGGGTCGGAGCCGTCGGTCAAAACAAACACCAGGTCCACCGTGCCGGCGGCCTGGCTGCTCTCGGTCTCCACATCCCCCACCGCCGCCGAATAGCTCATGGCGTGGTAGCGGTAGGCGTCCTCGGGGCCGGCGGTGGAGTAGGC
>CALWZK010000016.1 GCA_944386015.1 uncultured Faecalibacterium sp.
CCGCCACTCCTGCTGAATCCTAATATCCTACACTTGGGGCTTTTTTGTACTGTCCGCACAATTTGGATCAGTTCACTGCCCAAAGGCAGTGCAGAGGCTTTTGTGCAAACATTAACAAATTCTCGGCAGCTGGGCGCCGGTGAGCTTGCCCAGAATGCGGCTGCCCCCCAGGGCGGTGTGGAGCACCACCCTGCCGGGCCGCTGTGTGCCCACCGTGCCGATCCGGCAGGCGCCCTCGCCCCCCGGCAGGGCCCGCAGGGCATCCAATACCGCCCCGGCGGATTCCGGTGCAGTCACCACCAGCATCCGGCCCTCGCAGGCCGCGTAGAGGGGGTCCAGGCCCAGCAGGTCGCAGGCCGCCGCCACCGGCTCCTCCACCGGGATGGCCTCCTCCTCCAGATCAATGCAGAGAGCCCCGCCCTCCACAAACTCGTTGAGGGTGGTGGCCACGCCCCCACGGGTGGGGTCCCGCATCAGCCGCACCCCGCCGGCGGCCAGGGCGGCGGCGCTCAGGTCGTGGAGGGGGCGGCAGTCGCTGCGCAGATCCCCCTCCACAGGCAGCTCCCCCCGGGCCATCATGACGGCGGCGCCGTGGCAGCCCACGCTGCCGCTCACCAGCACCGCGTCCCCCGGGCGCAGAGCCTTGCGCCCCAGGCCAGGGGCCCGCAGCACCCCGATCCCCGCCGTGTTGATGTACAGCCTGTCCACGCTGCCCCGCTCCACCACCTTGGTGTCGCCGGTGACAATCTGTACCCCCGCCTCTTTGGCGGTGCGGGCGATGGAATCCACCACCACCCGCAGGGTGTCGGTGGGCAGGCCCTCCTCCAGAATCAGCCCCAGGCTCAGGTACAGGGGTTTGCCCCCCGCCATGCACAGGTCGTTGACGGTGCCGCACACCGCCAGTTTGCCGATGTCGCCCCCCGGGAACTGCCAGGGGGTCACCACAAAACTGTCGGTGGAAAACACCGGCGGGCCCCCCAGGTCGGGGAGCACCGCCCCGTCCCCCAGATCGTTGAGGGCGGCGTTGCCAAAGGCGGGGAGCAAAAGCTCCTCAATCAGCTCGGCGGTGCGCAGCCCGCCGCTGCCGTAATCCATGGTAATGATCGGCTCCATTGTCCTTTTCTCCTCCCATTTTATTCGGCGGGGCGGTACTTCCAGGCGGCGGCGCAGGCCCCCTCGCTGGAAACCATACAGGGCCCCACCGGGTCCTCGGGGCGGCAGGCTTTGCCGAAGAGGGGGCACTGCTCGGGGTGGAGCAGCCCCCGGATCACCGACCCGCAGCGGCAGCCCGGGGGCTCGGTGCCCCGGGTGCGGCGCAGGCCGTACCGTGCCGCGGCGTCATACCGGGCGTAAGCGGGCCGCAGGGCCAGCCCGCTGGCCGGGATCTCCCCCAGCCCCCGCCACAGGCTGTCCACCGGCTGGAACACCTGATCGGTGATGGCCAGGGCGGCGGCGTTGCCCTCCCCCGTCACCAGCCGGGAATATTCGTTTTCCAAAGCCGGGGCGCCCTCGCACACCATGCACACCAGCCGCCACACCGAATACAGCACGTCCCCGGCATCGAAGCCGCTGACCACGGCGGGCAGCTGATAGTCCCGGGGCAAAAAGCCAAAGGCCTCCGCCCCGGTGATGGCGGCCACATGGCCCGGGCAGAGCAGGGCATCCACCGCGCAGTCGGGGGCGTCCAGCAGGGCCCGCAGGGCGGGCTCGGTGCGTTTCAGCAGGCAGAACACCGAGAAATTGTCCAGGCCGCTTTCGGCGGCGTCCAGCACGCAGGCGGCGGTGCCGGGGGTGGTGGTCTCAAACCCCACCCCCAGGAACACCACCTCATGATCGGGGTTGGCCCGGGCCAGGTCCACCGCGTCGGCGGCGGAATAGACGGTGCGCACGTCCGCCCCGGCGGCCCGCCGGGCCAGCAGGGTGTCCCCCCGCACACTCCCCGGCACCCGCATCAGGTCCCCGTAGGTGGCCAGGATGATCCCCGGCCTTTCACACAGGGACAAGGCTGCGTCGATCTCCCCCGCCGGGGTGACGCAGACCGGGCACCCGGGGCCCGAGATCAGCTCCACCCCCGGGGCCAGCAGGGTCCGCAGGCCCGCTTTGGCGATGGCCATGGTGTGGGTGCCGCAGATCTCCATGATCCGCACCGGCGCCCGGCCCGCGGTGCGGCGGCGGATGTCTTCCGCCAGCCCGGCGGCCCCGGCGGGGCTGCGGAAGGCTTTCAGCCAGCTGTCAGTCCAAGGCATGGATGGCCTCCTGGATGCAGGCGAGATTCTCCGCCGCCTGTTCGGGGGTCATCTTCTGGATGGCAAAGCCCGCGTGGACCATCACATAATCCCCCACCGCGATATCGGGCAGGAAATCCACCCGCATCTTCTGGGTCAGGCCGGCGGCCTCCCCTACGGCGTGTTTGCCGTCTCCCTCCAGGGAGACCACTTTCAGCGGAACTGCAAGACACATACAGAAACCCTCCTGTTGTTTCATTCTTTCAGACCGGCGGCGCCGATGGCCAGCTGGCCCAGGGCCAGCCCTTCGTCCGAGGGGCTGACCCCCTTGTGGGTGTACACCCGATAGCCCGCCCCTTCCAGCAGGGATGTGATCCCTTCCAGCAGGGCGCGGTTCAAAAAGACGCCCCCCGACAGCACCACCGGCAGCTTGTCCGGGTTGAGTGCCCGGCACTGGTCCAGGGCCATCCGGCACAGCGCCTGCTGGAACCCGGCGGCCAGGGCGGCGGGGCTGACCCCGGCAGCCTTTGCGGCGCACAGGGCCCGGATGAGGGGCCGGGTGTCAAAGCGGCGCACCCCGCCCTCCTTATAGTAAGCAGGCTGGTACACATCCACCGGCGCGGCCCCCTGGGCCAGGGCTTCCAGCAGGGCCGGGGCCTGGCCGTCGTAGCCGGCGGCGGTGCGGCCGGTGAGCAGGGCATACACCCCGTCGAACAGCCGCCCCATCCCCGAGGAGGCCACGCAGCGGTAGCCCCTTTGCAGCAGGGCCGCCGCCCCCGCCCGCCGGGGGAAATCGGGGGCCGCTTCGGGGCACCCGGCGTCGGTGGCCAGGGCCAGGGCGGTGCGGCCGATCTCGGCGGCGCAGACATCGCCCCCCGGCAGCAGTACAGGCCGGATAGACCCCACCCGCTGATACGATTTGTAATCTCCCATCAGGCATTCGGCGCCCCAGACCTGGCCGTCCTCCCCCAGGCCGGTGCCGTCCCAGACCAGGCCAAAGGCGGGCCCGGCGAGCCGGTTGTCGGCCATGCAGGCGGCCATGTGGGCCCAGTGGTGCTGCACCTGCCGCAGGGGCAGGCGGCACCGGGCGGCCCATTCTCGGGCCTCCCCGGTGGAGGCGTAGTCGGGGTGCAGATCGCACACCAGCAGCCGGGGGGTCAGGCCGAACAGTTCCAGCATCCCCCTCAGGGCGGTGCGGTAGTGGTCGAAGGTCTCGGCGTTTTTCAGGTCCCCGATGTACTGGTTCACAAAGGCGTGGCGCCCCCGCCCTGCGGCGAAGGACCCCTTCTGCTCGGCCCCCAAGGCCAGCACCCCGCTTGCCTCCTGCCCCAGCAGGATGGGCTGGGGGGCGTAGCCCCGGCTCCGGCGGAAAAACACCGGGCTCCCCCGCCAGACCATGGCCAGGGAATCGTCGCACCGGTTGGCGATGGGGCGGTCGTGGAGCAAAAAGCCATCGGCAACCCCCCGCAGAGCTTCCAGAGCTTCCCGGTTGTCGGTCAGCACCGGGCAGCCGGGGCGGTTGGCGCTGGTCATCACCAGCAGGCCGGGCCCGCCGAACACCCCGTCCAGCAGCAGGATGTTCAGCGGCGTGTAGGGCAGCATCACCCCCAGCCGGGTGGTGGCGCTGAGCCAGCTCTCCCCCGCCGGGTCTTTCTTTTCCAGCAGCAGGATGGGCCGCCGGGGGCTCTGGAGCAGGGCGGCCTCTTCCTCTGTCATCGTGCACCAGCGGGCGGCGGCGTCCAGGTCCCGGGCCATCAGAGCCAGGGGCTTTTCAGGCCGGTGCTTGCGCTGCCGCAGCCGGGCCACCGCTTCCGGGCTGTCGGCCCGGCAGGCCAGGTGGATCCCCCCGGTGCCCTTCACCGCCACGATCCCCCCCGCCGCCAGGGTCTGCTGGGCCAGGGCGATGGGGTCGCCCTCCTGTTCGATGCCCCCGGCGTCCAGGTAAAAGGCCTTCGGCCCGCACACCGGGCAGCAGTTGGGCTGGGCGTGGTAGCGGCGGCTGCGGATGTCCCGGTATTCCGCGGCGCAGTCGGGGCACATGGGGAACCCGGCCATGGTGGTGGCGGCCCGGTCGTAGGGCAGGCGCCGGATGATGGAAAACCGCGGCCCGCAGTCGGTGCAGTTGAGGAAGGGGTAGCGGTACCGCCGGCCCGCCTTGTCCTGCAGTTCCGCCAGGCAGGCGGCGCAGGGGGCCAGGTCGGGGGAAACCAGGGTGGCGGCCTCCCCTCCGGCGCTGGGGCGGATCACAAAGCCCGTCTCCCCGGCGGGGGCCATCTCCCGGGTGCGGACCGCCTCCACCACCGCCAGGGGCGGCGGGGCGGTGCGCAAAGTTTGTTCAAACCCATCCAGGGCGGCGGCGGGGCCTTCCAGCTCCAGCTCCAGGCCGGCGGCGGTGTTCCGGGCCCAGCCCGAAAGCCCCAGGCGCTGAGCCTGCCGGTGGACAAAGGGCCGGAACCCCACCCCCTGGACGATGCCTTCTATTAAGAAATGGCGGCGGATCATGCGTCGGCTGCGAGGGCCTCGCGCACTTTGGCGGCCACATGGGCGGCCAGCTCATCCAGACCGTCGCCGCTGCGGCTGGACACCTGGAACAGGGGCCCCTCGGGGTTGACCCCCTTGTAATCGGCGGCGGCCCGCTGGACGTCAAAATCGAAGTAGGGCAGCATATCGCACTTGTTCAGCACCAGGCAGGAGGTGTCGGTGAACATCAGGGGGTACTTGGCCACCTTGTCGTCCCCTTCGGGGATGCTCAGCACCGTGATGCGGAAGTTCTCCCCGATGTCAAACTCGGCCGGGCAGACCAGGTTGCCGATGTTCTCCACAAACAGCAGGTCCAGCTGGTCCAGGTCGAAATTGGGCAGGATGTGCTGGATGCTCATGGCCTCGATGTGGCAGGCGCCGTCGGTGTTCAGCTGCACCGCCGGGATCTTGAGGGCCGCGATCTTCTCGGCGTCGATCTGGCCGGTGATGTCCCCCTCGATGACCCCGATGGCAAACTGATCCCGCAGCCGGGCGATCAGCCCGGTGATCAGGCTGGTCTTGCCGGCCCCGGGGCTGCCCATCACGTTGATGAGGCAGGTCTTGTGCTCCTTGAGGGTGCGGCGCACCTCGGCGCTCACATCCTGGTTCCACTCCATCACCTGGTGCAGGACTTTGATTTCCATATTCAATCTACCTCCAGACTTTCCACCATGAATTCCTTCCCCGACAGCCGTTTCAGCCGCAGGCTGCCGCAGTAGGGGCAGGCAATGTGGGCGCGGTCGATTTCGCCTTCCCGCCCGCAGTCCCGGCACAGCACCTTCAGCGGTACAGTGGTGACTTTGATTTTCGCCCCCTCGGCGGGGGTGCCTTTGGCCAGCACGTCCAGGTACATCTGGACGCACTCGGGCACCACCCCGGAAAAGGGCCCCATCCGCAGCCGGATCTCCCGGATGCGGGCGGCATGCTGCTGGGCAGCGGCCTGCAGCGAAAGATCCAGGATGCTCTGGGTGATGGCCAGCTCGTGCACGGCTTATTCCCCCTCCTTTTCCCTCCAAAAATGGCCAAAATGGACGAAAACAGCGGAAAATATCCGCTGCAACTGCTATTATAACACCATCCGGCAGGAAAATCCACAGCCGCGAAATGGGCTTGTAAAACCCAAAAAGCCGTACTATAATGGATAAAAATCCAAATATTTGTCGGGGTTTGTCCATAGAGGAGGTTTGTTTTTATGGCAATCATTCCCATCCTGATCGCCTGGCCGGCGCTGATGGCACTGGTGATCCCCTCCATCCGGGATACTGCCATCCGCGGCCGGGTGGTGTACCTGGGGGCCGGTGTCGTGATGGCATTGGCCGCCTTTTTGCTTGTGGGCTGGCTGCAGGGGGGCGGCGGCATCCTGGACCTGGTGGGCCCGGTGCCGGTGATCGACCACCTGATGCTGGCCGGTGAGTTCGCCCTGATGGCCCTCATCGTGGTTTTGTGCATCAAGTACAAAAAGTACCCGGTGATTTTGCTGTCGGTGGCCCAAACGGTGCTGATGGCCTGGTCCGAGCTGACCAACCCGGTGGAGTCCCCCACCCATCTGCGGATCGACTGCCTGACCATGCTGATGATCGTCATCGTGGCCATGGTGGGCGGCCTGATCTGCATTTACGCGGTGGGCTACATGAAGGCCTACCATCACCACCACACCGAATACCGGGACCGCAGCGGCTTTTTCTTCTCGATGCTGTTCTTTTTCCTGGCGGCCATGTTCGGGGTGGTGCTGTCCGAGAACCTGATCTGGATGTACTTCTTCTGGGAGATCACCTCGGTGATTTCCTTCCTGCTGATCGGCTACACCCACACCGAGGAAGCCATCAACAACAGCTTCCATGCCTTGTGGATGAACCTGCTGGGAGGCCTTGGGTTTGCCATCGCCATTGTGGTGGCGGCCCAAACCATCCATACGGTGCAGCTGAATGAGGTGGTGGCCGACGGCGCCGTCATCCCGGTGGTGCTGCTGGCCTTTGCCGGGCTGACCAAGTCGGCCCAGCTGCCCTTCTCCTCCTGGCTGTTCGGCGCCATGGTGGCCCCCACGCCTTCCAGCGCCCTGCTCCACAGCGCCACCATGGTCAAGGCCGGCGTCTATCTGCTGATCCGCCTGGCCCCCGCCATGGCGGGCAACATGACCGGCATGATGGTCTCCTTCATTGGGGGCTTCACCTTCATTGCCGCCAGCATGATGGCCATCGCCCAGAACGACGGCAAAAAGTTGCTGGCCTTCTCCACCATCTCCAACCTGGGGCTGATTGTGGCCTGCGCCGGCATCGGCGCCGAGGAGACCATCTGGGCCGCCGTGCTGCTGATGCTGTTCCACGCGGTGAGCAAATCCATGCTGTTCCAGGCGGTGGGCTCCATCGAGAACTGCCTGGGCTCCCGTGACATCGAGGACATGCACGGCCTGCTGCTGCGGCTGCCCAAGCTGACCTACATCATGGGCATCGGCATTGCGGGCATGTACCTGGCCCCCTTCGGGATGCTGATCTCCAAGTGGGTGGCCCTGCGGGCCTTTGTGGACGCCAACAACTACCTGCTGGTCATCTTTCTGGCCTACGGCAGCGCCACCACCATGCTCTATTGGAGCAAGTGGCTGTGCAAGCTGGTCTCCCTCCACCACACCAAGGTCCAGGTGACCGACGTCACCCGCAAGGACCAGTATTTTTCCATGTACATCCACGCCGGGGCCACCCTGGGGCTGTGCCTGCTGTTCCCGCTGGTGTCCTCCAAAGTGGTCACCCCCATCATCCAGGAGCTGTACGGCACCGCCCACGAGGTGCTGTCCATGAGCGTGCTGACCACCATGGCCATCATGCTGGTGAGCGTTCTGTTTGTGCCGGCGCTGATGTTCCTGCTGACCCGCTCGACCCACCGGGACTATGTGCCCATCTATATGGGCGGCGCCAACGAGGGCGACAACACCTATTTTGTCAACAGCTACGGCGAGCCGGAGCACCTTTACCTGAGCAACTGGTACCTGCGGTTTGAGTTTGGCCGCCGCCGGCTGATGCGGCCGGGCGTCATCATCTCGGCGGGTGTCATCATCGTGATGATGTGTGTGATTATCGGAGGTGCGGTATGATGCAGGTTGTTTCTGTGCTGGCTTATCTGCTGCTGGCCCCCCTGGCGGGGGCCCTGCTGGACGGGCTGGACCGCCGTGTCAGCGCCCGGATGCAGGGGCGCCAGGGGCCGCCCATGCTCCAGCCTTTCTATGATTTGAAAAAGCTGTTCACCAAGCAGATGATCGCGGTCAACAGCGTCCAGATGCTGCTGAACCTGAGCTATCTGGTGTTTCTGGCGGTGGCCGGGTCGCTGCTGTTTGCAGGGGCGGACATCCTGATGTGCCTGTTCATCCTCTCCACCGCCGACCTGTTCCTGGTGATGGCGGCTTCCAGCGATTCCTCCCCCTTCTCCACCCTGGGCGCCGGGCGTGAGATGATCCAGATGATGGCTTACGAGCCCCTCACGTTGCTGATGGCGGTGGGCTTTTACCTGGCCACCGGCAGCTTCCAGGTGGGGGACATTGTGCGGATGCCCTACAGCGCCGTGCTGACCATGCCGGGCTTTTTGCTGGGCTTCATGTTCATCACCGCCATCAAGCTGCGCAAATCCCCCTTTGACCTGTCCACCAGCCACCACGCCCACCAGGAGATGGTCAAAGGCATCACCACCGAGATGGCGGGCCCCACCCTGGCCATCATGAACATCGCCGAATACTACGAGATGGTGCTGATGCTGGGGCTGATGGCCCTGTTCTTCCTGAACGAGCACTGGTGGAGCTGGCCGGTGGCCATCGCCGCCTGCCTGGTGGTGTACCTGCTGGAAATCCTGTGGGACAACGCGGCCGCCCGTGTCAAGTGGCGGGTGCTGCTGGACAGCTGCTGGGTGGTCACCCTGCTGACCGGCGGCCTGAACGGCCTGATCCTGATGCTGGTACGCTGAAAAAGGGGGCAACAAAATCATGAAAAAACTCGCAAAATCCCCCTGGATGCTGCATTACGATGCCAGCAGCTGCAACGGGTGTGACATCGAGGTGCTGGCCTGCACCACCCCGAAATACGACATTGAACGGTTTGGCATCATCAACACCGGCGACCCCTTCCAGGCCGACATCCTGCTGATCACCGGCGGGGTCAACGCCCAGTGCGAATCGGTGGTGCGGCAGCTGTATGAGCAGATGCCCAACCCCAAAGTGGTGGTGGCCGTAGGGATCTGCGCCTGCACCGGCGGGGTGTTCAAGGACTGCTACAACATCAAGGGCGGCATCGACACGGTGATCCCGGTGGACGTGTACGTCCCCGGCTGCGCCGCCCGGCCCCAGGCCATCATCGACGGGGTGGTCAAGGCGCTGGAAATTTTGGAAGAAAAGCGCCGCAATTACAAGGAAGAGAAAAAGGAGGAGCGCTGAGGATGGAAGCTTCCAACACGATTGAGCCCATCACCATGGCCCAGTTCATGCCCCAGGTGATCCGCTTCAAAATGGACGGCTGGCGGGTGGCGCAGCTGTGCGCCGTCCGCCTGCCCGACGGGTACGAGCTGAGCTACTCCTTCTGCAAGGGGTACGACATGCGCACCCTGCGGCTGACCCTGGCCACCGACGACACGGTGCCCAGCATCACCCAGGTGTATCCCGGTGCCTTTTTGCAGGAAAACGAGGCCGCGGAGCTGTTCGGCGTCAAGATCGAGAGCATCCAGGGCGACTATCACGACAAGCTGTACCGCATTGCGCGGCCCACGCCGTTCAAGGAAAAGGGGTAAGACTATGGCAAAACGAAGCATTGTGCCCTTTGGTCCCCAGCACCCTGTCCTGCCCGAGCCGGTCCATCTGGACCTGGTCCTGGAGGACGAAGTGGTGGTGGATGCGGTGCCCAGCATTGGGTTTGTCCACCGCGGGCTGGAAAAGCTGGTGGAAACCAAGGACTTCAAGGAATACGTCTACATCGCCGAGCGGGTCTGCGGCATTTGCAGCTTTGGCCACGGGCTGGGCTACTGCCAGACCATCGAGCACATTATGAACGTGGAGGTGCCCCCCCGGGGGCGCTACCTGCGCACCATCTGGATGGAGATGAGCCGGGTCCACTCCCACCTGCTGTGGCTGGGGCTTTTGGCCGACGCCATGGGCTTTGAGAGCCTGTTCATGGAGAGCTGGAAGCTGCGGGAAAAGATCCTGGATATGTTCGACGCCACCACCGGCGGCCGGGTGATCTTCTCGGTGAACTGCATCGGCGGCGTGCTGAAGGACATGGACGACACCATGCTCAAGAACATTGTGGACACCTGCAACGAGATGGAGCGGGAGCTCAAGCCCATTGCCGATGCCTTCCTGCGGGATTACACCACCGGTTCCCGCCTGCACGGGCTGGGTGTGCTGACCCCCAAGGACGCCACCCTGATGGGGGCCGTGGGCCCCATGCTGCGGGCCAGCGGCGTCGCCTACGACGCCCGCAAGCTGGGCTACGCCGCCTATGACGAGCTGGACGTGGAGCCCATCACCGCAACCGACGGCGATTCCTACGCCCGGTGCGAGGTGCGGATCAAGGAGATCGGTCAGTCCTTCAGCCTGATCCGCCAGGCGGTGGCCCAGATCCCCGCCGGGCCCATTGCGGTGCCGGTGAAGGGGATGCCCAACGGGGAATACTTCACCCGCATCGAGCAGCCCCGGGGCGAGGCCATCTACTACGTCAAGGCCAACGGCACCAAGTTCATCGACCGGTTCCGGCTGCGCACCCCCACCACCAGCAACATCCCTCCCATGCTGAACATGCTGAAAGGCTGTCAGCTGGCGGATGTGCCGCTGCTGATTTTGACCATTGACCCCTGCATCAGCTGTACCGAGAGGTGAAACCAAGATGGCATCATTGAAATTCCTTCCCTTTGCGGGCACGGCGCTGAAGAACCTGTTCAGCAAGCCGGTCACCACCAGCTATCCCTTCGCGCCGGCCCAGTACCCCGAGCGGATGCGGGGGCACATCGAAATCGACATCGAAAACTGCATCAGCTGCGGCATGTGCGCCCGCAGCTGCCCCCCCGGGGCGCTGACGGTGGACCGTGCCGCCGGCACCTGGACCATCCAGCGGTTTGACTGCGTCCAGTGCGGCAACTGCGTCAACGTCTGCCCCAAGAAGTGCCTGAAGATGGCGCCCGGCTACACCACCCCCGACACCACCCGCCGCAGCGACACCTTCACCCGCACCACCCCGCTGCCCAAGCCGGCCCCCCGGCCCGCGGCCAAGCCCGCCGCCCCCAAGCCCGCCGCTGCGCCGGAGGCCAAACCGGAAACTAAACCGGAAGCCAACCCCAAAGCCTGATCCTGACCTGCAAGGCCGTGCCCCCCCAAGGGCGCGGCCTTTTTTTGTGTTGCCGGCGGCTCCAGCCCCCATCAAACACAACAAGCAGCAGCCCAACGGCCGCTGCTTGTTGTGTTTCACTCCGTTCCCGCTTTGCACCGCAGCATGCACCAGGATGGCAGCCTTTGCCGCGCTGCGGTGCGGGGACGGTTTCAATCGCCCGCAGCCGGAAGGGGCCGCCGGGCTGATCTTTTTTCTTGGGGAGGACGCCCGCTTCAGGTCGAAAGGGTCCTCTCCTGCGCCGCAGGCGCGCCGGGCTTGCGATAAAACCCGTCAAACAGCTCCTGGGCATCCTTGATGTAGCTGACGTTGGTGCCTTTGGGCATGCCGGCCATCTGCAGCATTTCGTAAGCCATGAAATATCCGGCGCCGGTGCGTTTGCTCCAGGTCACCTTGCTGGTCTGGAAGATGCAGGGTTTGCCATTGTACGCGATGCCGTTCTGATAGAACTTGATGGAATCCCTCACATGCACCAGCGGGAACAGAATAAACACCGCATAGATGACCAGCACCACCTGGTCTGTCGTGCTGGCCAGGTCAAGCTCCTCCCGGCTCCACAGCAGAAAGGCCGCAAAGGCCACCAGTGCAGCCCGAATCAGCATGGATATCACAAGGCGCCGGGTGTCCAGGTCGGTTTCCCCCAGCAGCCGCCCCAGGGAGGGCGCACGGACAGGGGCCTGGATTTCATAAGTGGTTTCCTCGATGTGCAGATGATGTGCCATGGGTCATCTCCTTTTTTCAGTGCGGGCCGGGTGTGGTCATGCTTTTTTGACCCCGGCCTGCTCCATGGCCTGGATCAGCTTTTTGTTGAACATGCCGGTGATCTTATGGGTTTTGCCGTCGTCGGTGGCAAGGGTGATGGTGTTGCCCATCCCCACCGAAAAGGACAGGATCTGATTCAGCGGGTAATCAAAAAAGAGGGTCAGCAGGTCGGTGAACAGCACCCGCTGGTCGGTCACATGCAGTTTGCCGGGATTGGGTTTGGGGAGGAACCCCAGACGGGTGGTGATGTAAGAGGCATCCGCCTCCTTGATGAGGTGCTCATTGGGCTGCAGTTCCCAGACTTTCAGTTTTGCACTCATGTTCCATTTCTCCTTTTTTCACTGAATCGGTTGTATTTCCAAAACCGGGCGCCGGCGGGGCAAAGGGCGGCGCCCGGATCAGGCCATCATCATACTGCCTATATGGGCATATAACCACATGATAGATTGTATCATCCTGTCCTGAAAGGTCAAAATTCAATTTTATACTTTTTGTCTGTTTTTTGTATATTTCGTGCAAATTTCGGACATTTGCATCCAAATGCCCTGTACAGCCGCACCGATTTCCGCGCAGCGGGAAGTTTTTCACCCTGCGCATGCAATCAGCAAAGCCCCTGCGCATCAAGGTGCACAGGGGCTCTTCCATGCCGTGAGGTCTTGTCTGGCCGGTCAGGTCCGCAGCAGTTTCAGGAAGCTGGTACCGTTCTGGGGGGCGGGCATCCCAAAGTACTCCGCCGCCGTGGCGCCGGTGTCGCTGAGGGTCTTGCGGGTTCCGATGCACTTGGGGGTGGAACGGCGGCTCCAGATCATCAGCGGCACCATCTCCCTGGTGTGGTGGGGGTGGCCGATGGTGGGGTCATTGCCGTGGTCTGCCTGGACGACCAGGATGTCGTCCTCTCCCAGCGCGTCCCGGATTTTGCCGATCCATGCATCTGCCACCCGCAGACGGTCGGCATAGGCGCCGACATTTTCGCGGTGCCCGCAGAGGTCTGTTTCCTGGACGTTGGTGCAGATAAAGGCAGTTTCCTGCTGCTGGACCAGTTCCAGGGTCCGCTGCAGAACGCTGGCCGTGTCCACCATCGGGATGCTGGTGCCGTAGTCATTGGCAACCACATCGGCCACCTTGCCCAGCAGGAAAACCGGCAGGCCGCGGCGGTAATGGCCGCCGCCGTAGCAGTAGGAACAATCCCCCAGGGTGTGGCTGATCTCCGACACATAGAGATAGGCAGGGCGCTCCGGCGCGTCGGGGTGAGCGGCATGATAGGGGGTGGTGCCGGTCAGGCCGGGGGCTGCGCCCCATGCAAAACACCCCATCCGCACCGCAGGCGCCGGTTTGCTGCCTGCTGCAGATGGGGTGTGTTTGTGTTAATGGGGTCAGGTTATGCCAGGTCCTCGCCGTTGGTGGCGATCACCTTTTTGTACCAGTAGAAGGAGTCCTTGGGCATCCGGGACAGATCCCCTGTGCCGTCGTCAAACTTGTTGACGAAGATCAGCCCGTACCGCTTTTTCACCTCGCCGGTGGAGGCGCTCACCAGGTCGGTGCAGCCCCAGCAGGTGTAGCCGATCAGCTCAACGCCGTCGTCGATGGCCTCTTTCATCTGCTCCACGTGCTGGCGCATATACTCGATCCGGTAATCGTCGTGGACTTTCCCGTCGGGGGCAATCTCATCCACTGCCCCCAGACCGTTCTCCACAATCATGATGGGGATCTGGTAGCGGTCATAGATTTCGTTGAGCACATGGCGCAGGCCCAAAGCGTCGATCTGCCAGCCCCAGGCCGAGGCCTTCAGGTAGGGGTTCTTCAGGTTCTCGCTGCCGTTGCCCTGGGTGGTCTCCCCGTCGGCAGCGGTCAGGCTGACGCAGCTGCTGGAGTAGTAGCTGATGGTGAAGAAATCCACCGTGCCCTGCCGGAGGATCTCCGCATCCTCAGGCTGCATCTCCAGGTGAATGTTGTGGTCCCGGAAATACCGCCAGGCAAACCCGGGGTAAGCCCCCCGCACATGGACATCCCCCGCGATGCTGTTGTGAATCTGCCCGTACTGCTGGGCAAAAAAGATATCCTTGGGGTGGCAGGTGTAAGGGTAGGCGTTGTGGTAGGCCAGCATGCAGCCCAGCTGGAAGTCGGGGTTGATCTCCTTGGCCATCCGCACGGCCAGGGCGCTGGCCACCAGCTGATGGTGCATGGCCTGGTAGCGGCTCTGTTCACAGGCGTCGGCCGGGTCCAGCATGCCGGCGCAGAACACAGCCCCAAAGGGCACTGTCAGCATATTGATTTCGTTGAAGGTGAGCCAGTATTTGATCCGGTTTTTGTACCGCTCAAACAGCACCCGGGCAAACCGCAGGTAAAAATCAATCAGGGCGCGGTTTTTCCAGCCGCCGTAGGCCAGGGACAGATGCAGCGGGTTTTCGTAGTGGGAGATGGTGACCAGGGGCTGGATGCCGTATTTTTCCAGCTCGTCCAGCACCTTGTCGTAAAATTCCAGCCCCTTCTCGTTGGGGGTTTCCTCGTCGCCCTGGGGGAAAATCCGGGACCAGGAGATGGAGAACCGATACACCTTGAAGCCCATCTGCCCGAACAGGGCGATGTCCTCTTTGTAGTGGTGATAGAAGTCGGTGGCCTCGTGGTTGGGGTAAAATTCATCGGGCAGGGGGGCCGGCGGGGTCAGCCGCCGCTGCTTGCTGACGCTGCCGCCGGTGAGGATATCGGCGATGGAGGGGCCCCGGCCGTCCTCATCCCAGCCTCCCTCGTACTGGTTGGCGGCGGTGGCGCCGCCCCATAAAAAGCCTTCGGGCATCTTGGTGATCGACATAACGCTGGTCCTTTCTTGTTCAGACGATGGTCAGCAGGCAGCTGCCGTGCTCCACAGCCTCGCCGGATTTGGGCATACCCACGGCCCGGATGTAGTCATCGATGTTGGTGACCACAACGGGGGTCACCGGGTTGTAGCCCTTGGCCTTGATGGCGTCCAGGTCAAACTCCACCAGCAGGTCCCCGGCCTTCACGTCGGTGCCGCTGGTCACATGGGCGGTGAAGTGCTCGCCCTTGAGGTTGACGGTGTCCAGGCCGATGTGGATCAGCAGCTCCACACCCTGGGTGGTCTTGAACATGATGCCGTGCTTGGTGTCGGTGATGTTGACCACGGTGCCGTCGGCGGGGGCGTAGACCTTGCCCTCGGAGGGGATCACAGCCATGCCGTCCCCCAGCACCTTGTCAGAGAAGGCGGCGTCGGGCACTTCGGTGATGTCCTGGGCGGTGCCGGTGACGGGGCTCAGGATCTGAATCTTTTCCACCAGGGGCTTCTTTTCCTCCTGGGGCTGGGCGGAGGGGGCCTCCTCCTCTTCCTCGGGCTCGTCCTCAAAGCCGAAGACGCAGGTCAGCACAAAGGCGCCCACGAAGGACACGATGATCATGATGACGCCGTACAGCAGGTTGCTCATGCCCTTGGCGCCGATGAAGGCGGGGATGGCCAGCAGGCAGTTCTGGGCAATGTACAGGGAGACCTGCAGCAGGCCGCCCACGATGCCGCCGATGCCGGCGGCGATGGCAGCAGCCGCCACAGGGCGCTTGAGTTTCAGGGTGACGCCGTAGAGGGCGGGCTCGGTGATGCCCATCAGGGCCGAGATGCCGGAGGCGCTGGCCAGCTGCTTCATGTTATGGTTCTTGGAGCGGAAGGCCACGGCCAGGGCAGCACCGCCCTGGGCCACGTTGGAGCAGACCTGGGAGACAAAGATCAGGGCGTCGGAGCCGCCGGTTGCGATGGCGTTCAGGCCGATGGGGGTCAGGGCATGGTGCATGCCGGTCATGACAATGAAGGGGAAGGCTGCTGCCAGGATGCCCACGATGATAAAGCCCAGCTTGTCAGACAGGAAGTTGATGGCCACAGCCAGGCCGTCGCCGATGATGCCGCCCAGCGGGCCCACCACGATGATGGCGATGGGGGCGCTGATCAGGATGATCAGGGTGGGGTGCAGGATCAGCTTGACGATCCGCGGGGTGATGCGGTCCACCAGCTTGACGATGTAAGACATGATCCAGACCATCAGGATGATGGGGATGACCGAGTAGGAATAAGAGGTGGGGGTCACCGGGATGGAGAAGAAGTCAATGGGATCGCCGGAATCCATCATGGCGGTGAAGTTGGGGTGCAGGAAGACGCCGGCGATGATCAGTGCCAGAGACTCGTTCACCGCAAACACCCTGGCGGCGTTGGCCGCAATCAGGAAGGGCATGAAGTAGAAGGCTGCGTCGCCGATGAAGTTGATCACCTGGTAGGTGCTGGACGTGTCGGTGACCAGCTTGAAGGTGGTCAGCAGGGTCAGCACCACCTTGATCATACCGGCGGCAGTCAGGGCCGGGATCATGGGGGTCATGCATCCGGTGATGGCGTCCACAATGCGGTTGGGGATGCTCTTGTTCTGGCTGCTCACCACAGTGGTGCCGCCCTCGTCGGTGGGCAGGCCCTTTTTGGCCAGAGCGTCGTACAGCTCGTTGACCTCGTTGCCTGCAATCACCTGGAACTGGTCCTGATACCAGTTGATGCCCGAAATCTCAGGCAGCTTTTTGATATCGGCTTCGTTGACCAGCTTGCGGTTTTTCACATAAAAGCGCAGTCTGGTCATGCAATGGAACATACGGGTCACATTGCTTTTGCCGCCCAATGCAATCATCAGCTTTTCAGCTGACTGGGAATAATCCTTTTTCATGGGTAGTCCTCCTCAAATGTACAAAGTGTGTTCTATGGAAAAGGAAGTGCCGGCCCTGTCGGCCGTACAGCACCGGCGCTGTCCTGTGCCACCAAAATCAGGTTGCGGCCCGCCGGGCGTGCTCGGCGTTGGTCTGGATGTGGATGGTCAGATACATCATCTCTTCCTTGCTGAGCTGGTACCCGTAGTGATCCTCCATCATCAGGTAAATCATCTTGACGCAGCCAAAGGCTTCCCGGTACTGTTTGCTCACCAGCTCATACAGGCCGTCGTCTTGGCTGGACTGCAGCTCGTGGTGCAGATACCGCTGGGCGAAAAATTTCAGATGGGTCAAAAACCGCTCATAGTACAGGCTGTTCTCGTCAAAGACCAGGTCCTTGTAGTAGTCTTTCACCGTCTGCTGGACATCCCTGACGATGGCCGCGATGCGGTAGCTGTCGGTGTCGCTGCCGCCCTCCTCTGCATTCACAAAGTGCAGCGCGATGAAGCCCGCCTCATCTTCCGGCAGGGCCACCCCGAAGGTGTCCTTCACCTCCAGCAGCATCTGCTGGCCCCAGGAATATTCCTTCTTGTACAGCCGCTTGATTTCCAGCAGCAGCATATTCTGCAGCGACATCCCCTCCCGGTACCGCTTGAGGGTACCCAGCAGGTGGTCGCTGAGGGACAGATAGATGCTGCTGTTGAACTGGATGTTTTCCCGGGCCTTGATGCCGTCCACAAATTCCTGGACGAAGTTGAGGTATTCCTCGGGGATGGACATCAGAAAATCCATCATCTGCTGCAGGTTCTGCCGGGGCTGGGGGTAAAAGATCTGACCGATCCGGCTTTCATCCACCGCTTCGCCCCGGCTGGCGTGGAACCCGATCCCCAGCCCCTTGACAATCACCTCCTGCCCGGCATCGTCCCTGGCAAAAACGAGGTTATTGTTCAATATTTTAATAATCTTCATTTTCTTCCTCCTTGTGCCAGATGCCAGACCGGAACCAGTGCCGCAAAGTTCCTTCGGGACCGCAAAAACAGCAAAGAAAAAGGCAAAACCTATAGTGACAGCATACCCCGTATGCAGTGACTACAGGTCTTGCCTGAATGATACCTTTGTATTTCAGTAACAAGCCAGTTGAATTTTCCAAAAAACATTATATCCTGTTTATCAGCATTTGTCTACCCGCCTATATGCCACAAAAAAAGGTCCGAATTTTGTAAGGGTTGTATAAGGGTGTTTCTTTTTTCAGTCCCGCTCCCCCGGTCATCCTCTCTGCAGCCGGGGCCATTTTTAGTCGTTTTGCACCTTGACAAATCCCCCGGCCGGGGCGGACGGTCATCGACCTGTCGGCCCTCCGCATTGCCCCCTGCGTGGGCTGCTTTGGCTGCTGGACCCGCACCCCCGCCCGGTGCGTCATCCGGGACGACGCCGTGCAGGTTTACCCCAAAATCGCCGCCGCCCGCCGGGTGCTGTATGTCAGCCGGCTGTTCTGCGGGGGCTACGACCTGCCCATGAAAACCATGCTGGAGCGGGCCATCCCCATCCAGCAGGCTTTCATCCGGCTGGTGGACGGGGAAACCCACCACTTCCAGCGCCGGGTGGAGCCCAAAGAGGCCGCCATCCTGGCCTACGGGGACATCCCCCCGGAGGAGCAGCAGCTGTTCCGGCGGCTGGTGGCCCGGAACGCAAAAAACATGAACTTTGCCTCGTATCGGGTTCTCTTTGTGCCCGAGGCCGAGGTGGAGGCCACCGCACAGAAGGAGGTGCTGTCATGGAGCGGATGCTGATCCTCAACGCCAGCCCCCGGGTCCCCCGGTCCAACTCCAAGGTTTATGCCCAGATGCTGGCCCACGGCTGGGGCGGCCCTGCCGCTTACCGGGAGGTGCTGTCCCCCGCCGCCTTCCCCGCCCTGCGCCAAGAGCTGGAACAGGCTGCCCACCTGGTGCTGGTGTTCCCCCTCTACGCCGACAGCCTGCCGGTGCCCCTGGTGCGGTTTTTGAAGGAGCTGGAAGCCAATCCCCCCGCCGCCCGGCCGGTGGTGTCGGTGGCGGTGAACTGCGGCTTTTTGGAGCCGCAGCAGAATGACCTGGCGGTGGAGATGGTGCACCTGGTCTGGGACATCAACGGCATCTTCATGGCCCAGCCCGTCAGCGACGCCCTGGCCCTCATTCTCTCTGCCGCCCTGGTCCTCCGGGAGCAGCACATCCTCTGCGGGGGCAGCGCAAAGTAACGCCCTACTTTTCTGAAGAAAAGTAGGCAAAAGACTTTTCACCTGGTACCACTGACGGCCTGGGCTTCTCAAGGCCCAGCCGGCGGGAAAGCCCTGCGCTCCTTCCCAGGCTCCCGGCCTGCGGCCCTGTGAGTCCAAAAGTACATCTGATCCCTGCTCCTGGTTTCAGGAGCTGGGATTTTTATTGTTTTTATTTATGATCTAAACCCACCCTCCACCCTTTATATGTTCCCCCGCGGCTGCGCCGCCGCCCCCACACGGGGGCTCTGGGCCTCTGACTGCTCCTTCTGGGTTTGCGCTGCGGGGACCTTCTAGCTGCGGCAATGCCAATAAAAGAAAGAGCAGTTTCCCGCCCGTCCCCCGGAGGGGGATGTCGCGCAGCGACAGGGGGACACCTCTGTGGGCGGGTGGGTGGGTTCAAATGTTCCCCAGGTCGAGCGGCAAAGTTTTCGCAAAGGCAACCGCCGTGAGGGTGAAAGACAATAGAGCAGTCTGCCCAGACGTTAGAAGTCACGCGCCAGCGTACAGCTGGCGCTTTTCTACAATCGGAGCGGCGGTCAAAGGCCGTTAAGAAAAATGCATCTGCCGCCGTTTTAGCCTGTTGGTGGTTTCAATGGGCCAGGCAGAGTGTCGCATTTTTTAGGCAAGCACGCCGAAGCGCGTCCTGCGGACGATGCAGCGAGGCGTGCTTGGCGCAGCGCTCCAATTTTCACAAGGGCGCTGTGCGGCCCGCAGGGAAAATTGGCTAAGCGCAAGAGGAGGGGAGGCAGGGGGCCCCCTCCCTCCGGGTTGCCGTTGCCCAAATATGCGGCGCGGGTCGCGGCCCGCTTGCATATTTGGACGGCTGCCCCTGCTCCGCCTCGCCTGTTTCTGCCGCAGGCAGCGGCTCGGCTGCGCAGCCCCCTCTGGGCCAGCGCAGCGTCTTAACGGGCCAAGCGGCCCGGTCAGCGCTAAAAACAAAAGCATAAACTTTAGACAACAAAAAACCGGACCTGTCTCCCCTACAGGTCCGGTTTTCTGGCTGCGCCTGTTTACTTTTTCAGCACCCAGCACTCATAAGGCCGCAGGCTGGTGCGGGCTGCAGGCGCCGGATAGTTGCCCAGCAGCTGGGCAGCAGTGCCCCACCCTTCCGGCAGGGCCACCGGGGCCTCGTGGCCGGTCAGGTTGCAAACCACCAGGGCCTCCTCGTCGTCGGTCCAGCGACGGTAGGCCAGCAGGTCGGCGTCATCTTTGTACAGGAATTCGATCTTGCCTTCGCTGATCACCTGCTCCTGCTTGCGCAGGGCCACCAGCTGCTTGTAGTAGCTGTAGATCGAGTCGGGGTCCCCCACCTGGGCGGCGGCATTGATGGTGGGATAGTTGGACACCTCTTCCAGCCAGGGGGTGCCGGTGGTAAACCCGGCGTGGGCCGATGCATCCCACTGCATGGGGGTGCGGCCGTTGTCCCGGCTGCGCTGGGCCAGAATCTCCAAAGCCTCGTCGGCCGTCTTGCCCTGCTCCTGAAGGATCTTGTAATAGTTCAGGCTCTCCACGTCCCGGTACTGGTCGATGGTCTTGTAGTGGGCATTGGTCATGCCGATCTCTTCCCCCTGGAAGATGTAGGGGGTGCCCCGCATCATGTGGGTGGCGGTGCCCAGCATCTTGGCGCTTTCCTTCCAGTACCTGCCTTCATCGCCGAAGCGGCTCACCGCACGGGGCTGGTCGTGGTTGCACCAGAACAAAGCATTCCACCCGTGGCCTGCCTCCATCCCCTCCTGCCAGAGGGTGAACAGGTTTTTCAGGGCCATCCGGTCGGGAGGCATCAGGGACCACTTGTCCCCGTTCTTGTAGTCCACCTTCAGGTGGTGGAAGCTGAAGCTCATGCTCAGCTCGTGGCGGTCGGGGTTGGTGTAGCCGATGCAGTTTTCCAGGCTGGTGGAGGACATCTCTCCCACCGTGATCATCCCGTCGATGCCGCCGGCCGCCACCAGTTCCTGCAGGTACTTGTGGACGTTCCGGCCGTCGGTGTAAAAGCGGCGGCCGTCCCCCTGGTGGTCGTCCTCGTAGACTTCCGGTTTGGAGATCAGGTTGACCACGTCAAAGCGGAAGCCCTTGATGCCCTTGCCTTTCCAGAACCGCAGGATGTCGGCCAGCTCGGCCCGGACCTCCGGGTTTTCCCAGTTCAGGTCGGCCTGGCTCACGTCGAACAGGTGCAGGTACCACTTGCCCAGGCTGGGCAGGTATTCCCAGGCGGGGCCGCCGAACTTGGACACCCAGTTGGTGGGGATCTTGTCGGGGGTGCCCTCCTTGAAGATGTAGTAGTTCTGGTACTTCTCGTCCCCGGCCAGGGCCTTCTGGAACCATTCGTGGGCGGTGGAGGTGTGGTTGAACACCATGTCCAGCATCAGGCCGATGCCCCGCTTGTCGGCTTCCCGCACCAGGGTTTCCAGGTCCTCCATGGTGCCGAACCGGGGGTCGATGGCCCGGTAGTCCGCCACATCATAGCCGTTGTCCCGCTGGGGCGAGGGGAAAAAGGGGGTCAGCCAGAGGTAATCCACCCCCAGGTCTTTCAGATAGTCCAGCTTGGCGGTGACGCCGGGCAGGTCCCCCAGGCCGTCGCCGTTGGTGTCGCAGAAGGACTTGGGGTAGATCTGGTACACCACTTTGTCATGAAAATTTGCCATATTGATTCCTTCTTATCAGCTCTGCTGCCCGCCCGGGGGCGGCGCAGCGATGGGGTACGGCCCGGTCCGAATCAGGCCACGTGCTTCTTTTTGCCGATCACGACGGTGAGCACAAAGGGCACCACCAGGGCGATCAGCATGCACAGTGCGAAGCTCAGCATGTACTGGGGCTGGATGGACAGGATGCCGGGCAGGCCGCCCACGCCGATGGCGTTGGCGGTGGTGGAGGTGGCGGTGCACACCACGCCGGCAATGGCCGAGCCGATCATGCCGCACAGGAAGGGGAAGTTCAGCTTCAGGTTGACGCCGAACATGGCCGGCTCGGTGACGCCCAGATAGCAGGAGATGCAGGCCGGGACGTTGACTTCCTGGGCAGCGGCGTTCTTGCGCTGCAGGTAGATGACACCCAGAACGGCCGAGCCCTGGGCGATGTTGGACAGGGCGATCATGGGCCACAGCATGGTGCCGCCAAAGTCAGCAATCAGCTGCAGGTCGATGGCGTTGGACATGTGGTGCAGGCCGGTGATGACCAGCGGGGCGTAGATGAAGCCGAACACGGCGCCGAACACCACACGGAAGGGGCCCGAGATGCCGGCGTAAACCACAGAGGAAATGGCGGAGCCGATGGCCCAGCCGATGGGGCCCAGCACAAAGTGGGCTGCCATGACCGCCAGCACCAGGCTGCAGAATGGCACCACAATCATGGACACCACAGCCGGGCAGATCTTGCGGAAGAATTTTTCCAGATACACCAGGGTGAAGGCGGCCAGCACGGCGGGGATCACCTGGGCCTGGTAGCCGATCATGTTCACCTGCACAAAGCCGAAGTCCCACTTGGGGATGTCGGCGGCGGGGGTGGTGGCCACCGAGTAGGCGTTCAGCAGCTGGCCCGACACCAGGGTCAGGCCCAGGATGATGCCCAGGATCTGGGTGGAGCCCATCTTCTTGGTCACCGACCAGCAGATGCCCACCGGCAGCATGTGGAACACAGCCTCGCCGATCAGCCACAGGAAGCTGTCCACGCCGCTCCAGAACTGGCTGATGTCGCACAGGGTCTTGGTGCCGTCCTCAAACAGGTACAGGCTGTCGATGCAGTTGCGGAAGCCCAGGATCAAGCCGCCGGTGATGATGGCGGGGATCAGGGGGGCGAAGATCTCGGCCAGGGCGGTCATGATCTTCTGCAGTTTGTTCTGGTTCTGCTTGGCAGCGCTCTTCACCGCTTCTTTCGAGACGCCCTCGATGCCCGACACCGCCACAAAGTCATTGTAAAAGTCGGACACCGTGTTGCCGATGATCACCTGGAACTGGCCTGCCTGGGTGAAGGTTCCCTTCACCGATTTGATCTTTTCGATGCGGGGCACATCCGCCTTGGCGGGGTCGTTGAGCACAAACCGCATCCGGGTCACACAGTGTGACACCGCCGCAATGTTTTCCTTGCCGCCCACTGCTTCCAGCAGCTGCTGCGCATCCTGTTGGTATTTGCCCATGAAGCATCCTCCTTTGTTTGACACGTTCAAACGTCTGAACATGTTCAAATATGTTTTACCACTACAAAAAGTATAGCGTTTCGGCCAAAAAAGTCAACGGAGCCGGGAAAGATTCTGCGCAGTTCCAGCCAATTTCAGAGCTTAGTACAAACAGAATCCTTGTAATTTGGGAGGATTTGCTGTATACTGGGGTCAAATATTTGAACAGGTTTCAAACTTTTGAACAGGTGACAGGAGGTTTTTTCCATGCCCAGGGCAAAGTACGAAGGCATCTACCGCAGCATCAAACAAAAAATCGAGGCCCAGGATTATCCCTACCAGAGCCTGCTGCCCGCCGAGAGCGCCCTGATCCAGGAGTACGGCTGCGCCCGCAACACCCTGCGGCGGGCTTTGGGCGATCTCACCGCCGAGGGCTACATCCAGCCCATCCAGGGCAAGGGGGTGCGGGTGATCTACCGCCCGGTGGGCAAGACCGCTTTTCTGATGGGTGTGATCGAGAGCTTCCAGGAGACCGCCAGCCGCAACCATCTGCGGACGGTGACCCGGGTGGTCAGCTTTGAGCCCATCGCCGCCGACGAGCGGCTGGCCTCCCAGAGCGGCTTTCTGGTGGGGGAGCCCCTGTGGGCCATCGAGCGGGTGCGCTATCTGGACGGCAAAGCCCTGATCCGGGATCTCAACTATTTTTCCCAGGCCATGATCCCCGGCCTCACCGCCGAGATCGCCGCCCGGTCCATCTACGAATACATTGAGAAGGAGCTGCGGCTGCGGATCACCACCACCAAGCGCCGTGTGACGGTGGAGCGGGCCACCACCCGGGACCGGGAGCTGCTGGACCTGGAGGGCTTCGACGGGGTGGTGGTGGTGTCCAGCCTCACCTTTGACGCCGGGGGGCTGCTGTTTGAATACACCCAGTCCCGCCACCAGGCCGACTCCTTCTGCTTTGAGGACACCGCCACCCGGCGGCACCAGCCCCTCCCCTCCCCTTCTTCGGAGGATTGAGACAAAATAAAAACAGCGGGGTTCCCGCGGCTTGTGCCGCCCGGGCCTCGCTGTTTTTGGTTGGATTATTTTTTACTGGGCCGGCTTGTCCGAAGGCGCGTCGGCGCCGGGCTGATCCCAGGGCAGCAGCTCCTCGCTGATCACCGACAGCATCTCCCCGAATTTGGCGCATTCCTCGGGGGTGAACCGCTCCCGGATCCGGGCCACCGCGCTCTGGACGCGGTCTCCCGCGCCGCAGTAGAGCTCGTATTTCCGGGTGACGTGGAGCAGGTATTCCCGCTTGTCCTCGGAGGAGCGGGTCTTTTCCACATAGCCCTTGCGGACCAGGCTGTTGATCTTGTAAGCTGCGTTGGGGGTCGAGACGTGCATGAAGGCGGCGAACTCGTTCACCGTGGGGGTGCCCAGGGCGCGGATGGCTTCCGCCGCAAAGATCTCCGCCGCGCTCAGGCCGGTTTCCTGGTCCTGAAAGCGGGCGAACAGCTCGTGGTAAAAGCGGAGGGTGAACTCCTTGTATGCTGTTTGGACGATCTTTTCCAGCATTCTGCTCCTCCCCGGGAAATTTCCCCGCGCCGGGGCGCCGGCTGTCAGGTACACGCCGGACCCTTCACCAGGGCAAAGGTCAGCTCTGCGGTGGCGGCCACCTGGCCGTCCACCATGGCTTTTGCCTCGCCGATGCCCACAGGCCCCTTCATCTTGGTCAGGGTGCAGGTGATTTCCAGCACGTCCCCGGGGGTCACCTGCCGGCGGAACCGGGCATTCTTGATGCCGCCGAACAATGCCAGCTTGCCCTTGTTTTCGGGCATGGACAGCAGGGCAACGCCCCCCACCTGGGCCATGGCCTCCACGATCAGCACGCCCGGCATCACATGATACTGGGGGAAATGACCCTGGAAGAAAGGCTCGTTGACGGTGACGCACTTGATGCCCTTGGCCCACTTGCCTTCCTCCCCGTCCACGATGCGGTCCACCAGGGCGAAGGGATAGCGGTGGGGCAGGATCTGTGCAATCTCATCCGAATTGTATTTCATCATGGTTCAGCCCTCCCACTTTTTGAACAGGACGCAGGCGTTGTGGCCGCCGAAGCCCAGCGAGTTGGACAGGGCGTAGTGGATGTCGGCGGTGCGGCCCTCGTTGGGCACATAGTCCAGGTCACACACAGGGTCGGGGACCTTGTAGTTGATGGTGGCCGGGATGTAGCTGTCCTTCAGGGCCAGGGCGGTGAAGATGGCCTCCACCGCGCCGGCAGCGCCCAGCATGTGGCCGGTCATCGACTTGGTGGAGCTGACGGCCATCTTGTAGGCGTGGTCGCCGAACACCGTCTTGATGGCGGCGGTCTCCCCCGAGTCGTTCAGGGAGGTGGAAGTGCCGTGGGCGTTGACGTAGTCCACCTGGCCGGCGGTGATGCCGGCGTCGTCGATGGCCTGCTGCATGGCCCGGGCGCCGCCCTCCCCGCCGGGGGCGGGGGCGGTGATGTGGTAGGCGTCACAGGTGGCGCCGTAGCCCACGACTTCGGCGTAGATCTTGGCGCCCCGGGCTTTGGCGTGCTCGTACTCCTCCAGCATCAGGATGCCGGCGCCCTCGCCCATCACAAAGCCGTCCCGCTCTGCGTCAAAGGGGATGGAGGCGCGGCTGGGGTCATCCCCCACATGGAGGGCCCGCATCGAGGTGAAGCCGCCGATGGACAGCGGGGTCACCGCAGCCTCGGCGCCGCCGCACAGGGCCAGCTCCGCATAGCCGTCCCGAATGTGGCGGAAGGCGTCGCCCACTGCGTTGGAGCCGCCGGCGCAGGCGGTCACGGGGCAGGTGCACATCCCCTTGAAGCCAAAGGCAATGGCAATCTGGCCGGCGGCCATATTGGCGATGCTGGTGGGGATGTAGAAGGGCGAAGCCTTGTCAAAGCCCCGCTGGAGGCAGCGGGTCTGTTCGCTCTCGGTGGTGGAGATGCCGCCGATGCCGCTGGACACGATGACGGCGCAGCGGTTCAGGTCGGTGTGCTCCAGGTCCAGGCCGCTGTCGGCCACAGCCTCCTTGGCGGATGCCATGGCAAACTGGGCGTACCGGGCCATGTGGCGGACTTCCCGCTTGTCAATGTAGGCGGTGGGGTCCCAGTCCTTGACCTCGGCGGCCAGATGGACTTTCTGGGCGGACGAATCGTACAGGGTGATGGGGGCGATGCCGCACACGCCGTCCCGGACAGCCTGCCAGCTCTCGGTCACATTGTGGCCCAGGGGGGTGACGGCGCCCATGCCGGTGATTACAACTCTGCGTTTTTCCATTTTGGATTCCTCCTCACATTCCCATGCCGCCGTCCACGCTCAGCACCTGGCCGGTGATGTAGCCGGCCTCCTCCGAGGCCAGGAAGGCCACAGCGGCGGCCACGTCCTCGGGGGTGCCTGCCCGGCCCACCGGCACAGTGGCCAGCATGGCCTCCTTGGCGGCGTCGGGCAGGGCGGCGGTCATATCGGTGGAGATATAGCCGGGGGCCACCGCGTTGACGGTGATGCCCCGGGCGCCCATCTCCTTGGCCAGGGATTTGGTCATGCCGATGAGGCCGGCCTTGCTGGCGCAGTAATTGATCTGGCCGGCGTTGCCCCGCAGGGCCACCACCGAGCTCATGTTGACAATGCGGCCGTAGCGGGCCTTCATCATGGGCCGGATGGCGGCCTTCATGCACAGGAATGCGCCTTTCAGGTTGGTGTTGATGACGGCGTCAAAGTCCTCTTCCTTCAGCACCATGGCCAGGTTGTCCCGGTTGATGCCGGCGTTGTTCACCAGGATGTGGATGCCCCCCAGCTCCTTGACGGCGGTGTCGATCAGGGCCTTGGCCGAGGCGGCGTCGGCCACGTCGCCCTTGACGGCCCGGGCCTCCACCCCCAGCTCTTTCAGTTCGGCCAGGGTCTTCTCGGCGGCGGCAGTGTTGCCGGCGTAGGAGAACACCACGTTGGCGCCCCGGCGGGCCAGCTCCAGGCAGATTGCCCGGCCGATGCCCCGGCTGCCGCCGGTGACCACAGCGGTCTTACCACTCATGCTGCCCATTGGTTACTCTCCTTTCAGCGCCTCGCAGAGGGCGTCGATGTCGGCGCAGGTTTCCACTGCGCAGGTCTTGATGCCGGGGGCGGTCTTTTTCACAAAGCCGCTCAGCACCTTGCCGGGGCCGATCTCCACGATCATGTCCACCCCCAGCTCGGCCATCCGGCGGATGGTGTCCTCCATGTACACCGAGGACTGCACCTGCCGCTCCAGCAGGGCGGGGATGGTGTCGTTTTCGCCCATCTCATGGCCCAGGCAGTTGAACAGCACCGGGAACTGCATCTCACCGAAATGGATCCCGGTGAACTTTTCCCGCAGGGCGTCGCCGGCGGGGGCCAGCAGCGAGGTGTGGAAAGGCCCGCTGACCTTCAGGGGCAGGCAGCGCTTGGCGCCCAGCTCCTTGGCTTTGGCGGCGGCCTTGTCCACAGCGGCCTTGTGGCCGCCGATCACCAGCTGGCCGGGGCAGTTGTAGTTGGCGATTTCCACCACGCCCTCGTCCGATGCCTCGGCGCAGGCCTGGCGGAGCTTGTCGCGGTCCAGCCCCAGGACGGCGGTCATCCCGCAGGGGACGCCGGCAGCGGCTGCGGCCATGGCCTTGCCCCGGAAGGCGGCCAGCTCCACCGCTTCCTCAGCGGTGAAGACGCCGGCGGCTTCCAGCGCCGAATATTCGCCCAGGCTCAGGCCTGCGGCGTAAGAGGGATGAATCCCCTTGCTGGCCAGGATGGCGGTCATGCCGGCGGCAAAGGCCACCATGCAGGGCTGGGTGTACTGGGTCTGGTTCAGCACCCCGTCGGGGTCGGTGAAGGAGACGGTTTTCAGGTCGAAATCCAGCCTGGCGCTGTCCAGCACCGCCCGGAACTCGGGGTAGGCCTCATAGAGGTCGGCGCCCATGCCGGGGTGCTGGCTGCCCTGACCGGCGTACAAAAATGCAAGTTTCATGCCTGGAGTCCTTTCATCGCGGCGTCGCAGCCGGCCATCATTTCCTCAAAGATCTGGCGCAGGGGCTTGATCTCGTGCAGCATGCCGGCCACCTGGCCGCACATAAAGCTGCCGCCGTCCAGGTCGCCCTCAAAGACGGCCTTCCGCAGGGAGCCCAGGGTCAGCTTCTCGCGCTCGGCCAGAGGCATGTTCTCCTTCTCCATCTCCAGATACTGGCGGGCCATCTTGTTTTTCAGAACCCGGACGGGGGCGCCGGTGGTGCGGCCGGTGACCACGGTGTCGTTGGCGCCGGCCTTCAGCAGGGCCTTCTTGTAGTTCTCGTGGATGGGGCACTCCTGGCTGACCAGCAGGCAGGTACCCACCTGGACGCCGCAGGCGCCCAGGGCATAGGCGGCTGCCATCTGGCGGCCGTCGGCGATGCCGCCGGCTGCGATGACAGGGGCCTTGACAGCGTCCACCACCTGGGGCACCAGGGCCATGGTGGTCATCTCGCCCACATGGCCGCCGCTCTCGGTGCCCTCGGCGATGAAGCCGTCCACGTCATACCGCTCCAGCCGCTTGGCCAGGATGGGGGCAGCCACCACGGGGAACACCTTGATGCCGGCTTCCTTCCAGGCGGGGACGTACTTGCCGGGGTTGCCGGCGCCGGTGGTCAGCACCTTGACGCCCTCCTCCACAACCACCTTGGCCAGGTCCTCGATGTGGGGGTTCATCAGCATCAGGTTGACGCCGAAGGGCTTGTCGGTGGCAGCCTTGGCGATGCGGATCTCCTTGCGGAGGGTCTCGCCGTCCCAGCCGCCCGAGCCGATCAGGCCCAGGGCGCCGGCGTTTGAGACAGCAGCGGCGAAGGCGCCGGTGGCAATGTTGGCCATGCCGCCCTGGATGATGGGGAACTCAGTTCCCAGAAGTTCATTGATCTTCATGGTATGGAAACTCCTTTCTCTTGTGGGCGTCAGGCCGCTCAGACAAGCTGAATCAGCGCGCCGGCCCAGGTCAGTCCGCCGCCGAAGCCCGCGCACAGCACCTTCTGGCCGCTGTGCAGCTGGCCTGCGCGGGCCAGCTCATCCAGCAGGATGGGGACGCTGGCAGAGGAGGTATTGCCGGTATGGGCAATGTTGCCGACGCATTTTTCGGGGTCCAGTTTCAGTTTCTTGATGGCAAAATCCAGAATCCGCTGGTTGGCCTGGTGGAACACAAAGTGATCCACCTCGTCCAGGCTGATGCCGGCCTTGGCGGCCACCTCTTTGGCACAGCGGGGCAGGACCTCGACTGCAAAGCGGAAAACCTCTTTGCCGTCCATGTGGATATACGAAGGGGCGCCTGTGTTGACGCCGGGGATCATCAAAGCCTGGCGGTTGCCCCGGCTGCCCATGACGGCGGACAGGGAGGGGTAATCCTCCCCCCACTGGACCACCGCGGCGCCGGCGCCATCCCCGAACAGCACGCAGGTGCTGCGGTCGGTGAAATCGGTGATCCGGTTCAGCACCTCGCAGCCGATCACCAGGCCGTATTTCCGGTCACACGCGGCCAGCAGGCACTGGGCGGTGTGGAGGCCGTAGACAAAGCCGGCGCAGGCAGCGTTCAGGTCAAAGCAGACGGTGTCCTCGGGCAGCCCCAGCTCCTTCTGCAGCACGCAGGCGGTGGAGGGGGTCAGGGTGTCCTGGGTCAGGCTGGCCACCAGGCAGACCCCGATCTGTTCGGGGCCCACCCCGGCGCTCTCCAGGGCCTTGCGGGCCGCCGCCACGCACAGGCCCAGGTGGGTTTCCTCCCCCGAGCAGTAGTGGCGGCTGGAAATGCCGGTGCGGGTGACGATCCACTCGTCACTGGTGTCCACCATTTTTTCCAGGTCAAAGTTGGTCACTTCCCGGGCAGGCAGGGCAGAGCCGGTGCCGGCCAGTTTGATCCCACTCATAGGCGCTCCTTTCTCAGGGCGTTGGCGCCCATCATGCGGAATTTCTTGTACCGGGCCGCGGCCAGGGCGCTGCCGCTCATCCTGGACAGGACGGCCAGCTCTTTCACCAGCACCTCGTCCAGGGCGCGGTAGACGGCCTGGGGGTCGGTGTGGGCGCCCCCTTCCGGCTCGGGGATGATGCCGTCGATCACCTTCAGTTCCAGCAGGTCGGCGGCGGTCAGCTTCATCACATCGCAGGCCTCATTGCTGCGGGAGGCGTCCTTCCACAGGATGGCGGCGAACCCCTCGGGGGAAAGCACCGAATAGACGGCGTTTTCCAGCATCAGGACCCGGTTGCCCACCCCCAAAGCCAGGGCGCCGCCGCTGCCGCCTTCGCCGGTGACCACCGAGATCACCGGCACGGTCAGCCGGCTGGACAAAGCCAGGGTGGAGGCGATGGCCTCGCCCTGGCCGTGGGCCTCGGCCTCCAGGCCGGGGTAAGCGCCCGCGGTGTCGATGAAGGTGATGATGGGCCGGCGGAATTTCTCGGCCTGGCGCATCAGCCGCTGGGCCTTGCGGTAGCCCTCGGGGGAGGGCATGCCGAAGTGGCAGGCCACATGCTCTTCCAGGGTGCGGCCCTTGCGGTGGCCGATGACGGTCACCGGCTTGCCGTGGAACAGGCCCACGCCGCCGTAGATGGCGCCGTCATCCATGCAGGTGCGGTCGCCCCGCTGCTCGAAGAAATCGGTGAACAGGGCGGAAACGAAATCGGGGGTGCCGGGCCGGTCGGCGTGACGGGCCAAAGCCACCCGCTGGGCGGCCGTCAGCTCGGCGTTGGTCACAACCTCATTTGCCACGAGAATCCCCTCCTTTTCCGTGGAGTTTCAGCAGCTGGATCAGGGTGCTGCGCATCCGGGCACGGGGGACGATGGCGTCCAGGAAACCGTGCTCCAGCAGATATTCGGCGGTCTGGAACCCTTCGGGCAGCTTTTCGCCGATGGTCTGCTCGATGACCCGGGGCCCGGCAAAGCCGATGAGAGCCCCCGGCTCGGCCAGCATGATGTCACCCAGGCTGGCAAAGCTGGCGGTGACACCGCCGGTGGTGGGGTGGGTCATCACCGAGATGTAGAGGCCGCCGTGCTCCGAAAACCGCTCAATGGCGGCGGCAGTCTTGGCCATCTGCATCAGGGAGAGGATGCCCTCCTGCATCCGGGCGCCGCCGCTGGCCGAAAACAGGATCAGGGGCAGCTTGTTTTTGTCGGCGTATTCCACCAGGCGGGTGACTTTTTCACCCAGGGCAGCGCTCATGCTGCCCATAAAGAACCGGCTGTCCAGCACGCCGGCGGCGACTTTGACGCCGTCGATGCGGCCCACAGCGGTGACAACCCCCTCCCCCAGGCCGGTGCGGCGGCGGGCGCCGTCCAGCTTGGCCTCATAGCCGGGGAAATCCAGCGGGTCGTTGGAGATCAGGTCGGCGTCCAGCTCCTTGAAGCTGCCCTGATCCAAAATCAGGCTCAGCCGGTAATAGGCGCCGATGGGGTGATGATGGCCGCACAGGGGGCAGACATAGCGGTTTTTCACCAGCTCGCGGCGGAGCACCATCTGGCCGCAGGCGGGGCACTCCTCCTCGGTGTTGGCGGGGACGATGGTGCCCGAATCCCGCAGGGCCTTGAGGCTCAGCAGCTTGTGGCGGCGGCGGGCAAATACACTGCTCATGCTTTGCCCTCCTCATCGCCGGTCTGGCTCCACTTCAGCAGGGTGTCCATGTTTTCATCCAGGAACGCGGTGGTGAAGGTGCCCCGGACAAACTCGGGGTGGTAGAGGATCTGGTGCAGCAGGTCGGCGTTGTTGGCCGGCCCGTCGATGATCATCTCCTCCAGCACCCGGCGCATCCGGCGGATGGCCTCCAGCCGGGTGGGTGCCCAGACGATCAGCTTGGCCATCAGGGAGTCATAGTAGGGCGGCAGGGTGCAGCCGGTGTACAGGCCGGTGTCCACCCGGACGCCGCAGCCCCCCGGCAGATGCAGGAAATTGATCTTGCCGGGGCAGGGCTGGAAGTTTTTGGCCGGGTCTTCGGCGTTGATGCGGCACTCGATGGCGTGGCCCCGCAGGGCGATCTCGTCCTGGGTGTGGGACAGGGGCAGCCCCGCAGCGATGCGGATCTGCTCCCGCACCAGGTCCAGCCCGGTGACAAACTCGGTGACCGGGTGCTCCACCTGGATCCGGGTGTTCATCTCGATGAAATAGAAGTTGCCCTCCTGGTCCAGCACAAACTCGATGGTGCCGGCGTTCTCGTAGTGGGCAGCCTTGGCGGCTGCCACGGCGGCGGCGCCCATCTTCTCCCGCAGCTCGGGGGTCAGGGCCTTGGAGGGGGCTTCCTCCAGCATCTTCTGGTTCCGGCGCTGGATGGAGCAGTCACGGTCCCCCAGCTGGATCACGTGGCCGGCCTTGTCGGCCAGGATCTGGAACTCGATGTGCTTGGGGTTGAGGATCAGCTTTTCCAGGTACATCTCGCCGCTGCCAAAGCAGGCCACCGACTCGCTGCGGGCCTCCTCAAAGAGGGGGATCAGCTGGTCAGGGTCAAAGACCCGGCGCATGCCCCGGCCGCCGCCGCCGGCGGAGGCCTTGATCAGGACGGGATAGCCGATCCGGTCGGCGATCTCTTTGGCCTGCTGGGCGGTTTCCACCGCGCCGTCCGACCCGGGCACCACCGGCACACCGGCCTGCTGCATCAGCTTGCGGGCCGAGGCCTTGTTGCCCATGGCGCGGATCACGTCCCCCGAGGGGCCGATGAAGGCGATGCCCGCCTCGGCGCAGGCGTCGGCGAACTGGTCGTTTTCACTCAAAAAGCCGTAGCCGGGGTGGATGGCGTCGCAGCCGGCGGCCTTGGCCACCGTCAGGATGGCGTTCATGTTCAGGTAGCTGTCGGCAGCCCGGGCGGGGCCGATGCAGTAGGCCTGCTCGGCCAGCTGCACATGGAGGGCCTCGGCGTCGGCGGAGGAATAAACCACCACCGGCTCGATGTCCAGCTCACGGCAGGCCCGCAGAATCCGCAGGGCGATCTCGCCCCGGTTGGCAATCAAAATCCGCTTGAACATGGTTTCACCCTTCCCGGTAGCGGATCAGGGGATCCCCAAAGGACACCAGCGCGCCATCCTCCTGCAGGATGGCCTCAATGACGCAGTCGCAGGGAGCCTTGACCTCGCTCATCATTTTCATTGCCTCCATGAGGCAGACGGTCTGCCCTTTCTGGACCTTGTCCCCCACCTGGACGAAGGGGGGCTGGTCGGGTGCAGAGGCGACATAGAAGGTGCCCACCACCGGGGCGGTGATGCACTTGCCCTCCTCCACCGGGGCAGCGGGAGCGGCGGCCGGAGCCGGTGCGGCGGGGGCAGCGGGGGCTGCCGGGGCCGCGGCCGGTGCAGCAGGGGCTGCCGGCAGGCCGGCCGTCCCCTTGCCCATCTCCAGATCGGTATCTTTGGTATGTAACTTGAATGCAGTGAGGCTGCTGGCGTCAAACCGGGCCATCAGCTCCAGGATTTCCTGATTGGTCATAGAGGCTCCTTTCCCGATACAAGTGATGAAGCGCAGACCGGGTGCTTACTCAGCCTTCTCAGCCTCGTCAGCGTGGTCCTGCAGGTACTTGTACAGATCGCCCACCGTCTTCAGGTTGGGCAGGTCCTCGTCGGCGATGGCGATGCCGAAGGCCTCTTCCAGGGCCATGGACAGCTCCACAGCGGACAGGCTGTCAGCCTCCAGATCCTCGGCCAGGGTGGCCTCCATGGTCACCTTGTCGGCGTCGCAGCTCAGGGTCTCAACAATAATTTCCTTAACCTTCTCGAAGTCCATGATGATTTCTCCTTTGTCTACCAAAAAATCAGTTTGTTTCATTATTTTGCGAAAATCATTTTATCTAAAATATTTTAGAAAAAATAATTTTACAGGTATTCTAGCAGATTGCCGGGGATTGTCAAGTGTTTTTAGGTAAAAAAATACAGCAAAAAACCGGGGCCGGTTCTTTGCCGTTTGAACCAAACAAAAGGATTTGCCTTTTCTTTCCAAAGAAAGAGGGCTTTCCGGCGGCCTTTGGCTTTGGATTGTTGGGCCGGGGGCCGCCGGGGGATTTCATTAAAATTTTTTATGTTATATCTTTTACGTTTTTTTGCCCCTGAATTTGACAAAGGCCCTGTTTTTCCCGGGTTTGGGCCCTGCGGCGCCCGATCTTTCACAAAAAATCCAGCATATAGCACTGACTTTTTAGCTTTTCTATGCTATAATAAGGTAAATCCTACCACAAGACAGGAACCATTCTTGTTTTTGGTTTGCTCAATCCCGGCCGCCGGCCTCTGCCGACGGAAAACAGCCCGCCCTCACCGGCGGCCAGGTTTTCCCCGTTTTCCATCCCGGCCCGATGAACCCGGGCCGCGCCGGCTGCCCCATCCAAAGACAGCCCCATGGCACCTTTTTCCATGGCCGGGCCCCCGGCAGAGGGCCCTGTACATCCGCCCATGGCGCAGAAAGGAAGGATCTCCCATGACCAAACCCTATCCCACTCCCCAGGACGTCATTGATACAGCCCGTTTTATGCTTCGCAAACACTACTGTGAAAACGATGTGGAACCCATCATTGACCTGATGGATGAGGACATCGTCTGGATGGGCGCTGCCGAGGATGCGTTTTCCCAGGGCCGGGAAAAGGTGGCGCAGCTGTTCCGCCAGTCCACCGGCCCGGTGCCCCCCTGCACCCTGTCCGGTGAGGAATTGCAGGCCTGGGCCGTGGCGCCGGGGGTGTACCTGGTGGCGGGCCGGGTGTGGATCGCCACCGACGCGGCCACCGGCATCAGCCTGCGGGCCCACCAGCGGCTGACTCTGCTGTTCCGGTGGGACGGCCAGAAGCTGCACTGCTTCCACATCCACATCTCCAACCCCTATGAGGAGATGAAGGAGGGGGACGTGGGCTTCCCCCTCCAGATGGCCCGGCAGTCCTGCCTCTACTTACAGGAACAGATCGAAGCCCAGAAACAGCAGATCGCCCAGCAGACAGCCCTGCTGGAGCGGCTGAGCTTTGAGGACAGCCTCACTGGCACCTTCAACCGCAACAAGTACAACCAGCTGCTGGAGCGGGGCTGGGACCGTCACCTGGCCCAGCTGGGGGTGGCCTGCTTTGACCTGAACGGCCTCAAGCGGACCAACGACCTGATGGGCCACAGCGCCGGCGATGCCTTGATCCAGCAGATGGCCCTCCTCCTCACCCAGCGGTTCCCCGGCCAGGTGTACCGGGTGGGCGGGGACGAGTTTATCGTGGTGGACGACACCATGGACCGGCCCGCCTTCCAGAAGGCGGTGCAGGAGATCCAGGCCCGGCTGGGCCAGAGCGGCATCAGCTGCTCGGTGGGCACCTCCTGGCGCAGCGCCCCCTGTTCCCTTTCGGCCCAGGCCGAGGAGGCCGACAACCGGATGTACTGGGACAAGCGCCGCTACTACGACGAGCAGGCGGGCAGCGCCTACCGTCCTCACCACCACGAAGATTGACTTTGCACAGCGCCTCCGCCTCCGGGCGGGGGCGCTTTTTGCAGCAAAAAAAGTCCCAGCCGGACGACATGTGCGTACGGCTGGGACACCGACAGGGCAAACACAGCGACCGCGTCCTGCGGACGAACCAGGGAGCTGTGTTTGGCGCAGCGCTCCGGTTTTTGCAAGCACCCGCTGCGGTGCGAAGCAAAAATCGGCTAAGCGCAAGAGGGCCGCAATCTGCCTTTTTTGTCTTTATATATTATAAGGATTGCAGACAGAGGGCCAGCAGGGTTTTCCCCTGGTCGGTCTGGAACACCGCCTCGATCTCCTGCCGCCGGGCCGGGTCGGGCGGGCACTCGTAGCAGTTGACGATCAAATCCGCCTCCATCAAAAGCTGCATCAGCTGCCCGTGGGGCCGGCGGTATTCATGGTGGTGGAGCACCAGCTCCAGCACATTGGGCAGCACCTCCGCCGGGTAGCCCGCCTTTGCCAGGAAGTCGGACACCAAAGCCGGGGCGGCCTGCTGCTGCTCGGCCTGGCTGGCGGCGCCGCCGTGGTCCTTGCAGTACTTGATGGCGATGTCGTGGAGGATGGCCCCCGCCCCCAGAATCTCCTCCTGCTTTTCCTCCAGCCCCGCCTGCTGCCCCAGCAGTTTGGCCAGGGCGTATACCTTCAGAATGTGCTGGGTCCGCCGGGGGTGGCCCGCCTCATAGCACAGCGCGCTGTACAGCAGCTGCCCTTCCCTTGCCTCCATCTTAACATCTCCGCCTTTCGTTTTTCCCCAGTATACCCCCAAAAGCCCCCTGCTGCAACCGCTCTTGACAAGGGGGGCCCGCCGCGCTATACTTTGAGCCATCAGGGGCCATTTGCCCCCGACACAATTTCATAAACTGGGGAGCTTGCAGACAGGCTGAGAGGAAGGTGTGCCCTTCGACCCGTAAACCTGATTTGGATAATGCCAACGTAGGGACACACACGCTTGTATCATCGGAGATGCCAAATCAGGCATCTCCGATTTTTTTGTGCCCGCAGAAAGGAGGGCGGAAAGCACAGCATCCGTGGCAGCGCCGCGGCGGATCGAGGGGAGCGCCTCGGGTCTGTAGTACAGCGATGGGAAGCCGTGTTCCGGCGTGAGAGGAAGCCATTCAGCTTCGACCGGCCCCTGCCAGCCCGGCAGCGGGAATGTATGATCCTGTCATCTGATTCTGAGGAGGTTTTCATCATGAAAAAAACCAGCATTCACAAGCTCACCCTGGCCGGCATCCTCTGCGCCGTGGCGGTGGTGGGGAGCCTGTTCTCCTTCCCTGTCCTGGGCAGCAAGTGCGCCCCGGTGCAGCACATGGTCAACATCCTGTGCGCAGTGCTGCTGGGGCCTGAATACGGCATCGCGGTGGCCTTTGGGGCCAGCCTGCTGCGGAACCTGCTGGGCCTGGGCAGCCTGATGGCTTTCCCCGGCAGCATGATCGGCGCGCTGCTGTGCGGCCTGGTCTACTGGAAAACCCGGGCCCTGCTGCCCACCCTGCTGGCTGAGGTGTTCGGCACCGCAGTGCTGGGGGGCCTGTGCGCCTACCCGGTGGCGGTGGTGCTGATGGGCCAGAGCGCCGGCACCATCGCCTTCTACGCCTACATCTTCCCCTTCTTTGTGTCCACCGCCGGCGGGGCCATCCTGTCGGGCATCGTGCTGTATGCCCTGCGGGACACCGGGGTCTGGGGCCGGGTGGAAGCCGTCTTCCGCAGCCAGGGGTAAAGGAGGCGCTGCCATGTTCCAGGAACTGCTGGAAAACCTGCGGGCCCAAAAGCCCCTGATCCACTGCATCACCAACTACGTCACCGCCAACGACTGCGCCAACCTGCTGCTGGCCTGCGGGGCCAGCCCCATCATGGCCGATGACCCCGCCGAGGCGGCCGACATTACCGCCCTGTCCGCCGGGCTGGTGCTGAACATCGGCACCCTCCACCAGGCCGTCCTCCCCGCCATGGAGGGGGCGGGCCGCCGGGCCCGGGCCCTGGGCCATCCGGTGGTGCTGGACCCGGTGGGGGCGGGGGCCTCGGCTTTCCGCACCGCCGCCGCCCGCCGCCTGCTGGAGGAAGTGCACCCCACTCTGCTGCGGGGCAACGCCTCTGAGCTGAAAACCCTGGCGGGGGGCCGCGGGGACAGCCGGGGGGTGGACGCTGCCGCCGCCGACCGGGTCACCCCCCAAAACCTGGACCAGATGGCCGCCTTTGTGAAAGCCCTCTCGGCCCGCACCGGGGCGGTGGTGGCCATGACCGGCGCCATCGACCTGGTGTCGGACGCCAGCACCACCTTCTGCATTTACAACGGCCACCCCGCCATGGGCCGGGTCACCGGCACCGGCTGCCAGCTGTCGGCGCTGTCGGCCGCCTTCCTGGCCGCCAACCCGGATGCCCCCCTGGCCGCGGCCGCGGCCGCGGTCTGCGCCATGGGCCTGTGCGGGGAAATCGCCTATGCCCGGCTGGGCCCCCAGGAGGGCAACGCCACCTACCGGAACTACATCATCGACGCCATGGACCGCCTGGCGCCCGACACGCTGGAACAAGGAGCCCGCTATGAAATGCGATAAACACACCATGCTGCTGTACGCCGTCACCGACCGGGCCTGGGTGGGCCCCATGACCCTGCTGCAGCAGGCGGAGGCCGCCCTTCAGAACGGGGTCACCTGCCTCCAGCTGCGGGAAAAGCATCTGGACGACGAGGCCTTCCTGGCCGAGGCCCGGCAGATGGCCGCCCTCTGCAAGCGGTATCATGTCCCCCTCATCATCAACGACCGGGTGGACATCGCCCTGGCCTGCGGCGCCGACGGCGTCCATGTGGGCCAGGAGGACATGGAGGTGTCGGCCGTCCGCCGGCTGGCCGGGGAGAAATTGATCGTCGGCGTCTCGGCCCACACGGTGGAGGAAGCGGTGAAAGCCGCCCGGGGCGGCGCCGACTACCTGGGCCTGGGGGCTGTGTTCTCCACCTCCACCAAGGCCGACGCCGGGGCCATGTCCCACGACACCCTCAAGGCCATCTGCCAGGCAGTGGATATCCCCACCGTGGCCATCGGGGGCATCTCGGCGGAGAACATTTTGCAGCTGTCCGGCTCGGGGGTGGACGGGGTGGCGGTGGTGTCCGCCATCTTCGGCGCCCCCGACCCCGGCCGGGCCGCCGCCCGGCTGGCCCGGCTTTCCCGCCAAATGATTTCGGGCCAATAACATAGATTCCCAGCGGCATATTGGGGGCACCACCTTCTGCCGCTTTACAAAACGATGCTGAGGAAAGGAGCATTTTGGATGAAACTGAAAACAGCATTGACCATTGCAGGCAGCGACTGCAGCGGAGGCGCCGGCATTCAGGCTGATCTCAAAACCATGACCATGAACGGGGTGTACGCCATGAGCGTCATCACCGCCCTTACCGCCCAGAACACCACCGGCGTGGCCGCCATCCAGGAGGTCACCCCGGCTTTCCTGGGCCAGCAGATGGACGCCGTCTTTGAGGATATCCGCCCCGACGCGGTGAAAATCGGGATGGTGTCCTCGGCGGCGCTGATCGAGGTCATCGGCCAGCGGCTGCGCCAGTACCAGGCTGAGAAGATTGTGGTGGACCCGGTGATGGTGGCCACCAGCGGCTCGGCCCTGCTGGAAACCGACGCCGTGGCCGCCCTCAAACAGACTCTGCTGCCCATGGCCGCCCTCATCACCCCCAACATCCCCGAGGCGGAAGTGCTCTCCGGGATGAACATCCAGGGCGAGGCGGATATGGAGGCGGCGGGCCGCCGTCTGTACGAGAGCTACGGCTGCGCCGCCCTGGTGAAGGGAGGCCACAGCGTCAGCGACGCCAACGACCTGCTGTACGGCCCCGAGGGCCCGGTGTGGTTCCGGGGCAAGCGGATCGACAACCCCAACACCCACGGCACCGGCTGCACCCTCTCCTCTGCCATCGCCGCCAACCTGGCCAAGGGCTATTCGATGGAGGATTCCATCCGCCGGGCCAAGGACTATCTGTCCGGCGCCCTGGCCGCCATGCTGGACCTGGGCCGCGGCAGCGGCCCCATGCACCACGGTTTTGCTTTGCAGGGTGTCTTCGCCCAGAGCCCCGACACCCCCGAATAAATACAGTCTGACTGTCAGAAAGGAAATTTTTCCCATGCGAACTTATGCAACCCAGATGGACGCCGCCCGCCAGGGCATCATCACCCCCGAGATGGAGGCTGTGGCCGCCAAGGAATACCGCACCCCCGAGGAAATCCGGGATTGGGTGGCCAAAGGCCAGGTGGTGATCTGCGCCAACAAGCTCCACACCTGCATCGACCCCAACGGCGTGGGCTCCATGCTCCGCACCAAGATCAACGTCAACCTGGGCGTCTCCCGGGACTGCAAGGACTATGACGTGGAGATGCAGAAGGTGATGGCCGCCGTCAACATGGGGGCCGAGGCCATCATGGACCTGTCCTCCCACGGCAACACCCAGCCCTTCCGCCAGAAGCTGACCCACGAGTGCCCCGCCATGATCGGCACCGTGCCGGTGTATGACAGCGTCATCCACTACCAGCGGGACCTGGCCACCCTAACCGCCCAGGACTTCATCGACGTGGTGCGGCTCCACGCCCAGGACGGGGTGGACTTTGTCACCCTCCACTGCGGCATCACCCGCAAGACCATCGACCAGATCAAGACCCACAAGCGGAAGATGAACATTGTCTCCCGGGGCGGGTCGCTGGTGTTTGCCTGGATGTGCATGACCGGCCAGGAAAACCCCTTCTATGAGCACTTTGACGAGATCCTGGACATCTGCCGGGAGTACGACGTCACCATCTCCCTGGGAGACGCCTGCCGGGCGGGCTGCCTGGCCGACGGCAGCGATGTGTGCCAGATCGAGGAGCTGGTGCGTCTGGGCGAGCTGACCAAGCGTGCCTGGGCCAAGGACGTCCAGGTGATGATCGAGGGCCCCGGCCACATGCCCCTGGACCAGGTGGCCGCCAACATGAAGATTCAGCAGACGGTGTGCATGGGCGCCCCCTTCTATGTGCTGGGCCCCATCGTCACCGACATTGCCCCCGGCTATGACCACATCACCGCCGCCATCGGCGGGGCCATCGCCGCCTCCTCCGGCGCCGCCTTCCTGTGCTATGTCACCCCCGCCGAGCACCTGGCCCTGCCCAACCTGGAGGACGTGAAACAGGGCATCATCGCCTCCAAGATCGCCGCCCATGCCGCCGACATCGCCAAGAAGATCCCCCATGCCCGGGATCGTGACGACGCCATGGCCGACGCCCGCCGCACCTTCGACTGGGAAAAGCAGTGGGAATGCGCCATCGACCCCGAAACCGCCAAGGCCATCCGGGCCGACCGCTCCCCCGAAGAGGAGGACAGCTGCTCGATGTGCGGCAAGTTCTGCGCGGTGCGCAGCATGAACAAGGCCCTCAAGGGCGAATACATCGACATCCTCTGATGGTCAGAATCACAAAAAAGGTCCCCAGCCTGTATGAACCGCCCCATATTGTGCGGACAGTACAAAAAAGAGGCCTGCAAGGGGTAGAACAAGCGAATCAAAGACTGGC
>CALWZK010000017.1 GCA_944386015.1 uncultured Faecalibacterium sp.
TCCCGGACTTCGCCTTTCCTGGGTCGTCCCTTGGGTTTTGGGGGAACTCCCGCTGCAAGTTTTCGCTGCTTTCGATTGTATCGGGAAAGAAATCCACGCATTTCCTTATATGTGAATCCCAGCTTCTCTCCAATCTGACGCAGAGTCATTCCCTGGCTGCGAAGCTCTATTATTTCCTTCTCGTGTTCCTGAATGTGGCTGTATTTTCTGGGCATAGCAAAAACCTCCTGTAGTAGTTTTATTCTACCACAGGAGGCCTTCTTTTTTCATTGTCTACTTTTACTGGAGCAGTTCACCCGCGAAAGCGGGGCCGCCTGTTTTGTTTTGGGGCGGCGCCGGCGGGCCCTCTTGCAATCCTTTGGCCGATTTCATACAATAGAATTATCTGTTGTTCAGGAATGGAAAAGGAGTATGCAACCATGACCCACAAGAACGTTTACACTGTGGTGGTGGCCGACGATGAGGATATGCTGCGGGAAGCCGTCTGCACCATGGTTCCCTGGGCCGAGCTGGGGTTTTCGCTGGTGGGCAGCGCCACCAATGGCCTGGATGCCCTGGAACTGGTGGAAAAGCTGGAGCCTGACCTGCTGCTCACCGACATCCGGATGCCCTTCATCTCGGGCATCGAACTGGCCCGCCAGGTGCGGGAGATCCGCCCGGCCATGAACATTGCCTTTTTGAGCGGATACGATGATTTTTCCTACGCCAAGCAGGCCATCCAGTATAACATCATCAGCTATATGCTCAAGCCGCTGACCATCGACGGCATCGCGGCCGAGCTGCGGACGGTGCATCAGAAGATGGACGCCCAGTTTGCCCTGTTCCGCCAGGCCTCCCAGACCCAGGCCCCGCCCCGCCAGGACAAGCGGGCGGTGTTCCTGATGCCCCTGGTGCTGGACGAATACGCCCAGCCCGACGCCAACACCGGCACCTATGCGGTGGAGTGCGGCCTGCTGCAGGACAAGACCGACAAGCCTTATTATACGGTGATGGCGGTCACCATCCAGACCGACCAGGGGGAGGCCTGCACCACCCCGGCTTTCGCCTCCACCGTGGACAAGCTGGCGGTCAAGTACCTGCGGAATGTCAGCTTTTTCTCGGGGGGCCGGGTGATCAGCGTGCTGCTGGGCAACCCCTCGGATTTTGAGGAGTACATGCACATTCTGGCCGACGAGATCAGCCAGATTGCCGACCGTGTGCTGGGGTGCCGGTGCCGCATCGGCGTCAGCCGGATGACCCCCGACCTCTCCCAGCTCCACAATGCCTACCGGGAGGCCATGGAGGCCATGCAGAAGGCCGACCCCGCCGAAGGGGGCGTCCGGTTTGTGGGGGACCTGAAGCCCACCGCCGGCGGCAGCGGCCTGTGCCAGCGGGCCCTGGAGGCCCTGGACAAGCACTACATGGAGGCGGATCTGTCCCTGGTGTCCCTCAGCGGGATGCTGGACGTCAGCCCCAACCACCTGAGCGCCTGCATCAAGAAATATGCCGGGGAGACCTTCATCAATATCCTGATCCGCAAGCGGATGGAGGCTGCCCGCCAGCTGCTGGAAACCACCGACCTCCGGATTCAGGAGGTGGCGGGGCGCTGCGGCTATCTGGACCAGCACTACTTCAGCTACTGCTTTAAGAAATACGCCGGGGAGTCTCCCAATGCCTTCCGCCGCCGGCTGCGCGCGGCCCCCGGGGAGGCCGCCCAATGACCGGCCCGGCCAAAACCCGGCTGCGGATCACCACCATCCTGGTGAGCATGGTGGTGGGGGTGGTGGCGGTGATCCTGGTGTGCTGCATCGGCTTGTTCCTCAACCGGTATCACCAGGCCATCGTCCAGAACGCCCGCACCAGCAGCGAACAGGCGGTGGCCCAGGTGTCCAACACGGTGGCCGACTACCTGGAAATCATGGACCAGTCCATGTCCATTGTCCAGCAGACCCTGGGCCAGCCCGCCGCCAAGCGGGATTCCATGCTGAATGCCTTTCTGAACTTCCGGCCGGATGTGGTGGCCGTCACCAGCTACAGCCCCGGCGGGGCGCTGCTGGACTGCTGGACCCTGGGCCGGGACCCCAAGGAACACATTGTGGCCAACCTCTCCTTCGATTACAACCGGGCCCGCCAGGCCTCGGAACCTTACATGACGGCGCCCCATGTGGAGACCATTTTTGACCGTTACTACCCCTGGGTGGTGACCATGACGGCGCCCCTGGAGGACGGGGGCGAGGCGGCCTGGGTGTCCCTGGACCTGAGCTTTTCCAGCCTGTCCAGCGCCATCAACAATGTGGGCATCGGCAGCCGGGGCTACTGCTTTTTGCTGGATGCCGACGGCAACCTGGTCTACCACCCCCAGCAGCAGCTGATCTACGCCGACCTGAAAAGCGAAAACACCGCGGATCTGGTGGGCCTGGCGGACGGCGTCTACGACAACGGCACCGTCATCACCTGCATCAACAGCGTGGGCACCAGCGGCTGGCGCGTGGTGGGCGTGAGCTATGTGGACGAGCTGGTGGACCGGAACATGAGTGAGATGGTCCGGCTGTCCCTGGTGCTGGGGGTTGTGGTGCTGGCAGCGGCGGTGCTCACCAGCTGGGTGCTGTCCCAGCTGCTGGGCCGGCCCCTGCGGGGCCTGGCCGAGGCCATGGAGCGCTTTGAGTCGGACGCCGACCACTTCACCTATTCCCCGGTGGGAGGCACCCGGGAAGTGCAGGAGCTGTCTGCTTCCTTCAGCCACATGGTGTGCCGGATCCAGCAGCTGATGGTGACGGTGCGCCAGGAGGAGATCAACCTGCGCAAAACCGAACTGAAGGCCCTGCAGGCCCAGATCAACCCCCACTTCCTGTACAATACCCTGGATTCCATCGCCTGGATGTGCGAGCAGGGGCAGAACGCCGACGCGGTCCAGATGGTCCATGCTCTGGCCCGGCTGTTCCGGATCAGCATCAGCAAGGGCCACGAACTGATCCCCATTGCCAAGGAGATCGAGCACGCCGAAAGCTACCTGCAGATTCAGAAGTACCGGTATAAAAACCGGTTCAGCTATGATTTCCAGGTGGACCCCTCCTGCCTGGATTACCTGTGCAACAAGATCACCCTCCAGCCCATCATCGAGAACGCCATCAACCACGGGCTGGACCTGCTGGTGGAAGAGGGCCACATCCAGGTGGAGGTGAAGCCCGACGGGGATGACATCCTGTTCCGGGTGATTGATGACGGGGTGGGGATGAGCCCGGAACAGGTGGAGGCCATCATGAACCAGAAACCCAAGGACCACACCGGCATCGGCATCCGGAACGTCAACGACCGGCTGAAGATCTATTTCGGCAAACAGTACGGGCTGCGGATCGAAAGCGTGCCGGACGAGGGCACCTGTGTGGAAATCCGGATGCCCAAAGTGCGGCAGGAGGATGCCTATGAGACGAAATAAGCTGTGGGCCCTGCTGACGGCCGCAGCCCTGCTGGCGGGCTGCCTGGGAAGCTGCAGCCAGAGCGCCCCGGCGGGGGCCCGCCACAAGGTGGCCCTGGTGGGAAAATCCGAGACCAGCGAATTTTTCCGGTCGGTGTATGCGGGGGCCCAGGCGGCTGCCACCGAATACAACCTGGATCTGACCATTTCCAGCCCCGAAACCGAAGAGGACTACGAGACCCAGAACCAGCTGGTGGAGGAGGCGGTGGCCGCCGGCGCCGAGGCCCTGGTGTTTTCGGCGGCGGACTATGAGAACAGCGCCCAGGCCATCGATGCCGCCGCGGCCCAGGGGGTCCGGATTGTGGCCATCGACTCCAACGTGAATTCCAAAGGGGTGGAGACCTACATCGGCACCGACAACTATGCCGCCGGCCAGATGGCGGCCCAGGCCGCCCTGGACGGGATGAAGGGCCGGCTGGTGGTGGGGATCATCAATTACGATGTCCGCAGCGCCAACGGCCAGGGCCGGGAGCAGGGGGCAAGGGAAACCTTTGCCGACAGCGGCCGGGCCCGGGTGGCGGCGGTGGTGAACACCCTGGCCGAGTCGGGCCGGGCCCAGGCCGACACCACCGCCATGCTGAAGGACCACCCCGAGATCAATGTGGTGCTGGCCTTCAATGAGCCCACCAGTGTGGGGGCCGCCGCTGCGGTGGCCCAGATGGGCCTGTCCGACCGGGTGTATCTGGTGGGCTTCGACTCCAACGTGGCCACGGTGGAGGGGCTGCAGAACGGCAGCGTGGATGCGCTGGTGGTCCAGAACCCCTACGCCATGGGCTACATGGGGGTGGAGAGCGCCTACCAGCTGCTCACCGGCCAGGGCAGCCGGCTGTCTGACACCGTCGACACCAGCACCCGTGTGGTGACGCTGGAGAACATGTTTACCATGGACAGCCAGAAGGCTTTATTCGCCTTCCAATGAGCCGTATTTGTGCAGTTTTTATAGTTTTTTGCGCATACAGAATTGCATTTTGCCGATATCAGATGGTTTTTTACCATGCCGATCGGTGATTTTTGCCCTTGTTTTTCGGGTGGATTTCCGATACCATAGAATCAGCAAGTGGGGCAGGCGAGCAAAGCCCCACATCACCCGATGCATTTTATGGAAAGAAGAAAAGGAGAATCCACATGAGAAAAGCGATTGCATTGACAATGGCTACTGTGATGGCTCTGAGCCTGGCTGCCTGCGGCGGCTCCGGTTCTTCCACCACCACCGCACAGTCCGGCGGTACCAGCACTGCTGCTGAGACCAGCACCGTGGCCAACAAGGATAAGCCCCTGATTTGGTTCAACCGTCAGCCCTCTAACTCCACCACCGGTGAACTGGACCAGGCTGCCCTGTCCTTCAACGACAACACCTACTACGTCGGCTTCGACGCCAACCAGGGCGCTGAGCTGCAGGGCCAGATGGTCAAGGATTACATCGAGGCCCACGCTGACACCATCGACCGCAACGGCGACGGCGTCATCGGCTACGTGCTGGCCATCGGCGATATCGGCCACAACGACTCCATCGCCCGTACCCGCGGCGTTCGCAGCGCTCTGGGCACCGCAGTGGAAGGCGACAACGGCATCGTCAGTGATCCCGTGGGCGTCAACACCGACGGCACCGCCACTGCTGTGCAGGACGGCACCATCGAAGTGAACGGCACCACCTACACCGTCCGTGAGCTGGCCAGCCAGGAGATGAAGAACTCCGCCGGTGCTACCTGGGATGCAGGTACCGCAGGCAACGCCATCACCACCTGGGCTGCTTCTCTGGGTGACCAGATTGATATCGTTGTTTCCAACAACGACGGCATGGGCATGGCAATGTTCAACTCCTGGTCCCGCGCCAACAGCGTTCCCACCTTCGGCTACGACGCCAACGCTGACGCTGTGGCTGCCATCGCAGAAGGCTACGGCGGCACCATCAGCCAGCACGCTGACGTGCAGGCTTACCTGACCCTCCGCCTGATCCGCAATGCTCTGGACGGCGTGGACATCAACACCGGCATCGCCACCGAGGATGACGCAGGCAACGTGCTGAGCGACGACGTGTACTACTACGACGAAGCTTCCCGTTCCTACTACGCACTGAACGTTGCAGTTACCGCTGACAACTACGAGGATTACCTGGATTCCACCGTGCCTTACGCACCTGTTTCCAACCAGCTGGATTCCGCTACCCACGCCGAGAAGAGCGTGTGGCTGGACATCTACAACGCAGCTGATAACTTCCTGAGCGCCACCTACCAGCCCCTGCTGCAGAAGTACGACGATCTGCTGAACCTGAAGGTGGATTACATCGGCGGCGACGGCCAGAACGAGTCCAACATCACCAACCGTCTGGGCAACCCCAGCCAGTATGATGCATTCGCCATCAACATGGTCAAGACCGACAACGCCACTTCTTACACTGCCCTGCTGAGCCAGTAACACGATTCAGCGAGCTGTGACAAAGCTCTAATGGAGCGCTATTAGGGAGAAGGAAATTCTCCATTGGGGAGAAGAGCCCTCCCTAATAGCGCCTTTTTTGTGGGGGCGGCCTGCCGCCCCGAGGAGATCCAACGTAAGACTGGAGGGACGAGAATGGCGGAACCGAAAGAAGACATCGTCTTGTCGATTCGCGGCATGTGCAAGTCATTCGGACGCAACCGTGTGCTGGACCACATCAATCTGGATGTGAAACGGGGCACTGTCATGGGACTGATGGGCGAGAATGGCGCCGGCAAATCCACCATGATGAAGTGCCTGTTCGGCACCTATCAAAAAGACGAGGGCAAAATTATCCTGAACGGCAAAGAGGTCAGCTTCTCCGGACCCAAGGATGCACTGGAAAACGGCATTGCCATGGTGCATCAGGAGCTGAACCAGTGCCTGGAGCGCAGCGTCACCGATAACCTGTTCCTGGGGCGGTACCCCGTCAAGGGCATGGGCGTGGTGGACGAGGCCCAGATGAAGCGCAAAGCGGCAGACCTGTTCCGCCGCCTGGGCATGACGGTCAACCTGACCCAGCCCATGCGGAACATGTCGGTGTCCCAGCGGCAGATGTGCGAGATCGCCAAGGCCATCTCCTACAATGCCCAGGTCATCGTTCTGGACGAGCCCACTTCCTCCCTGACGGTGCAGGAAGTGAACAAGCTGTTCGAGATGATGCGGATGCTGAAATCCCAGGGCATCGCACTGATTTACATCTCCCACAAGATGGACGAAATCTTCGAGATCTGCGACGAGGTCTCGGTGCTGCGGGACGGCAACCTGGTGATGACCAAGTCCACCAAGGAAACCAACATGAACGAGCTGATCGCCGCCATGGTGGGCCGCTCCCTGGAAAGCCGGTTCCCGCCGGTGGACAACACCCCCGGCGAGCCCATCCTGTCGGTGCAGCACCTGTCCACCAAGTATGCACCCCACCTGCAGGACATCACCTTTGATGTGCGGGAAGGCGAAATCTTCGGCCTGTACGGCCTGGTGGGCGCCGGACGCACCGAGCTGCTGGAAACCATCTTCGGCGTGCGCACCCGCGCCGCCGGCCGGGTTTACTTCCGCGGGCGGCTGATGAACTTCAACGACGCCCGGGAGGCCATTGAGCACGGCTTCGCCCTCATCACCGAGGAGCGGAAGGCCAACGGCCTGTTCCTGAAAGGCAACCTGACCTTCAACACCACCATCGCCAACCTGGACCAGTACAAAGTTGGCCTGGCGCTGTCCAAACCCAAGATGGTCAAGGCCACCAGCAAAGAGATCAAGATCATGCACACCAAGTGCATGGGCCCCGATGATATGATTTCCAGCCTGTCCGGCGGCAACCAGCAGAAGGTTATCTTCGGCAAGTGGCTGGAGCGGGAGCCTCAGGTCTTTATGATGGATGAGCCCACCCGCGGCATCGACGTGGGCGCCAAGTATGAGATCTATGAGCTGATCATCCAGATGGCCAAACAGGGCAAGACCATCATCGTGGTCTCTTCCGAGATGCCCGAGATTCTGGGCATCACCAACCGGATCGGCGTCATGTCCAACGGCCACCTGTCCGGCATTGTGGAGACCAAGAAGACCAACCAGGAAGAGCTTTTACGCCTGAGTGCGAAATACCTGTGAGCGGGGGATAGAATATGGCAACAAGTACGATTCTTTCGACGGAGCGGGAAGTGGAACTCCGCAAACCCATCGATGATTATGTAGGAAAAATCCAGGCGCAGATCGACGAGCTGCGCCACGAAGGCACCGAGAAGGCTGTCAACATCCAGAATGATCTGGACAACCTCAAGCGGGACCGCATTTATACCGCTGAGGAAAAGGCCGCCCGTCAGGCCGAGCTGAAAAAGCAGCTGGAGGCAGCCAAGGCAGTGGAGGCCAAGAACAAGCCCCAGGTGGACAAGCTGATCGCCGACGCAGAGGCTTACCTGAAGGCCCACTACAAGACCGACTACTTCGACCATGTGGTGGCCAGCTGCCAGCAGGAAAAGGCTGCTGCCCAGCAGCGGTATCAGGAGGCTGTGGCCAAGCTGGAAAAAGAGCACCAGGGCATCATCGCCAAGCTGAGCGACTCCAAAGAGATCAAGGACGAGAAATACGTCTACAAAAACCGCCTGTTTGACGCCAAGATGCAGCGGGATCAGGAACTGCAGGGCATCAAGGACCGGCGCCACGCCGCCTTTGATTACAAGTATCACCTGATCGACATGCTGCGGCTGTCCAAGTACACCTTCGCCGAGAGCATCGCTCAGCGCTGGGAGAACTACACCTACACCTTCAACAGCCGCGACTTCTTCCTGAAGAACGGCCTGTACATCGCCATCATCATCGTCTTCGCAGCTCTGTGCGTCATCACCCCTGTGGTCAAGGGCGTGCAGCTGCTGACGGTCAACAACATCCTGAACATCCTGCAGCAGGCTTCGCCCCGTATGTTCCTGGCTCTGGGCGTGGCTGGCCTGATCCTGCTGGCCGGCACCGACCTGTCCATCGGCCGTATGGTGGGCATGGGCATGACCGCTGCCACCATCGTGATGCACCAGGGCCCCAACACCGGCTCGGTGTTCGGTGCAGTCTTTGATTTCTCCGGCCTGCCGGTTCCCGTCCGCATCCTGCTGGCTCTGGTTGTCTGCATTGTGCTGTGCACCATCTTCACCACCATCGCAGGCTTCTTCACCGCCCGGTTCAAGATGCACCCCTTCATCTCCACCATGGCCAACATGCTGGTGATCTTCGGTCTGGTGACCTACTCCACCAAGGGCGTGTCCTTCGGTGCCATTGATACCACCATTCCCAGCATGATCATCCCCCGCATCGGCGGCTTCCCCACCATCATCCTGTGGGCTGCTGCAGCCGTGGTCATCGTCTGGTTCATCTGGAACAAGACCACCTTCGGCAAGAACCTGTTCGCCGTGGGCGGCAACGCTGAGGCTGCTGCCGTTTCCGGTATCTCGGTGTTCTGGGTCACTGTGGGCGCCTTTGTTCTGGCAGGTGTCCTGTACGGCTTCGGCTCCTGGCTGGAGTGCATCCGTATGTTCGGTTCCGGCTCGGCTGCTTATGGCCAGGGCTGGGAGATGGACGCCATCGCAGCCTGCGTCGTGGGCGGCGTGTCCTTCACCGGTGGTATCGGCAAGATCTCCGGCGTGGTGGTCGGCGTGTTCATCTTCACCGCACTGACTTACTCCCTGACCACTCTGGGCATTGATGCCAACCTGCAGTTCGTCTTCTCCGGCATCATCATCCTGGTGGCTGTTATGCTGGACTGCCTGAAGTACGTTCAGAAGAAGTAAGCTCCTCCATTCTTTTCCATTCCATTCTCTTAGCGAAAGCGGCAGCTGCCGGGTCTCCGGCAGCTGCCGCTTTTTGTGCTGGGCGGGGCCGGTGTTTCAGCGCAGTTGCCGGTATCATTGGGGGGAGAACAGGCCGGCGGCCGGAGCGGAAAACGCCGCTCCGAAATTTTTTTGATTTTATACTTGACTTTGTCAAGCTATGATGCTATACTTGACCAAGTCAAGAGAAACAACATCCAAAGCAGTCTGGAAAGAAGAGATTTGCCATGTATGAAACCATCTGCAGTCCTCTGAATTACGGAGGACTTGTTTTAAAGAACCGTGTGATTTTTGCCCCCACCAGCATGGGCCTGCCCCAGGAAGAGCAGGCCGCCTATTACAAGCGGCTGGCCGCCGGCGGGGCTGCCATGATCATCGTGGGGGATGTGCCGGTGCTGCCCAGCAAATTCGGGCCCTCCCTCTACTCCAAAAAGGGCTTTGCCTATTATAAGGCCCTGGCCGATGCGGTCCACAGTGAGGGGGGCAAGATCTGCGCCCAGCTCCATCAGTCCGACTCCGACCTCAAGGCGATGCTGAAATACATCCCCGGGGTTTTGACCAAGCGGATCTCGATGGAGGAGCTGCGGCCCCTGCTGAACCAGCAGGTGGGGCCCTACATCACCGGCCTGCCGGTGGAGAAGATCCACAAAATCACCGAGGCCTTCGGCACCGCCGCCGAGCTGGCAGTGAAGGCAGGCTTTGATATGGTGCAGGTCCACGGGGACCGGATGTGCGGCAGCTTCAGCTCCGAGGTGTTCAACCAGCGCACCGACGCCTACGGCGGCAGCGCCACCAACCGGGCCCGGTTTGCGGTGGAGGCGGTCAGCGCCGTCCGCCGCCACCTGCCTGACATCCCCATCGACTACAAACTGGCCGTCCGCCAGGAAAACCCCCACTACGGCAACGCCGGCGTACTGGAGGAAGAACTGCCCGTCTTTGTCCCCCTGCTGGAAGGGGCGGGGGTCACCAGTTTCCATGTGACCCTGGCCAACCACGGGGAGCTCAGCGACACCATCCCCCCCAGAAACCATCCGGAGTTCGGGGCGGAGGGCTGCTTCCTGAAATTCTGCGACCAGGTGCGGAAGCTGACCCACTGCCCCATCTGCGGGGTGGGCGGCCTCACCGACCCTGACTTCATCGAGGAACAGCTGCGTTCGGGGCGGATTGACTGTGTGGCCATGAGCCGCCAGCTGATTGCCGACCCGGCCTGGGCCCAGAAGGTTCAGGAGGGGCGGACCAGCGAAATCCGCCGCTGCGTCCGCTGCAACAAAGAGTGCCTGGGCGGGATGATGGCCCACCGGGGCGTCCACTGCATCTACGATAGAAAGGAGAACCAATGAGTTACGCCATTGTCTACAGCAGCCGGACAGGGAACACCGCCCTGCTGGCCAAGGCCGTCCAGGAAACCCTGCCCCAGGCAGACTGCCTCTACTGCGGCGCCCCTGCCCCGGAAGCCCTGGCTGCCGACACCCTCTATGTGGGCTTCTGGACCGACAAGGGAACCTGTGATCAGGCTGTGGCAGACTTCCTGCGCCAGCTGACGGGGCAGAAGGTCTTCCTGTTCGGCACCGCCGGCTTCGGCGGGTCGGAGGCCTATTTTGCCCAGATCATGGAGCGGGTGAAGGAAAACCTGGCCCCCGGCGTCCAGGTGACGGGTACCTATATGTGCCAGGGCAAAATGCCCCAGGCGGTCCGCACCCGGTATGAGCAGATGCCCGAGAGCCCCCGCCGTGCCATGATGCTGGCCAACTTTGACCAGGCGGTGAGCCACCCCGACGCTGCCGATCTGGCCCGGCTGAAAGAGGCCGTGGCCCGCTGAACGTTACAATTCCCCGGAACAGCCCTGCGCGCCATTTTATAGGGCTGCTCCGTCCTCTTATGGTTCGTCCCCGCACTGTGACAGGCTGCGGGGACGCTTTTTTTATGCCCGCCGGCGGGGGACTGCGCTTGTCATCCGGGGCGGATTGGTTTATACTGTTGATATCGCAGCAATCATTGAGACAGGGGAGGATCATTCCTATGGATCTGCAAGGCAAATGCGTTCTGCTGGGCATTACCGGCGGCATTGCCGCCTATAAGATGGCGGGGGTGGCCAGCGCACTGAAAAAGCGCGGGGCTGACGTGGAGGTCATCATGACCCGCAACGCCACCCAATTCATCACGCCGCTGACCTTTGAAACCCTTACCGGCCACAAGTGCATGGTGGATACCTTTGACCGGGACTTTAAATTTGAGGTGACCCACATCGAGCTGGCCAAAAAGGCGGACGTGATTCTGGTGGCCCCCGCCACCGCCAACGTCATCGCCAAGATGGCCCACGGCATTGCCGACGATATGCTCACCACCACCGTCCTGGCGGCCAAATGCCCCAAGCTGGTGTCCCCGGCCATGAACACCGGCATGCTGGAAAACCCCATCACCCAGGACAACATCCGCACCCTGGAGCACTACGGCTTCACCATCATCCCCTCCGAGAGCGGGGTGCTGGCCTGCCACGATGTGGGCAAGGGCCGGCTGCCGGCCGACGCCGTCCTGCTGGACTATGTGGAGCAGGCCCTGGCCCCCAAGGACCTGGCAGGCCTGCGGGTCACCGTCACCGCCGGCCCCACCCAGGAGGCCATCGACCCGGTGCGCTGCCTGACCAACCACTCCACCGGCAAGATGGGCTATGCGGTGGCCCATGCCGCCGCCCTGCGGGGGGCCAGCGTCACCCTGATTCACGGCCCCACCGCCCTGCCGCCGGTCCGCTTTGCAGAGGATGTGCCGGTGACTTCGGCCCAGGAGATGTACGACGCCGTCACCGGCCATTTTGAGGACACCGACATCCTGGTGATGGCGGCGGCGGTGGCGGATTACCGCCCCGCCTCGGTGGCCGCCGACAAGGTGAAAAAGTCGGATGGGGAGATGAGCATCCCCCTGGTCCGCACCGCCGATATCCTGGGCACCATCGGCCCCCGCAAGACCCACCAGTTCCTCTGCGGCTTCTCGATGGAGACCCGGGACATGGTGGCCCACTCGGCCGAAAAGCTGAGCCGCAAGAATCTGGATATGATTGTGGCCAACAACCTGAAGGACCCGGGGGCCGGCTTTGGGGTGGACACCAACCTGGTGACCTTCCTGACGCCGGACGGCGCTGTCCGCCAGCTGCCCCTGATGAGCAAGGAGGCTGTGGCCGGGGCCATTCTGGATGAAATTTTGTCCCGGCGGGGCCGCTGAGGCCTTCCAAGACCCGCCCTGCAAGCCGGAAGTTGTTGTAGTATCCTACAAAAATGAGAAGGGATTTCCGGCTTTTTCTCAAAAATGGAGGGGAACTGTTTATTTCGCCCGCCAAAAATACTATAATAATGAATAACAACAATGCGCCATTGTGTCCTGAGGGAAAGTGTGGAACCGGATCAGGACTTTTTTCCGGCCGGACGGGCCGCGGATATAGGGAGGTAAGCCTTTATGAATATGTTCAGTGATTATGACCAGCGTCTGCTGGATCATGTCAAAAAAATCCACTTCATCGGCTGCGGCGGCAGCGGCATGTACCCGCTGATCCAGATCCTGGCAGCCAAGGGGTATGAGATTTCGGGCAGCGACGTGCTGGACGGCAGCACCATCCGCTCCGAGCGGGAGATGGGCATCAAGGTGACCCTGGGCCACAGCGCTGACAATGTCATGGGCGCCGACATGGTGGTCTATTCGGCCGCCATCCCCAAGGACAACGTGGAGCGGGCCGCCGCCGAGAGCTGCGGCATCCCCACCGTGGAGCGCAGCGTCCTGCTGGGCTATGTGAGCCGCCTGTACAAGAACAGCATCTGTGTGTCGGGCACCCACGGCAAGACCACCACCACCTCCATGATCACCACCGCCCTGGAACTGGCGGGCCGGGACCCCAGCGCCGTCATTGGCGGCAAGCTGCCCCTCATCGGCGGCTACGGCAAGGCCGGCAAGGGGGATGACATTGTGGTGGAGGCCTGCGAGTATGCCGAGACCTTCCTCAAGCTGACCCCCTATCTGTCGGTGGTGCTGAACATCGACAACGACCATCTGGATTACTACGGCAGCATGGGCGAACTGAAGTTTGCCTTCAAGCGGTTCTCCCTGATGACCCGGTTCATGATCTTCGCCAACGCCGACGACAAGAACACCATGGATGTCATGTACACCATCCAGCGCCGGGTCCGCACCTTTGCCATCCACAACGAGGCAGACTACCGGGCTGTCAATATCCAGGAGTACCGCCCCGGCTTCTATGAATTTGATCTGGTGTCCTGGGACCATGCCGGCGGCCACATCAAGCTGGCCGTGCCCGGCTACCACAACATCTACAACGCCCTGGCCATGTGCGCTGTCTGCCTGTCCATGGGCCTGACGGTGGAACAGTGCGCCAACGCGCTGCTGTCCTTCAAGGGCGCCTGCCGCCGCTTTGAGGTCTACGGCGAGTGCAACGGCGCCGTGGTGGTGGATGACTATGCCCACCACCCCACCGAAATGCGCGCCACCCTGACCACCGCCAAAGAGCTGGGCTACAAGCGCCTGATCGCCGTCCATCAGCCGTTTACATACAGCCGCACCAAAATGCTGCTGGATGATTTTGCCGATGTGCTGAAGCTGGCCGACATTGCCGTGCTGACCCCCATCCTGGGCAGCCGGGAGCCCAATGACCCCTCCATCAACAGCGCCATGCTGGCCGAAAAGGTGCCTGGCTCGGTGCTGGTGGACGGCCTGAAAGAGGCCGCCCAGTGGGTGAAGGACAACGCCCGTGAGGGCGACCTGGTGATCACCCTGGGCTGCGGCGACATCTACAAGGCCGCCCGGATGATGGTCCAGGAGGGCTGACCCGACCCTTTTTCCGAAAAAAATTGAAAAAACCTCTTGCATTTCCCGTCAAAGTGTGGTATTATAACCAAGTCGCAAGACACTTTGGACGGTTAGCTCAGCTGGTAGAGCATCTGCTTGACGTGCAGGAGGTCACAGGTTCGAGTCCTGTACCGTCCACCACACCCCGGAACAGTGTTCCGGGGTTTTTTGCAGCCATACAAAAATCCCCGCCCGGGCCGCGAAAGCCCGGCGGGGATTTTTTGTTCAAGGTCTGTCGGGATCAGAGGGCCGCCATCTGGCTCAATAGCCGTTGAGCCCCAGGCTGACGTCCAGGGCCTGGTTGACCCGTTTCTGGTCCTCAGCGGTGATCTGCCCCGCCCGCTGGCGGAGCCGGTGCTTATCCAGGGTGCGGATCTGCTCCAGCAGAACCACGCTGTCCTTGGCCAGGCCGGTGTCTGCCGCCCGGATATTGATGTGGGTGGGCAGCCGGGTTTTATCCAGCCGGGATGTAATGGCCGCCGCGATCACGGTAGGGCTGTGCCGGTTGCCGATCTCGTTCTGGACAATCAATACGGGGCGGACGCCGCCCTGCTCTGAGCCGACAACAGGTGATAAGTCGGCGTAGAAAACTTCTCCTCTGTGTACCTCCATGGAACTCCCTCCTTGCAGATTGGGGGGCGCGGTGTCTGGCCGCTCTATGTGCCGGCGTGCCAGCGGCCCGCAGCCCTTGGGTTGTCACCAGGAGTATGCCCCAAACCGCTGCGGCCTATGCAGAGGCGCCGTTGGTTTATCTTATGCAGGAGGTCTCGATTTCTTCCAGCAGGCAGACCGCCATGGCCATCCCGCCGTCGTGGCTCAGGGTGAGGCGGGCGATCAGATGGTGCTCTTCCATCCAGGCGGCGGTGCGGCCCGAAAACTGATAGGCCGGCGCGCCGGATTCCATCCGAAGGGCCTGGATTTCGCACAGGGCAAAGGGCCCGGCCAGGCCGGTGCCCGCCGCCTTGAGAAAGGCTTCCTTGGCAGCAAAGTCAGCGGCGGCGCTGGCAATGCGGCGGGGGGTCAGGGGAGCGGGGTCTTCGGGGTCCAGCCCCAGGGCCAGCCGCTCCTCCGGGCCGAACACCCGCCGCCCAAAGGCGGCCCCGTGGGGCCCGGTGAGGCTTTTTTCCATCCGGGGGATGGCGCACAGATCGCACCCGATGCCGAAGATCATGCTGTTCCTCCTTCCCCGGCCGGCGGCCGGCGCTGTCACAAACCGGAAAAAGGCCCCAAAAAGGGATGCATCCCCACCTGAAGGCCGATCGATCAGATGAAGCGGCCCGAGACCGTCCGAAACATTGGTCTTTGGGCCACTTTCCGGGGCGCCGATTTGTAAATATTTGGATCAATACTTGAAGTTTGGCCTTGATTCGTGTAGAATAAAAGAAGTATTCGTGCGGCGGCTCCTGGCCGCAGACCGCTTTGTGTTTTTACAAAGCAGAAGGGAGTGGATTGTATATGAGTGAACCTACTGCTATCTTTTCGATCCACGATGAGAAGGACGAGCAGATCCGCGACATCTTGCAGCAGGTATATGCTGCCCTGAAAGAGAAAGGGTACAACCCGGTCAACCAGCTGGTGGGCTATATTTTGTCGGAAGACCCTACCTACATCACCACCCACAACGGCGCCCGGTCTCTGATCCGCAAGGTGGATCGGGATGACCTGCTGCAGGCGCTGCTGCGCAATTATCTGGATGTCTGATTCCATCTGTTATGGCCCGCTGGCCCCGGAAGGGGCGGCGGGCTTTTGTCTTCTCAGCGCAGGGGCAGGGTGAAGATCTGGTCCACCGTCACCTCGTATTCCCAGGGCTCCCGCAGCTTTCGCAGCTGCTTTTCCAGCTTTTCGGTGCCCGCAAAGAGGCCGATGCATTCGTGCCAGAACCCTTTCATCCGGCTGATGGCCGCCGTGGCGCTGCCGAAGGCGGCGGTGTAGCCGGTGTACAGTTCGGTGAGATAGCCCCGCAGCTCCTCTTTGGAGGGGGCGGCGCCGCCCCGGGCCATCCGGAACAGGGCGGGGTTGGCGATCAGGCCCCGGCCCGCCATCAGCCCCGCAAGGCCGGGCCAGGCGGCCTCCAGGGCGGTCAGGTCCTGGGGGGTGGTGATGTCGCCGTTGTAGCAGACGGGGGCTTTGCAGGACGGCAGGGCGGCGGCAAAGGCGGCCCGGTCGGCCTGGCCCCGGTAGAGCTGGCGCATCACCCGGGGATGGATGATCAGCTCGGCCAGGGGATAGCGGTTGTAGACTTCCAGGATGGGGCCGAACTCCTCAGGGTCGGTGACCCCGATCCGGGTTTTCACCGAGATGGGCCCGCCGGCCTCATCGAACACGGTGTAGAGAAACCGGTCCAGAGCCCCCAGGTCCCGCAGCATCCCGGAGCCTTTGCCTTTGGCGGTGACGGTGCCGGAAGGGCAGCCCAGGTTCAGGTTCACCTCGGTGTAGCCCATCTCCCGCCGCAGCAGGCCGATCATCCAGGCGGCCAGGGAGCCGTCCCTGGCCAGCAGCTGGGGGATCACCGGGGCGCCGGGGTTGGCCTGGGGCGCCAGCTCGGCCATCTTTTTCTTGATGGGGACCCGGTTCTCGGGCGGGGAGATGAAGGGGGCGTAATAGCGGTCGGCCCCGCCGAAATAATGCTGATGGGCCTGCCGCCAGACCCGGTCGGTGAGGCCCTCCATGGGGGCTGCATCGTAGCGCATAGATTGTCTCCTTGTGGTGTACTTCGATGACACGATAGCATACCAAAAGCCCCTTTGTCAAGGCGCAAAAAAGGCCCGCCCCGGCGGGCAGGCCCTGCAAAACCTATGGGGAGAATCAGCGGATGAAGCTGGTGCGCTGGATGGGCTCGGTCTCGGGCAGGCCGAAGGTCTCCTTGCCCAGGGCGATGCTCTTGATCAGGAAAGCCATGTTCCGGGCCAGGGTCCGCATGGTCTGCAGGCCCTCGGCGTCCTGGCTGGCCTCACCGGCGGCCCGGCCGTGGACGCTGTTCCAGTACTGGCTGGAGGCCACCGGCATCCCGGCGTCGGTGAAGTATTTGTTCAGCTCGTCAAAGGTGGAGGACAGGCCGCCCCGGCGGGCCACCACCACGCTGGCGCCCACCTTCATGGTTTTGCTGAAGTGGGTGCTGTAGAACAGACGGTCCAGGAAAGAGATCAGGGTGCCGTTGGCCGATGCATAGTACACCGGGGAGGCGATCACCAGGCCGTCGCAGGCCTCGAACTTGGGGGCCACCGCGTTGACGGCGTCGTCAAAGACGCACTTGCCCTGCTTGGCGCAGGTGCCGCAGGCGATGCAGCCCCGGATGGCCTGGTTGCCCACCTGGACGGTTTCCACTTCGATGCCTTCCTGGGCAAAGATCTTTTCCATCTCCTGCAGGGCGATGGATGTATTGCCGCCCACACGGGGGCTGCCGTTGATCATAAGAACTTTCATGATGTGCACCTCTCTTGTTTTGATACAGTGTATGCGGCCGGGCGGGGCAAAAGCCAGGCCCCGGGCCGGGATAGCCTGTTTTTCCTATTATAGCACGCCCCGGCGGGGAAAGAAAGCAGAGGGCTTTTCCGGGATTTGGAACTTGACAACCGGTCAGGCGTATATTATAATACCAGACGCGAAAGCTATATCTTTGTCCTGTTTCTGATTCAAACAGGAAGGATATGGCTTTTTTTGTGCGCTCGTATGCGAAATAGAGAGGAAAGAAAGCAGAGGAAATCAATGCAGCAGAACTTTATGAAAACAAGACCGGTCCTGCCGCTGGTACTATCCATGTCACTGCCCATGGTGCTGTCCATGCTGGTGTCGTCCTTGTACAACATCGTGGACAGCTACTACGTAGCCCGGATCAGCGAAAGCGCCATGACGGCCCTTTCCCTGGTCTACCCGGTCCAGAATTTGATCAGCGCGGTGGCCATCGGCTTTGCGGTGGGGGCCAACGCCGTCATCTCCTTTTACCTGGGGGCCCAGGACAGCCGTAAGGTCACCGCAGCCGCCTCCCAGAGCATTCTGTGGAACAGCCTTCACGGCCTGGTGCTGACGGCGGTGTGCATCCCGATGATGCCCGCCTTTCTGGGAATGTTCACCGCCGACCAGGTGGTCATCGACCTGGGGGTGCGGTATTCCCGGATCGCCTTCGCCTTTTCGGTGGTGATTGCCGCCGCCATGTCGATGGAGAAAATCTGCCAGGCCACCGGCAAAATGATGATGACCATGGTGTGCATGCTGTCGGGCTGCGTCACCAACATTTTGCTGGACCCGGTGCTGATCTTCGGCTGGGGGCCCATCCCCGCCGTGGGGATTGAAGGGGCCGCCATCGCCACCGGCGTGGGCCAGGCCCTGAGCCTGGTGATCTACCTGGCCCTCTATGGAGCGGGGAAGATCCCGGTGAAACTCCGGTTTGACCGGGAAATCCTGGAGCTCTCCATCGCCCGGAAGATGTACGCCGTGGGAGTGCCGGCCGCCCTCAACATCGCCCTGCCCTCGGTGCTGATCTCCTGCCTCAACATCATCCTGGCGGCCTATGGGGAGCTGTATGTGCTGGTGCTGGGGGTGTACTACAAGCTCCAGACCTTCCTGTATCTGCCGGCCAGCGGCATTGTGCAGGGGATGCGGCCCATTGTGGGCTACAACTATGGCGCCCGGGCATACGGCCGGGTGCGGAAGATTTTCTTCACAGGCCTGGCCCTGTCGGCAGGGATCATGGCGGTGGGCACGGTGCTCTGCTGGGCAGTGCCCGGCCAGCTGATCGGCCTGTTCTCCGCCAACGCCCAGACCATCCAGGCGGGCACCGCCGCCCTGCGGATCATCAGCCTGGGCTTCATCATCTCGGCGCTGTCGGTGATCGCCTGCGGCATGCTGGAAGGATTGGGGATGGGTTTCCCCTCCCTGGTGATCTCTCTGCTGCGGTATGTGCTGTGCATCATCCCGGCGGCCTTTGTGTTCAGCCGGCTGTGGGATGCAGCGGGGGTGTGGCACGCCTTCTGGGTCACCGAAGTGGTGGCCGCCGCGGTGAGCTGGCAGATCTGCTGCCGGAAGGTTTTTGCCCGGCGCCAGCAGGCCGAATGACATAGAAAAAAGAGCGGACCCTGCGGGGCCCGCCCTTTTTTCACATCAGCCCAGATACTTGTGGAAAAATGCGGTGATGTGGCCGAAGGGGATGATGTCCTTCTGATCGTACAGATCGGTGTGGACCGCCCCCGGGATGATCATCAGTTCCTTGTTGCCGGGGCAGGGGTTGCCCTCCATCATGGCGGCGAAGGCGTCCCGGCTCATGTAGCAGGAATGGGCTTTCTCGCCGTGGACCACCAGCACCGCGCTGCGGATCTCGCTGGTGTACTGGAGGATGGGCTGGTTCAGGAAGGAGATGCAGCCGGTGACGTTCCAGCCCCCGTTGGAGTTGAGGGACCGGGGATGATAGCCCCGGGGGGTCTTGTAGTAGGCGTAGTAATCCTTCACAAAGAAGGGGGCGTCTTCGGGCAGGGGGTCCACCACGCCGCCCCCCAGGGCATAGCTGCCGCTGCGGTAGTCGGCGGTGCGCTGGGCGCTGAGGGCTTCCCGCTTGGCGTGGCGGGCCTCCTCGCTGTCCTCGGCGTCAAAATAGCCCTTGGCGTTGATCCGGCTCATGTCGTACATGGTGGAGGCTACCGTGGCCTTGACCCGGGTGTCAATGGCGGCGGTGTTCAGGGCCAGGCCGCCCCAGCCGCAGATGCCGATGATGCCGATCTTGTCGGGGTCCACCTTGTCCTGCACCGACAAAAAGTCCACCGCCGCCTGGAAGTCCTCGGTGTTGATGTCGGGGGAGGCCATGTACCGGGGCTGGCCGCCGCTCTCGCCGGTGAAGGAAGGGTCAAAGGCCAGGGTCAAAAAGCCCTGCTCGGCCATGGTCTGGGCATACAGCCCCGAGGCCTGTTCCTTGACGGCGCCGAAGGGGCCGCAGACGGCGATGGCGGGCAGTCTGCCGGCGGCCCCTTTGGGCTGGTACAGGTCGGCGGCCAGGGTGATGCCATAACGGTTGTGGAAGGTCACCTTCCAGTGATCCACCTTGTCACTCTGGGGGAAAGTCTTGTCCCATTCCTGGGTCAGGTGCAGCGTTTCCTGGGTCATATTGAAAACCTCCGTTTCTGTTATGGGTTGGCGTCCTGCTGATGCATCAGATAGAGCAGATGATCCAGGCAGTCGATTTTGTATTCCACGCAGTGGAGCGCCTGGAGCAGGGCTGCTTTGTGCCGGGCCAGCATCCGGTATTGCTCACAGCGGCGGCGGGCCTGTTCCAGCTCCAGAAACCGGGCGATCTGGGCGGAATCGCAGCCCGCGTCGGACAGGTTCCGGCGCAGCCGGAACGCCTGTTCCTCCGAGAGACCTTCCATCTCTCCCACCTCCTCCGGGCCGGGTTTGTCTCTGTCTGTATTGTAGGCCCGCCGGGGTCAAATAGCAAATACCTGGTTTTTATTCCGAGAAATGCTTGGCAGGCATGGCAGAAAAGGTGTATACTGAAACCACAACATCATGGGGAAAGGAGGCAGCAGGCCGCAGCCTGCGAACGCGGGATGGAGGTACGGACACTGCGCTATTTTCTGGCGGTGGCCCGGGAGGGCAGCATCACCCGGGCGGCCAACTTTCTGCATCTGACCCAGCCAACTCTGTCGCGGCAGATGCAGGACCTGGAACAGGAGCTGGGCCGCCAGCTGCTGGTCCGCAAAAGCCACCGGGTGGATCTGACCACCGAAGGGGTGCTGCTCCGCAAGCGGGCGGAGGAAATCGTGGCCATGGTGGACAAGACCGAGGCCGAGTTCATCGCCCTGGAGGACACCGTCAGCGGGGACATCTACATCGGCAGCGGCGAGACCCGGGCCCTGTGCCCCATTGCGGGGCTGATCCGGCAGCTGCGGGAGGAGTGCCCCGGCATCCGCTACCACCTGTACAGCGGCAACGCCCAGGACGTCACCGACCGGCTGGACAAGGGCCTGCTGGACTTCGGCATCCTGATCCAGCCGGCGGACATCGCCAAATACGACGGCCTCAGCCTGCCGGCCAAGGATGTCTGGGGGGTGCTGATGCGGCGGGACAGTCCCCTGGCCCAAAAGGAGCGGATTGAGCGGGCCGACCTGATGGGCCTGCCCCTGATCTGCTCCCGCCAGGTCATCTCCCCCCACCCGGGAGAGAATGCCTTTGCCGACTGGTTTGGTGAAGACTTCGGCAAGCTGGACATCGCGGTGAACTACAACCTGGTGTACAATGCGGCCCTGTTGGTGGAGGCAGGGGTGGGCTATGCCATCACCCTGGACGGCCTGGCCAACACCTCCGAGGGCAGCAGCCTCTGCTTCAAGCCCCTGTGGCCCCGGCTGGAATCGGGGCTGGACATTGTCTGGAAAAAATACCAGGTCTTTTCTCCGGCGGCCGAGCTGTTTTTGTCCCGGCTGCGGGAGATGATCCAGCGCCATAACCAAAACGAGCAATGAAAAAACCGGAGTCTCTCTGTTGGGGAGAGGCTCCGGTTTTTGTTGTGCAAAGGGTCAGCGGGCGGCGGAAGCCGACTTCTCGCTCTGGCGGAAAGGCACCAGGCCGGTGCGGTTGAGGGCTACCATCACAGCCGGGATCAGGATCAGCTGGACGATGATGCCGGGGATGGCGTTGAAGAAGGCGCTGGCCAGGAAGACCTGCATGGTCAAAGCGCTGCCGGTCAGCCCCAGCAGGATGGCCTGCACCACGCCCCACACAATGCGGCCTGCCACCATGGCGCCGATCAGGCAGCGGTAAAGGGCCCGGATGCACTGCCAGCGGGACAGGGTGTTGTACAGCAGCCCGGCCATCAGGCCATAGGTCATCAGCTCAAAGGCCATGGAGAGGGCGGTGGGGAACAGGGGCGGCATCCCAAAGAGGACCGACCGCAGCAGGGGCACCACAAAGCCCACCGCAGCGCCGTACTGCCAGCCGCAGATCAGGCCGCACAGCAGCACAGGAATGTGCATGGGCAGCAGCATGCTGCCAACCTGGGGGATCTGCCCGGTGAAGAAAGGCAGCACCAGGCCGAGAGCCAGGAAAAGCGCGGACAGGGTCAGGGTTCTCAGATGTTTGTTCACGTTACGATCTCCTTTTTGGATGATTTCCGTACTTTTACTATAACATAAGAACTGGAAAATCACAAATACCCGGTTGGAATGGCCTTTTATATCATTTTGGTATGACGGCTCAGGCTGCATCCGGGCGGTGGAGATCGGCGTGCTGGCGGCGGAGAATCAGGACCGCCAGCACCGCGGCCAGGGCCGAGGTGGCGGGGAAGTTGATCCACAGCCCGGTGAGGCCCAGGGGCCACAGCACCGCCAGCAGCACCACCGGGAACACCAGGGCGGTGGACACCGACAGCAGCGAGGCGGCCAGGGGCTTTTCGATGGCCAGCATATAGCTCTGGGTGGCGAAAGAGAGCCAGCGGGTCAGATAGGTGAGGCCGAACAGCTCCAGGGCCCCCACCGACAGGGCCAGGGCGTCCCCGGCGGCGCCGGCAAGGAACAGCCGGGTGATCCCGGCGGGGGCCAGGCTGATCACCGCCACCGACCCCAGAGAGATGACGGCGGCCGCCATGAAGCAGCACTTCTCAATGGCGCGGACCCGGGAAAATTTGCCGGCGCCCCAGTTGTACCCCACCGCCGGCTGGAGGGAGTCGCACATGCCGTACAGCAGCGGCTGGATGAAGCCGTCCACATACATCAGGACCCCGTAGACCGACACCGCCAGCTCGCCCCCCAGCCGCACCAGGAACAGGTTCATCAGGATGGAGGTGATGCGGCCGGCGATGTTGTTCAGAAAGCTGGGGCTGCCGCAGGTGACAATCTGACGGAGAATCCGGGGCTCAAACCGGGGCCGGCAAAACCGCAGCAGGGCTTTGCCCCGGACAAAGGGGATGAAGGCCAGCAGCACACACAGGAACATTCCCAGAGAGGCGGCCAGGGCCGCAGCCCACACGCCCCAGCCGAACACCCCTAAAAACAACAGGTCAAAGGCCACGCACAGCACCGACATCAGGATGTTGAGGAACATACTGCCCCGGATATACCCCGAGATCCGCAGGTAGTTGTCCACGGCGAACAGGATGGTGGTACAGGGGGAGCAGAGGGCGTAGGTCCGCAGGTACTGGACCGCCTGGGCTGCGAAATCCCCTTCGGCTCCCATCAGGCCGATCAGGAAGGGGGCGGCGGCAAACAGCACCGCACCGATGGCAGCCCCTGCGGCCACAATCAAAATGCAGGCGCAGGTGAAAATATTGTTGGCTTCCTTCCGGTCCTCCCGGCCCAGGGCGATGGATATGGGCACCGAGGACCCCACACCCACCAGGTCGGCCAGGGAAAAGTTGATGATGACAAAGGGCATGGCCAGGTTCAGGGCCGCGAAAGCGGTGGCGTCCAGAAAATTGCCCACAAAGATGCCGTCCAAAAGCTGGTACAGGGAAGAGGCCAGCATGCTCACCGCCCCGGGCACCGAGGCGATGAAGAACAGTTTGACAGGGGGTGTTTTGGCAAAAAGTGCGGTGGAATCCATAAAAGGGACACATCTCCTTTCTGTCTGGTCCGCGTCCCGGCGGAGGATGCCCAGATAAAAGGCGCCCGGCCATTGCCACAATGTAACAACAACCGAGCGCACTCGACATCTTATCCGATCAGGGAGGCCGGGCCTCCCTTTGGTGTATTGCGATACACGATCCTCCGATGAGACGGTATTTTGTTTGGGGCTCCCTGCAGGAGCCAAGCCCATTATATCGAATCTATGCCAAAAGTCAAGGGCGTCGCCGCCGGAGGCTGTATAGCCTTTTGGGCCCGGGTGTGTTATAGTATAAGAGATGTGCAGCGAGGCACAGATGTTGACAGAGAGGGATGGAAAATATGTCCATTGAGAAAGTAAGAGCTTATTTCAAAACCTGCGGGATGGAAGACCGGGTGCTGGAGTTCCCGGTGTCCAGCGCCACGGTGGAGCTGGCCGCCCAGGCAGTGGGCTGCGAGCCGGGCCGCATCGCCAAGACCCTGTCCTTCATGGTCAATGACAGCCCGGTCCTGATTGTGGCTGCCGGCGACGCCAAGGTGGACAACCACAAATACAAGGAGCAGTTCGGCACCAAGGCCAAGATGCTGACCCCCGACCAGGCCGCCGAGCTGGTGGGCCACGCAGTGGGGGGCGTCTGCCCCTTTGCGGTGAACCCGGGGGTGACGGTGTATCTGGATGTGTCCCTCAAGCGGTTTGAGACGGTGTTCCCGGCCTGCGGCAGCAGCAACTCGGCCATCGAGCTCACCATCCCCGAGCTGGAACAGCATTCCGGCTACAAGGCCTGGGTGGACGTCTGCAAAAACTGGGAGCAGCCGGCCCAGGGCTGAGACGAGTATTTTTTCACAGGAGGGAGGCAGGATATGGTTACAGTCACCCTGCTGGGCACCGCGGCCACCATGCCGCTGCCCGACCGCGCACTGACCACCGCGCTGCTGTCCTGGGGCGGCCGCAGCCTTTTGTTTGACTGCGGCGAGGGCACCCAGGCAGCTGCCATGAAGGCAGGGGTGAGCCTGTCCAGGCTGGAGGCCATCTGCCTGACCCATTACCACGGGGATCATGTCTTCGGGCTGCCGGGCCTGCTGCAGACCATCGCCTGTCAGGGCCGCACCGCGCCCCTGCTGCTGACCGGGCCCAAAGGGCTGGAGCAGTTCTGGGCGGTGATGCGGCTGCTGGCCGGGCCGCTGCCCTACCAGATTCTGCTGGCCGATGCATTGGAACAGCCCCTCTGGTTTGAGGGCGGGGCAGAGCTTTCCGCCATCCCCACCAAACACCGGGTCCCCAGCCAGGGGTATTGTTTCCATCTGCCCCGGGCGGGCCGGTTTGACCCCGACAGGGCCCGGGCCCTGGGGGTGGATGTCCGGGACTGGAAGCGGCTGCAGCGGGGGGAGACGGTCAACGGCGTAGCCCCGGAACAGGTCTGCGGCCCCGCCCGGCGGGGGATTAAAGTAATCTTTTCGGGGGATACGGCCCCCTGTCCCACCCTGGAAGAGGCGGCCAGAGACGCCGACCTGTTGATCTGCGATGCCACCTATGACCAGGAAGAGCTGGCCCCCGAGGCCGCCCGCTACGGCCACAGCACCTTCCGCCAGAGCGCCGAACTGGCCGCCCGGGCGGGGGCGCGGCGGCTGTGGCTGGCCCACTATTCCCCCCGGATCAAGGAGCCCGAGGCCTCCCTGCCTCTGGCCCGGGCGGTTTTCCCGGCGGCGGAGTGCGGCTTTGACGGCAAGAGCATCTCCCTGCGGTTTGAGGAGGGTTGATATGACCATTGCCATCGACCCCGGGGCTGCGGCCCTGGTGGAAGCCCTCCGCCGGGCGGGGCACAAGGCCTATCTGGTGGGGGGCTGCGTCCGGGACAGTCTGGCAGGCCGGGTCCCCCACGACTGGGACATCTGCACCAGCGCCCTGCCCCGGCAGGTGCTGGATCTCTTTGGAGAAAAGCAGTGCATCCCCACCGGCCTGCAGCACGGCACCGTCACCGTCAAGCAGGGGGGAAACCTCTATGAGGTGACCACCTTCCGGGTGGAAGGGGGGTACTCCGACGGGCGGCACCCCGACCATGTGGACTTTGTGGCCGACGTCCGGGAGGATCTGGCCCGGCGGGATTTCACCATCAACGCCATGGCCTACAACCGGGAGGAAGGGCTGATCGACCCCTTCGGCGGCCGGGAGGATCTGCTGGTCCGCCATCTGGTGCGGGCGGTGGGAGATCCTGCCCGCCGGTTTGAGGAGGACGGGCTGCGGATCCTCCGGCTCTGCCGTTTCGGCGCCAAAGAGGAGCTGGAACTGGACCCTGCCACTGCCCGGGCCGCCGTGGCCGAGCGCAGCCGGCTGGCCTGCGTGTCGGCCGAGCGGATCTGGCAGGAGCTGTACAAGCTGCTGGCGGCACCCCGACCTGCCCGGTGGATGCTGCCCGAGATTATGGGGCAGATTCTGCCCGGCCTGGACTGCACCGGCCCGGCGTACCGGGACAGTCTGCGGGTCATCGACGCTCTGCCCCCCGACCCTTTGGCCCGGCTGGCAGCCCTGCTGGCCCCGGCGGGGCCAAAGGCAGTCGGCGCCCTGCTGGCCCGGCTGAAGTGTTCCGGGGCCCAGACCAAAGAAGTGAAAACCCTGGTGGAAGAATGCGGCCCTGCCCCCGATGGGGCATCCCCCCGGCGGGTGGTCCGGCATCTGCTGGCCCGGCTGGAGCCGGACACGGTCCGGCGGCTGCTGGCGCTGCGGCAGGCCCAGACCGGGCGGGCGGGCTTTTCCGCCATGGCCCAGGCCCTGGACGCTCTGCTTGAAGAGAACGCCTGCTGCCGGGTGAACCAGCTGGCGGTGAACGGCCGGGACCTGATGGCCCTGGGTGTGCCGCCGGGGCCGGCGGTGGGCAGACTGCTGGCCGCCGCCCTGGACCAGGTGATCGAAGAAAACATTCCCAATGATCGGGCCGCCCTGCTGGGCTGGCTCAAGGAGAACAGGACAATATGATAGATTCTGCAAGAGAACAGTATTCCCGCACCCGGCTGCTGCTGGGCCAGGCCGGGCTGGACAAGCTCCGCCAGGCCCGTGTGGCTGTGTTTGGCGTGGGCGGTGTAGGCGGCTATGTGGTGGAGGCCCTGGCCCGCAGCGGGGTGGGTGCCCTGGATTTGATCGACGACGACAAGGTCTGCCTCAGCAACCTGAACCGCCAGATCATCGCCACCCACTCTACCCTGGGCCAGTACAAGGTGGACGTTGCCGCCGCCCGGATTCAGGACATTGACCCCAGCATCGTGGTGCGGACTTACAGGACCTTTTATACCCCCGACACCGTCGGGCAGTTTGATTTCACCCAGTACAGCTATGTGGTGGACGCCATTGACACCGTCACCGGCAAGCTGGCCCTGGTGATGCAGGCAAAAGAGGCAGGGGTGCCCATCATCTGCTCGATGGGGGCCGGCAACAAACTGGACCCCTCCCGCTTTGAGGTGGCCGACATCTACGACACTTCGGTCTGCCCCCTGGCCCGGGTGATGCGCACCGAATGCCGCAAGCGGGGCATCCGGCACCTGAAGGTGGTCTACTCCAAGGAGCCGCCCCTGGCCCCCCGGATGGAGGAGATGGAGCCCGAGACGGCGCCCCAGTCTGAGGCTCGGCCCGGCAATCCCAAAAAGCGGGCCCCCGGTTCCCTGGCTTTTGTGCCCTCGGCGGCAGGGCTGATCCTGGCCGGGGAGGTCATCTGCGACCTCACCGGCTGCCGCAACGGCTGAGAAAACGAGTGAGAGAGGAAACCATGAAGTATCAACTTTTGTCCAGCGATTACGACAATACCCTGGTCCCCTTTGGGGAAAAGCATCCCCGCCCCGCGGTGGAGGCCGCCGTCCAGAAGATGCAGGCGGCGGGGGGCAAATTTGTCCTCAGCACCGGGCGGGCCTGGCCGGCCATCAAAAACCCCGGCCAGCTGGGGAAGATCCGCTTTGACTATGCCATCACCTGCAACGGCGCCTATGTGGTCAACCGGGAGGGGAATGTGGTGTATGAGCGCCCCCTGATCCCCGAGGAGATGTATGCCCTGGTGGATTTCTGCGAGGATTACGACTATCTGCTCCAGTTCAACTTCCGGGACGGCTACTACGCCTACTGCGGCTACGAGAGCCTCAAGGCCCGGTATGACCGGATGGGCAGCCCCGGCCTGGCCTGCGTGGATGGGGAGGATCAGGACCGCCACCTGATTGATATGCCCCACGCCGCCTTCATGGTCTGCCCCGAGGAGGCGGTGGAGGCCTTCCAGGCCAAGTACGGCCACCTGAACCTCCACTTCATGCGTGTGGGCGGCCGGGACGAGAGCAACTGGTGCTGCTATGACATCGTCCGGGAAGGGGTGGACAAGGGCACCGGCCTTGCCAACCTGTGCAAAGCCATGGGTATCACCCTGGACCAGGCGGTGGCTGCCGGGGATTCCGCCAACGACATCGGGATGCTGCGGGCCGCCGGCCTGGGCTGCTGCATGGACAACGGCAGCCCCGACGCCAAGGCCGCCGCCGACCGGATCATCGGGGATGTGCGGGAGGACGGCCTGGCCGCCCTGATTGAAGAGCTGTGGTTTGACGGCCCCCGGGCTGAGCCATCGGGCCGGAACCTGGGCTCGGCCTGGGGAGGCGCGTTCAAGGAATGAGCTTTCCGCCGGTTTACAGTGAACACAGCCGGGCCCTGATTCTGGGCAGCTGGCCCAGCCCCAAGAGCTGGGCCATGGGCTTTTACTACGGCCACCCCAACAACCGGTTCTGGCCCCTGCTGGCGGGCCTCACCGGGGAGCCGGTGCCGGCCCGGGAGGACATCGAGGCCAAGCGGGCCCTGATCCTGGACCACGGCCTGGCCCTGTGGGATGTGCTGGCCAGCTGCACCATCGAGGGGGCCTCCGACGCCACCATCCGGGACGCCGTCCCCGAGGACATCGCCTTTCTGCTGGCCCGGGCCCCCATCCAGGCGGTGTTCTGCAACGGCGCCGCCGCCCATAAGCTCTATACCCGGTATATGCAGCCGGTCAGCGGCATCCCGGCGGTGAAGCTGCCCAGCACCAGCCCCGCCAATGCCGCCTGGCAGATGGACCGGCTCCGCACAGCCTGGGGCCAGGCCCTGGGCCCATACCTGGATTCCATGAAAAAGAAAAGGTAAAATCATTTCCAAGCTGTAAATTCTGCCCTCAAACCCTTGCGTTTTTGGCAAAAACCTTTATGATGGAGGGTAGGAAGGAGAAATGACCATGAGTAAAATCATCCGCACCGAGAAGCCCAGCGTCCTGCCTTTTTATGCGGCAGCAGCGGCGGGGCTGGTTCTGTGCGTCCTCCTGCCGGTGTATAAACTCTGGGCCCTGGTTGTGATGCTGGCGGGGGCTGCGGCAGCCTTTGCCGCCGCCCGGCGGGTCTGCCCGCCCCAGGTGATCCAGCGGGAAGTGCCCTTCCACACCGGCGTGGGGGATGTGGATCAGATGCTCACCGAAATCCAGCAGAAACTGGATGCCCTCCACGCATTGAACGAGGCCCTGCCCGACCCCCAGCTGTCGGCGGCCATGGACCGGATGGAGCGGGCGGGCCGCTCCATCATCGAAGTGGTGGAGGCAAACCCCGCCAAGGCCAAACAGATCCGCCGCTTTGCCAACTACTACCTGCCCGACGCCGTCCATGTGCTGGAACAGTATGCGGCCATGGCCCGCCAGGGGGTCCGGGGCGAAAATGCCGCCTCGGTCCGCACCGAGGTGGAGCGGAACATGGGGGCCATTGCCAACGCCTTTGAGCACCAGCTGGACGCCCTGTACGCCGCCGAGAGCATGGATCTGTCGGCCGATCTGGCTGTGCTGGAAACACTGATGAAAAACCAGGGACTGTAATCATTCCCTATGCGGTATTTGTAATTTGAGAAAGGATGGATCTTGCCATGGCAGAGAACAAAGACCTGAACCTTGATTTTGAGATGCCCGCTGCCCCCAGCCTGACCCTGGACCCCACCGGGGACCTGTCGGCCCCTGCGGCCCAGGAGGAGGAAAAGCAGCCCGAACCTCCGCAGCAGGAGGTGCAGCTGTCCCCCGAGGAGCAGAAGATGGTGGACGACTTTGCCGCCAAGATCGACATCACCAACAGCCAGCAGGTGCTCCAGTACGGCGCCGCCAGCCAGAAGAAGATCGGCGATTTCTCCGAGGCAGCCCTGGCCAAGGTTTCCACCAAGGACCTGGGGGAAGTGGGCGGCATGATCACCGACCTGATCTCGGAGCTCAAGAGCTTTGATGCAGCCGAGGAGGAAAAGGGGATCTTCGGCTTCTTCAAGAAAAAGCAGAACCAGCTGGAGCAGATGAAGAACAAGTACAACAAGGTGGAGACCAACGTGGAGAACATCCAGTCCATGCTGGAGGGCCACCAGGTCCAGCTGCTGAAAGACATCGCCATGCTGGATAAGATGTACGAGCTGAACATGGCCTACTTCAAGGAGCTGTCCATGTATATCCTGGCCGGCAAAAAGAAGCTGGCCGACGTCCGCACCGGCCAGCTCCAGGCCGCCATGGACAAGGCCAAGCGCAGCGGCCTGCCCGAGGACGCCCAGAACGCCCGGGATCTGGCCGACCAGTGCGAGCGGTTTGAGAAAAAGCTCTATGACCTGGAGCTGACCCGGAACATCAGCCTGCAGATGGGCCCCCAGATCCGGCTGCTGCAGAACAACAACGCCATGATGGCAGAGAAGATCCAGTCCACCATTGTGAACACCATCCCCCTGTGGAAGAATCAGATGGTGCTGGCCCTGGGCCTGGCCCACAGCCAGCGGGCCATGGAGGCCGAGCGGGCCGTCACCAACATGACCAACGACCTGCTCAAGAAAAACGCCGAGGCCCTCAAGCTGGGCACCATCGAGACCGCCAAAGAGAGCCAGCGGGGCGTGGTGGACATCGAGACCCTGCAGCAGACCAACAAGAGCCTCATCGAGACCCTGGACGAACTGAACAAGATCCAGAGCGAGGGCCGCTCCAAGCGGCAGGCCGCCGAGCAGGAGCTGACCCGTATCGAAGACGAGCTGAAACAGAAGATGATGGAGATCCGCAGCTGATATGGCAAATGCAGATTTTGAACCCAACAAGGCGGGGGAGCAGGGGTTTGACGCCTCCAGCTACCGCAGTGTGGAGCAGGAGGCCCCGGCCCGCCCCCTGACCCCGGCACAGGAAAAGCTGGCCGGCCTGGAAAAGGCCCTGCCGGCTGCCCTCCGCACCCGGGCTGTGGCCCTGGTGCTGGCAGTGGTCCTTCTGGCCGCCGGGGCGGTGGGCATCGGGGGCCTCAAGCTCCGCAGCCGCTACAACGAGGCCAAAAGCTGGTATACGGTGGGGGTCAAGGCGGACAACGGCTACACCCTCAATGACCAACTCAGCGAGCGGGCCTACACCGCAGCCAACATCATCACCACTGCCATCAACACCCCCGGCCTGGGGGCGGACAGCAGCGCGGTGACGGCAGCCCAGCAGGCCCTGGACGCCTTTGAGGACTGCCAGACCCGGGTGTCGGAGGGTACCGCAGGGATGGGGGAGATGTACGACGCCGACGAGGCGCTGGATTCCGCCGTCAACCTGCTCTATGGCCAGATGCAGCAGCTGGCGGAAGATCCCCTGAACATGGGGGCCGTCCAGACCCAGTATGGCCGCTTCAACAGTGCAGGCACCGTCCTGGGCAGCCTCCACTACAACGAGGCGGTGACCGCCTATCAGAACGAGACCGACGGTTTCCCGGCCAGCCTCCTGAAGGGGCTGTTCGGCGTCAAGGAAGTTGAGGTGTTTGGATGAAACATCTATGGAAAAAGATAGACGCCGGTGCGGTGGTTGTGGCCCTCACGGCGGCGGTGGCCGTCATGCCTGCCATGGCTGCGGTCACCCTGCCCAGCCTGCCGGCAGACCAGTGCGTGGTGGATGACGCCGGGGTGCTGTCCGATTCGGTGACCACCTATCTGGACCAGCTGAACGGTCAGCTGGAGTCCAGCTGCGACGGCGCCCAGATCGGTGTCCTGACGGTGCAGTACACCGGCAGCGCCTCCACCGAGGAGTACGCCCTGGAGGCCATCAACACCTGGGGCATCGGCAGCAGCAGCGCCAACAACGGCGTCCTGATTCTGCTGGTGATGGAGTCCCCCCTTTATGCCGACGGGGACTACTACCTGACCTACGGCGACGGCTTCCGCAACACCACCCTGGACCGGCAGGCCAGCACCCTGGCCCAGACCATGGAGGACGACTTCGCCGCCAAAAACTATGACGCGGCGGTGGAGACCTGCGCCGACGCGGTGGCCAATACCATTGCTGACATCTACGGCGTCAGCCTGAGCGGCGGCGGAACGGCCGCAGCTCCTTCGGAGGGAGGTTTTGTGATGAATCTGGGTGCCATTGTGATTGCACTGGCCCTGCTGGTGGTCCTGGTAATCCTGGTGTTTGGGCCCCTGCTCAACAGCATGTTCCCCTTCTGCTTTGGCTTTGGGCTGGGCAGCGCATTCCGCGGGCCCCGTTACCATCACCACTACCACCACATGCCCCCGCCCCCGCCGCCCTACAGGCCCCGTGGACCTCGTGGCCCCCGCGGGCCCCGTCCGCCCCGCGGCGGCGGGTTTGGCGGAGGCTTCGGTGGAGGCTTCGGCGGCGGTGGATTCGGCGGAGGCGGCTTCGGCGGCATGGGCGGCGGTTCCAGCCACGGCGGCGGCGGCGGCCGCGGCCGCTGAGTTCCTTTTCTGGAAGAAAAGGAACCAAAAGACTTTTCACTGGGTACCGCGTCACTCTGGCCGCACTCACGTTACGCCTTGCCGGCGGCAGACTTTCTGCATCTTAGTCGGCGTCTTGGCCTGCGGCCTGGTGAGACACAGGGCTGCTGCATACCGATGATTGATTGCCGATGGGATCCCTTTTAAAAAAGAGGATCAAGGCGCTGCGGCCATGCAGCAGTTCAAAAATACACAAAAAGAAAAACGGCGTTCTTCCCAAAAGGGGAGAGCGCCGTTTTACGGTTTACGGATGTTTGGTTATTTGGTGCCGTAGATGCGGTCGCCTGCGTCGCCCAGGCCGGGGACAATGTAGCCCTTCTGGTCCAGGTACTCATCCAGGGCGCCCAGGTAAATCTGGACGTCGGGGTGTGCGGTGCGCAGGGCCTCCACGCCTTCGGGAGCGCCGATCAGGCCGATGAACTTGATGTGCTTGGCGCCCCGCTTTTTAATCAGGGTGATGGCGTCCACAGCGCTGCCGCCGGTGGCCAGCATGGGGTCCAGAACCAGGACGTCACGCTCGCTGATATCGGCGGGCAGCTTGCAGAAGTACTCCACAGGCTGCAGGGTTTCCTCATTGCGGTACAGGCCGATGAAGCCCACCTTGGCGGCGGGGATCAGGGTCAGCATGCCGTCCAGCATGCCCATGCCGGCCCGCAGAATGGGCACCAGGGCCAGCTTACGGCCGGCCAGGACCTTGGTCTTGGCCATGGTGATGGGGGTTTCGATCTGGACCTCTTCCAGCGGCAGGTCACGGGTGGCCTCGTAGCACAGCAGAGTGGCAACCTCGCCGACCAGGTCGCGGAATTCCTTGGTGCCGGTCTGCTTGTTCCGCAGCAGGCTGATTTTGTGCTGCAGCAGGGGATGCTCAACGATCATGGGGTTCATAAATACACGCTCCTTTTGCATGGTTTGATACGGGTCGGAGGGGGCGGTTCAGCGCTGTTCCAGGGCCATCAGCTTCTCGATGCGGCGGCTGTGGCGGCCTCCCTCAAAGGGAGTGGCCAGGAACAGGTCCACCAGCTGGCAGGCAAGGCCGGGGCCCACCACACGGCCGCCCATGCACAGGGCGTTGGCGTCGTTGTGGCGGCGGGTATACTCGCAGCTGAAGCTGTCCGAGCAGCAGCAGGCGCGGATGCCCTTGACCTTGTTGGCGGCCATGCTGATGCCCACGCCGGTGCCGCAGAACAGCAGCGCCTTGTCGCACTGGCCCGAGACCACTGCGTCGCAGGCGGGCACTGCCATGTCGGGGTAGTCCACGCTGTCGGTGCTGTGGGTGCCGAAATCAATGTAAGGGATGCCGGCCTCATCCAGATGGGCCTTGACTGCTTCCTTCAGCTCAAAGCCGCCGTGGTCGGCGGCAAGTGCAATGGGTTTTGCCATGAAAAAATACCTCACTCACTCTGATGCTCTGTTTGGGCGGCGGCCAGGCGCTCGGCGCGTTCCCGTTCGGCCTGGCTCAGCCGGTGATAGTCGGGCAGCAGGGCGGCCGGCGGCACAGCCAGGCCTGCGTCGGCCATCCGCTGGGCTGCCAGGGCGACCCCCACCCCGTGCCCGCCCCGCAGCGCGGGGGGCATGGGCAGGACGCCGTCCGCCTCACTGTAAATATTATAACACAGATATGCCCCGTCACCAACAAAAAACAGGGGCTTTTTGCAGCTTTTTACAAAATCCTCGAGGCTTGCCGCGGCCCGGGCGTCGTCCTCCATCAGGCGGGCGTGGGTTTCCAGGTCAAAGGCGGCGCAGTACACCTGCCCCCGCCGGGCGTCCAGGGCGCACAGGACGGTGCCGCAGCCGGTGTGGCAGGCGGCCAGGGCTTCCAGGGTGGACACCGGTGCACAGGGCACCTGCCGGGGCAGGGCCAGACCCTTGACGGCGGCCAGGCCGATCCGCAGGCCGGTAAAGCTGCCGGGCCCGGCGTTGACGCCGTACAGGTCGATGTCGGCGCAGGTCAGATGGCACATTTTCAGGCAGGTGTCGATCATGGGCAGCAGGGTTTCGCTGTGGGTCAGCCCGCCGTCAAAATAGACTTCGTACAGCAGCCGGCCGTCCTGCACCAGGGCCACGCTGGCGGTTTTGCCCGCCGTATCCACGGCCAGGATTCTCATAAGTCCACCCCCTCAATGGTGATCCGGCGGGTGGTGGGGTCCAGGGTCTGGATGTCCACCCGGATGGGATGTTCCTGGTCCAGCAGAGGGGCCAGGTTTTCGCTCCACTCGGCGGCCACAATGGCCCCCTGGTCCAGATAGTCGTAGAAACCGGCTGCGGCCAGATCGTTTTCGGTGTGGATGCGGTACAGGTCAAAATGGGCCATGGGCCGGGGCCCGCGGTAATAGTTGACGATTGCAAAGGTGGGGCTGGTGACCGGGTCGGTGCAGCCCAGGCCCTCGGCCAGGCCGCGGCAGAAGGCGGTCTTGCCGGCCCCCAGCCCGCCGGTAAAGGCGATGACGGCCCCGTCCGGCAGGGCGGCGGCCATCCGGCGGCCCAGCGCCGCCGTCTCCTCGGGGGAGCGGGTGATGAATTCAGCCATGATGTCACCTCAAACACAAAGATGCAGCGGCTCACACAAGCCGCTGCATCCAGTATAGTATAAATCGGCAAAAAGTGCAATGAATTATGCAGCCGCGCTGCCTTGATCCAGGCTGTAGAGGACGGCCTGGTCGTTGCCGTGGACCAGGGCAATGGCGGCATACCGGTGGGGGTTGGTGCCGCCCTGGGACAGGTACCAGGAGATGTCATCCACCCCGTAGGTGGCGGCGGCGGCGTCCACCGCCTGCAGAATGTTCTTGCCCATGATCAGCTGGTTGACGGTGCCCCACAGCATGTTTCGGGAGTAGATGGTGTAGACGTTGTTCAAGAAGCCCACCACAGCCCCGGCGCCGCCGTTCAGCAGGGCCTGGGACATGGACAGATCCAGCTGGTTGCTGCCGCCGAAGAACTCACAGGCCTCCGAAAAGACCAGATTGCCGTTCAGCTTGCCGCCCCGGTAAGCCGCCGAGAAAAAGTCGGGGGTGACGCAGTAGAAGCCGTTCACCTTGATGACCCGGTGGGTCAGCAGGTCGATGCCGTAGCGCAGGTCGTTCCAGAAGGAGGACTCTTCCCGCAGGATCAGCACCGGGGAAGTGGACAGCCGCTTGAACAGCCAGCCGGTGTTGTAAGTATAGTAGGCGCCGTGGGTGCTGAGGATGCAGATGTCATAATCGTCCATCTGCTTCAGGTCCTGCAGGGTGACGCTGGTGTCCAGGGTGGTGTTGAGGCCCCACTTGGTCCAGTTCTCCTGCATCACGAGATAGTTGGGGTAGCGGCTGGAATTGACGGTGTCGTCAAAGGCATAGTAGATGATGGCGTTGCCCAGGGGCAGAGCGTCGTTTTCCTGGCCCAGAGAATTGTCGGCCAGCTCCTCGGGGATTTCCAGGGGAACCTGGAACAGGGTGTCGTCCTCCTCTTCCCAGTCGGTCAGCAGAATGCCGCCCAGCACCCCGCAGGTATAGCTGAAGGAGTACATCCCGTTTTCCTCGTCGTAGTAGATGGAGTCGGCCTGGATCAGCCCTTCACCGGCCAGATCGTCCAGCTGTTCCTGGGCGGCCTGCTGGCGCTGGTCCAGATCCATGTCGGCGTAGGTGTCGCTGTTGACCAGAGCGTCCACAGCAGCGTCGGCTTCAGCCATCTGGGCTGCATCGGTCTGGGTCAGGGCGTCGGTGGTTTCAGCAGAGTCTGCCGGGTCCGCTGCAAAGGCGGCGGGGCTGGCCGCCGTCACCAGCAGCGTCAGGGCACAAACAGCACAGACTGCGCGCTTCCACAGATGCGAAGGTTTCAAGTTCATATTCTATCCTCCCAAATCAGGCGGGCCGGTCCCTGGCCCATGGGGGTATATCGAGGAATCCTATCCAAAATATCCTGGCCCCATTGTAGAAGCAACCGGGGGCTTTGTCAAGAATCCCACTTTGCTTTTTCCTCCTTTTTGCAAAGCTGTCACAGTTTGGCTGCCGGCCCGGCTTGAATGGGGGCGAAAAATGCGGTATACTGATCTAGACTCACTTTTTTTGCCCTGCAAAAGCGGCGGGGCCGGGGCGCGGCGCCGAAGCCTGCACCCCGCAGGATCCTGTGTGAAAGGTGGTGCTTTTGTGCTCGAAAGCATTCGATTGTATGCCAAACGGACCGACAAGGTCTATTTGTTTCTCTGTCTGTTCAGCAGCGCCATGGCGGTGCTGATGCTGGCCTCCTGGGCGGCGGAACAGGGCAGCGGCTTTGCAGTGGATGAGATCACCGGCCAGATCACCGGCATCGGTGATTTCCGCCGGGCCCTGGTCCAGGCGGCGGCCTCTGTCCTGGGGATTGCGGCGGCGCTGCTGCTGTCCTCCATCGACTACCGGCAGCTGGTCAAGATCTGGCCCTTCCATGTGATCTTCACCTGGGGGCTGGTTCTGCCCACCCTGGTGATCCACAACCTGTCCCTGGGGCCCCTCACCATCGGCTACAACGCCGGCGACACCGACAACTATTCCTGGTACAAACTGGGCGGCTTTACCTTCCAGCCCACCGAGCTGGCCAAGATCAGTTTCATCCTGACCTTTGCCATGCACCTGAACAACGTCCGCGACCGGATCAATGAGCCCAAAGAGCTGGGCAAGCTGCTGCTGCACCTGCTGGCGCCCATCCTGCTGATTCACATCCAGGGCGACGACGGCACCGCCATCATCTACGGCATCATCGGCTGCTGCATGATGTTCTCCGCCGGCCTCAGCTGGAAATACATTGTGGCGGCCCTGGCCGGCCTCATTGCGGCCATCTCGGCGGCCTTCATGTTCCTCAGCGACAGCATCGGCAAGAGCTATCAGTGGTACCGGATTCTGGCGGTCATCGACCCCAAGAACGAGACCAACTGGGCCCCCAGCGAGGACGTCTGGAAAAACATTGTCTACCAGCAGGACCGGGGCGAGGTGGCCCTGGGCTCCGGTGGGGTGTTCGGCAACGGCCTGTTCAGCGGGGACTACTACAGCGTCCCCAACGCCCACAACGACTTTATTTTCAGCTGGGTGGGCAACGCCCTGGGCTTTGTGGGCTGCGTGCTGGTGCTGGGCATCCTGATCGCCCTGGTGATCCGCACCTTTATGGTGGGGGCCCGCAGCGAGGACCTGCTGGGCAGCTTCATCTGTGCCGGCGTAGGGGGCGCCCTGCTGGCTCAGATCGCCGTCAATGTGGGGATGAACCTGCGGGTGCTGCCGGTCATCGGCGTCACCCTGCCCTTCTATTCGGCGGGCGGCAGCTCGGTGCTGATGCTGTATATCTGCGTGGGCCTGGTGTTGTCGGTCCACATGCACAACAAGAAAAAGCTGTTCGGGTAAACCCGACAGCACAACAAAAGGCACACCGGTTTTGAACCGCTCCAGTAAAAGTAGACAATGAAAAAAGAAGGCCTCCTGTGGTAGAATAGAACTACTACAGGAGGTTTTT
>CALWZK010000018.1 GCA_944386015.1 uncultured Faecalibacterium sp.
TTTCTCGGCAGGCGGATACACTTTACACTGGACTCCAGCGCCTGCTGTCTTAAAAACAGCATGATTATTTTACCGCAGAAACGCGGATTTGTCAAGTGTTTTTCTGAATTTTTTCAGAAAAATCAGACACCGTACTTCAGGGTGTTGAGACGGATGCCAGGGCCCATGGTGGTGGCGATGGTAGCGCTCTTGAAGTAAGTGCCCTTGGCAGCGGCGGGCTTAGCCTTGGCAATGGCGTCCATGACGGTGTCCAGGTTGGTGAACAGCTTCTCTGCGCCGAAAGAAGTCTTGCCCACGGGCACATGGATGATGTTCTGCTTGTCCAGACGGTACTCGATCTTACCAGCCTTGGCCTCGTTGACAGCCTTGGTCAGGTCGGGGGTCACGGTGCCAGCCTTGGGGTTGGGCATCAGGCCGCGAGGTCCGAGGATCTTACCGAGGCGGCCAACCTTACCCATCATATCGGGGGTGGTGACCACGACGTCGAAATCCATGAAGCCGCCCTGGATCTTTGCGATCAGGTCGTCATCACCGACGATGTCAGCGCCGGCAGCCTCAGCAGCAGAAGCTGCGGGGCCCTTGGCGATGGCGCAGACGCGGACGGTCTTGCCGGTGCCGTTGGGCAGGACGACGGCGCCGCGGACCTGCTGGTCAGCGTGACGGCCATCAACGCCCAGACGGACGTGCAGCTCAACGGTCTCATCGAACTTGGCGGAAGCAACCTTGCAGGCCAGCTCCAGCGCCTCGTTCACATCATACAGTTTACTAGAATCGATCTGCTTAGCAGCGTCGACATAATGCTTGCCGTGTTTCATTGTTTATCCTCCTATGTGGTCTTGCGGGCGCTGTGCCCTCCCACTTTTAATGTCTCAGCCTTCGACTGTGACGCCCATGCTGCGGCAGGTGCCGCGGATCATGCTGCAGGCAGCTTCCAGAGAAGCAGCGTTCAGGTCGGGCATCTTGGTCTTTGCAATTTCCTCAACCTGAGCGGCGGTCAGAGAACCAACCTTCTCCTTGTTGGGCTTGCCGGAAGCGGTGGACAGGCCGGCGGCCTTCTTGATCAGGACAGCTGCCGGGGGAGTCTTGGTGATGAAGCTGAAGGAGCGGTCAGCATACACGGTGATGACGACGGGGATGATATAGCCCATCTGGTTCTTGGTACGCTCGTTGAACTCCTTGGTGAACGCCATGATGTTGACGCCCTTCTGGCCCAGGGCCGGGCCGACAGGAGGAGCCGGGGTTGCCTTGCCGGCCTCGATTTGCAGCTTAATGTAGCCAGTTACTTTCTGTGCCATGATAAATGCACCTCCAAAAATCTGTGGTGAGTTGCGGCCCGCTGTCTGCGAGCCTCCCACGAGCATGGCTTAAACGACACGCTCTATAAGAACCGCACGCGGTCTTACCGTGATGATTTGTACTTTGCAGCCTGTTACAGCCGCTCGACCTGGGCGATGTCCACCTCTGCGGGGGTCTCCCGGCCGAACATGTTCACCTTGAGCTTCACTTTGAAGGTCTCGGTGTTGATTTCCTCTACAACGCCCATAAAGCCTTCCAGAGGACCGGACGTGATCTGCACGCTGTCTCCTGCGGCGAAATCCACCGTAAGGGGAGCCTTGGCTTCCACGCCCATCTTTTCCACTTCCTCAGCGGTCAGGGGGACCGGCTTGGAAGCGGGGCCGACGAAACCGGTGCAGCCGCGGGTGTTGCGGACCACATACCAGGTATCGTCATTCATGACCATCTTGACCAGCACATAGCCGGGGAACAGCTTGTGCTCGACCATCCGTTCCTTGCCGTCTTTGATCTCGGGCACCATTTCGGTGGGAACCCGGATCTCGCAGATCAGATCCTGCAGGCGGCGGTTTTCCACCATCTTAGCAAGATCGGTCGCGACTTTGTTCTCGTAGCCGGAATAGGTATGAACCACATACCACAAAGCTTCATTCGACTGGTCTTCCATTATGGGTTAGCCTCCGTTTCCATACAAGATTGGTCAGCCTCCGATGACAAGGCCCAGAAGACCGCCGAACACGGCGTCCAGGATGAACAGGATCAGGGCGGCGAGGATCACCACAACCAGCACCACGATGGTGTTCTTCTTGGTATCTTCCCGGCTGGGCCATACGACCTTCTTCAGCTCGCTTTTGGTATCGCGGAAGAACTTTGCCACACCGGTGGCGAAATTCTTCACGGCGTTCTTAGCTCTGGCCACAAAGCCCGGCTTCTTATCGGTTTTGTCTGCCATTATGCTCCGCCTTTCTTACTTGGTCTCGCGATGGACCGTGTGCTTCTTGCAGAAGCGGCAGTACTTCTTCATCTCCAGGCGGTCAGGGTTGTTTTTCTTGTTCTTCGTGGTGTTGTAGTTGCGCTGCTTGCACTCGGTGCAGGCCAGAGTGATTTTCACTGTCATTTGTTGACACCTCCATATATAACGGTTATCGAACCTCCCTCGTTTGACGGGCCGCCCCCCGAAAAAGGGGCGCACTGAATAATCCCGCAAAAGAGGTGATATCATTCTAGCACGCTTTATCTTCTGCGTCAAGCACTTTTTTGCCTGAATTCCAGATTTTTTTCGCCCCTGCCGGCACAGGCGTCTCCCCTTTTCCCCGCCGGGATGAGACGGCCGGGCGCTTCGGGGACAATTTTTTCGGGTTTTGGAGGGGCATTTTGCCCCCAGCGTATGGAAACCGGCGCATTTTTATGGTATCATGGTTGTAATTATGATTGAACGCCCCTTTCATGGGGCTTCTATAAGATAGAGGAGTGAATGCAACCATGTATTCCGAAGAAAATTCTGACGCCCGCCCGCTGTGCGTGGCGCTGCTGTTCGGCGGTATGTCCAGTGAGCACGAGGTCAGCCGTGTATCGGCAGGCACCTTTGTGGACAATATGGACCCCGCCAAGTATGAAGTGATCAAGATCGGCATCACCAAAGATGGCCGCTGGCTGTACACCGAGGCCTCCCCGGCTCAGATGGCAGACGGCAGCTGGGAAGAGCTGCCCGGCAATATGCCCTGCTCCATCAGCCCCGACCGCGCCGACCACGGCGCCATCCTGTTCACCCCCGCCGGCCATGTGGAAAAGCTCCACATCGATGTGGTGATCCCCGCCCTCCACGGCCTGTGGGGTGAGGACGGCACCGTCCAGGGCCTGCTGGAGCTGGCCGGCATCCCCTATGTGGGCTGCGGCGTTCTGGCCAGCGCCGTGTGCATGGATAAGGCAGTGGCCAACGCCCTGTTTGCCGCCAACAACATCCCCCACTGCGCCTGGGCTGCCTACACCAAGGCACAGCTGGAGGCTGACCCCGAGGGCATCTATACCGCACTGGAAGCCAAGCTGGGCTGGCCCATCTTTGTCAAGCCGGCCAACGCCGGCTCCAGCGTGGGCATCAGCAAGGCAGCCAACCGGTCCGAGCTGGCCGAGGCCGTCAAGCTGGCCCTTGCCAACGACCGCAAGGTGGTCTTTGAGGCCTTTGTGGACGGCCAGGAAGTGGAGTGCGCGGTGATCGGCTCCGAACCCGCTGTGGCCACCCGCCCCGGCGAGATTCTGGCCGGCGCCGAGTTCTATACCTACGATGACAAGTACAAGAACGGCGTCAGCGAGACGCTGATCCCCGCCCGGCTGTCGGAAGAGAAGCTGGACGAAGTGAAGGATTATGCAGCCAAGGCCTACACCGCTGTGGGCTGCGAGGGCCTGGCCCGGTGCGACTTCTTTGTGGAGCGGGGCACCGGCCGTGTGATGATCAACGAGATCAACACCTTCCCCGGCTTTACCTCTATTAGTATGTACCCGAAACTGATGGAGCACGAAGGCACCCCCCTGCCCCAGCTCATTGACCGCCTCGTTGCTCTCGCAATGGAAAGGGCGGTGGCACACCATGGATAATCGCCCCATCGGCGTATTCGACAGCGGCCTGGGCGGCCTGACCGGCGTCCGGGAGCTCCGCAAGCAGCTGCCCGGGGAGGACATCGTCTATTTCGGCGACACCGGCCGGGTGCCCTACGGCAGCCGCAGCCATGAGACCATTCTGCAGTATGCCCGGCAGGACATTGCCTTCCTGCTGTCCCAGAACGTCAAGTGCATCATGGCTGCCTGCGGCACCGTGTCCAGCACCTTCCCCGCCGAGGAAGCCGCCAAGCTCCCTGTACCTTATATGGGCGTGGTGGCGTCGGCCGTCCGCAAGGCAGCCTGGGCCACCCGCAACCGGAAGATCGGCGTCATCGGCACGGCGGCCACCATCCGTTCCCGCAGCTATGAGCAGCTGCTGCGGCGGCTGGTGCCGGGGGCCGAGATCACGGCCCGGCCCTGCCCCCTCTTTGTGCCGCTGGTGGAAAGCGGCTATGTGGACGGCTCCGACCCCGACAAGCAGCAGATCACCAAACTGGTGATCCGCCAGTATCTGGAGGAAATCCGGGACGCCGGGGTGGACACCCTGGTGATGGGATGCACCCATTACCCCCTGCTGGCCGGGATGATCGGCGAGTACATGGGGCCCTCGGTCACCCTGGTTGACCCCGGCCGCGCCGCTGCCGACGACCTGAGCAAGCTGCTCAGCAGCAAGGGGCTGCGGGCCCACCGGGACCAGGGCTCCACCCACTTTTTCGTGAGCGATGTGCCCGACAGCTTCGTCCAGACCGCCGACCTGTTCCTGGGTGAGTACCGGGGCGGGACCGCCGAGCAGATCTGCATCGACAAATACTGAGGACAACAATACTGTGAGCAAAGCCTTGAAGGAAAACTATATCATTCGGATCAAAAGCCAGATTGAACAGGACGGCGAAACCGAACAGGTGGAGCTGATGACCCGCGGCAGCTTCGCCCTGCGGGAGGGCAGCTATTATATCACCTATCGGGAGACTGAGACCACCGGCTATGAGGGCTGCGTCACCACCCTGAAGATTGCAGCCGACTCCAGCCGGGTGGCCCTGCTCCGCTTCGGGCCCCAGGCCAGCCAGCTGATCATCGAGCGGGGCCGGCGCAACCTCTGCCACTACGAAACCGGTTACGGCTCGGTGACCCTGGGGGTGACAGCCGACGGCATCGAGTGCGGGCTGAGCCCCAGGGGCGGCACCGCCCGGTTCAGCTATCTGCTGGACGGCGACGTATCCACCCTCATCAGCCGCAACTCCCTGGAAGTCTCGGTGACCCACATCAACTGAGCTGTCTCTGTCTGTTTTGATTTGTCCAAGAGAAAGGAATCATTGTCCCATGAACAACGCAACCTACCCTGCATTCGAGAACTACAACCCCCGGCAGGCCGCCCTGCATGAGGCCCGCGCCCTGCTGACCCAGGCTGCCCAGGCTGCCATGGAGGCCGGCGATCTGCCTGCCGCCGAGCTGCCCGCCTTCATTGTGGAAGTGCCCGCCGACACCAAGAACGGCGACATCGCCTCCAACATTGCCATGGCCGGCGCACGCACCTGGCACAAGGCCCCCAGGATGATTGCAGAGGCCATCCTGAACCACCTGCCCGCCCTCACGGACAGCTGCTTTGAGAAGGCCGAGACCGCCGGCCCCGGCTTCATCAACCTGTTCCTGTCCCCTGCCTTCTGGGGCGGCGTGGTGCTGGCTGCCTGCAGCAACGACCAGTACGGTCGGACCGATTACGGCCAGGGCAAGCGCTACGACGTGGAATTCGTCTCGGCCAACCCCACCGGCCCCATGCACATGGGCAACGCCCGGGGCGGCGCTCTGGGCGACTGCCTGTCTGCAGTTCTGGAATGGGCAGGTTACGATGTGACCCGCGAGTTCTACATCAACGATGCGGGCAACCAGATCCAGAAGTTCGGCAAGAGCCTGGCCATCCGGTATCTGCAGCACTACTACAGCGCTGAGGAGTATCCCCTGCCCAAGGAGTGCTACCAGGGCGCTGACATCACCCAGCTGGCCTGCGAGTTTGCCGGCATCGAGGGCGACAAGTACGCTGCCCCCTGCCGCGGCCTGCAGGACGAGGCCCTCTACGAGAGCGAGGCCTTTGGTGCCCTGAAGGACGCTCTGGTGGGCTACGCCCTGCCCAAGAACATCGCCAACCTCAAGACCGATCTGGGCAAGTACCGCATCCAGTACGATGTCTGGTTCCCCGAGAGCACCCTCCACGCCTCCGGCGCAGTCAAGGGCGTGGTGGACCAGCTGCTGGAAAAGGGCGCCTGCTACAAGGCTGAGGACGGCGCCATCATGTACCGCAGCGCCCAGTACGCTGCCAAGTACGGCGCAGCCAACAAGAAGAAGAGCGACGACGGCGTGGAGGAGGACAAGGACGAGGTCCTGGTTCGTGCCAACGGCATCCCCACCTACTTTGCCGCCGACATCGCCTACCACTACAACAAGCTGGCCGAGCGGGGCTTTGACAAGGCCATCGACGTCTGGGGCGCCGACCACCACGGCCATGTGGCCCGCATGAAGGGCGCCATGGACGCCATCGGCCTGGACGGCAGCCGCCTGGATGTGGTGCTGATGCAGATGGTCAACCTGATGCAGAACGGCCAGCCCGTCCGGATGTCCAAGCGGACCGGCAACGCCATCACCCTCACCGACCTGCTGGAGGAAGTGCCTATCGACAGCGCACGGTTCCTCTTTAATATGCACGAGGCCGGCAGCAGCATCGACTTTGACCTGGACCAGGCTGTCAAGACCGACAACGACAACCCCGTCTACTATGTCCAGTACGCCCACGCCCGGATCTGCTCCATCCTGCGGAAGCTGTCCAGCGAAGGGGTGGAATTTGCAGGTGCCGAGAAGGTAAACGCCACCCTGCTGACCGACCCCGCCGAGCTGGATCTGATCCGGATGCTGGCCGCCTTCCCCCAGGAGATCGTCCTGGCCGCCGAGAAGTACGATCCCAGCCGGATCAACCGCTTTGTCATTGATCTGGCCAGCGCCTTCCACCGCTTCTACGGCAGCTGCCGCATCCAGGGCGCTGACCCCGCCCTGCAGCAGGCCCGGATTGCCCTGTGCATCGGCGTGCGCAACGTGATCCGCAATGTGCTGACCATGTTCAAGATCAACGTCCCCGACAAGATGTAACAGCCTTTTCCCCGCCCCTTTGGGTGCGGGGATTTCTTTTGGCCGATTGTCTGCACATTGTACAACAAATATTTAACAATCTACATTTAAACTATACAAAAACACAATATAATCCTTGTGGATTCTGCGAATAGACAACCGAGACCTTTTTGGGTATACTATAGCCAGAAACCAAGAAAGTACAGCAGAGGATCAAAAGAGATCCAATCCCGCTGACTTAAAGGGAGAAAGGAGCGAAGACCGATGGTTGATACGACACCCGCACAGTTCGGACAGACTGTCGGGAATTGCTGAATAAGCGAAAAGCCGCTTACCAGAACGGGATGTTTCCCCCGCAAATGTAAAATCCAAGAGATTTAAAGCGAAGTCTTTAGCATATAGAAGCGATTTACGAACAGTCTGTCGAGAAACCCCTTGGCGATTCAAATAGATCCGCAGGAAGTGATTCAGATGATGAAAGCTTTTATACGGATACCAGTATTTGAATAGCACGGAAGGAGCTACTCCAATGATTTAAGTAGTCGTGTCCTCAAGGCAAATGGCAAACCTGGATTGGAATTGATGTAAAGCAAGGGCAGGCTGAACCTGCATGCGATTGATCAAAAGAGCTGGAAGCTGAGGCGGAAGGCAGATCGGTTCCCTGCTGAGTGTCAATTTGGATGAATCCGAAACTGTAAAGGGCAGTTCCAAAAAGAATTGCTGTACAGAAAAAGGTCTATCTGGAAATTGCACGCAGGTGAAAGATCCAATGGCTTGATCGGCGGCGATGTGCCCCATCAAAGCATCAACAGATCAAAGGATCATGTACTGGAAGCCGGAAGGATTGCATAACACCATTCCCCTAAGATCAAGTGAATCCCAAGAATAGCCTGAGGGTAATTTTAAGCTGAATAATTTCCCGATCCGACGAAAGGTCATTCAAATAAAACCGCATTCAAGGAAGGATGATCCCCCATGAAAGTCCCTGTATGGATGCAGATATTTGAGTAACACGGAGGGAGTACTCCAATGATTTAGGCAACTTGTCCCCTGGAGTGATTCAATCGAGAGAATGTGTTTCTATGAAGTTACTTCGTAAGACGCAATCCAACGATTTGGATGAGGCTTGAAACCAATGTACTAGTTAAATCAGCGAATCCCCTACCCTATCATTTCCGAAGCATAAGGAAAGGCCAATACTCATGAAAGGTAAGGTCAACTCCGAAAAATAGGCAATGTGAGGCAAAGAGGCTATGACTCCGAAGAAGTAAGCATCCTGGCGGATGAGAGGCTTGCAACCGCTCTCATCCGCCAGGTTTTTTTGTTTTGTTTTCCATACTTCCCTCCCCTGCCGGCCGGAGGGAAAAATTGCAGGCCTGGGGGAACTTCCTGTTGACAAACGGCGGCGCTTCTCCTATAATAACTACGATATACAATCGGCTGTGAAGAGAAGAGTAAGCGCTTTGTGATCCTTCCAGAGAGCCCGCGGCGGTGAAACCGGGCAGGCATCGGGGCGCTGAACATGGTCTCGGAGCCGCACAGGCGAAGCGGGTGTGATCCCCCCTGAGTCTGCGCCGGGTGCGCCCGTTACAGCGTCCGGCTGTGCCCGGCTTTGCCGGGACGCAGCATCGAGGCCGTGCCCCGCAAGGGACCGGCGAACCAAGGTGGTACCACGGAAGTATTCAGCTCCCGTCCTTGCAGGGCATGGGCCTTTGCAGGGACGGGAGCTTTTTGCTTCCTCTTTTGCAATGCTACAGGCCTTTCCGCCGGGCTGCGGCCGGGCGGAGGGACCTCAACGGAAAAGGGAGAATACAAATCATGTCTGAACAGAAAAAGTTCTACATCACCACCCCCATCTACTACCCCAGCGACAAGCTGCACATCGGCCACAGCTACACCACCGTGGCCTGTGACGCGCTGGCCCGCTTCAAGCGCAAGCAGGGGTACGACGTGATGTTCCTGACCGGCACCGACGAGCACGGCCAGAAGATCGAGGACAAGGCCGCGGCCGCCGGGGTGCAGCCCAAGGAATATGTGGACCGCATCGTGGCCACCGTCAAGGACCTGTGGAAGCTGCTGGACGTCAGCTACGACCGCTTCATCCGCACCACCGACGACTACCACATCCAGTCCTGCCAGAAGATCTTCACCCAGCTGTACGAGCAGGGCGACATCTATAAGGGCGAGTATGTGGGCCACTACTGCAAGCCCTGCGAGAGCTTCTGGACCGACAGCCAGCTGGTGGACGGCAAGTGCCCCGACTGCGGCCGCGAGGTCTACGATGCCCACGAGGAGGCCTACTTCTTCCGCACCGGCAAGTACGCCGACCGCCTGCTCAAGCTCTACGAGGAGAACCCCCAGTTCATCCAGCCCGAGAGCCGCAAGAACGAGATGATCGCCTTCATCAAACAGGGCCTGCAGGACACCTGCGTCTCCCGTACCTCGGTCAAGTGGGGCATCCCCGTTCCCTTCGATCCCAAGCACACCATGTACGTCTGGGTGGACGCCCTGAGCAACTATATCTCGGCCCTGGGCTACGGCAACGAGAAGTACCACGACTATGACAAGTTCTGGCCCGCCGACCTGCACATGGTGGGCAAAGAGATCCTGCGGTTCCACACCATCCTGTGGCCCGCCATGCTGATGGCTCTGGATCTGCCCCTGCCCAAGCGGGTATTCGGCCACGGCTGGCTGCTGATGAACGGCGGCAAAATGTCCAAGTCGGTGGGCAACGTGGTGGACCCTGTGATCCTCTGCGACCGCTACGGCGTGGACGCCATCCGCTACTTCCTGCTGCGTGAGATCCCCTTCGGCAACGACGGCATGTTCACCAACGAGGCCCTGATCAACCGGATCAACAGCGATCTGGCCAACGACCTGGGCAACCTGCTGAGCCGCACCGTCGCCATGTGCGAAAAGTACTTCGGCGGCACGGTGTCCAAGACCGCCGGCTCTGAGGCCATTGACGCCGAGCTGGAAGAGATGATCAGCGCCCTGCCCGCCAAGGTGGCTGAGGACATGGACAACCTGACCATCCCCCAGGCTCTGACCGAGATCTTCGCTGTGGTGCAGCGGGCCAACAAGTATATCGACGAGACTGCACCCTGGGCCCTGGCCAAGGACCCCGCCAACCAGGACCGTCTGGCCTGCGTGCTGTACCATCTGTGCGAGGCCCTGCGGGTCTGCGCCATCCTGCTGAATGCTTATCTGCCCTCCACTGCGCCCAAAATGATGGAGCAGCTGGGCCTGTCTGCTGACAGCCTCAAGCTGGATCTGGCCGCCTATGGCCTCCAGGAGAGCTACACCGTCCACAAGGGCGAGCCCCTGTTCCCCCGCATTGACGTGGCCAAGGAGATCGCTCACCTGAAGGCAGAGGACGAGAAGCGCAAGGCCGCCGCCGAGGCCGCCAAGAAGGCCAAAGAGGCCCAGGAAGCTGCTGCCAAGGCAGCTGAGCAGCCCGCCGCCGAGCTGGAGCACGAGGCCGAGATCAGCTTCGACGACTTCTGCAAGATCGAGATGCGGGTGGCCGAGGTTCGTGCCTGCGAGACCCTGAAGGAAAGCAAGAAGCTGCTCCACCTCACCGTCTTTGACGGCGAGCGGGAGCGCTGCATCCTGTCGGGCATTGCCAAGTGGTACAGCCCCGAGGATCTGATCGGCAAGAAGGTGGGCATTGTGGCCAACCTGGCACCCCGGCCCATGATGAAGGGCAAATATGTCAGCGAGGGCATGATCGTGGCCTCTGACACCGCCGACGGCGGCTGCGCCATCGCCTTCTATCCCGACGATGTGCCCGCCGGCAGCCGGATCCACTAAAAGGAGGAGCTGTTTTGCCCTCTGACAATACCCCTCGCAGCGCCAAGCTGGACGCCCTGTTTGGGGCGCCGGTGTTTGCGGTGCTCTTTGCCATCCTCTGCAACTGCTTTTGGGGGTCGGCTTTCCCCTTCATCAAGATGGGGTACCGCCTCTTTGCCATTGACGCCGCCGACACCGCCTCCATCCTCTGTTTTGCAGGGGTGCGGTTCATGCTGGGGAGCCTGCTGGTCCTGCTGGCCGGGGCGGTGCTGGAAGGCCATCTGCCTTCCCTGCCCCGGGGCAAAGTGCTGGCAGAGTGCTGCGCCCTGGGCCTGTGGCAGACCACCATCCAGTATGCCTTCTACTACGCAGCTGTTGCCCTGCTGACCGGCGCCTTCGGCGGCATCCTGAACAGCACCCAGAGCTTCCTGGGGGTGATTCTGGCCCACTTCCTCTACCGGACCGACCGGATGACCCCCGCCAAAGCGATAGGCTGTGTGGTGGGCTTTGCCGGCGTGCTGGTGGCCACCATCGGCAACCACGGCGGCGGCAGCGGCTGGGGCATCCTGTATATGATGACCGCCACCGTGATCTTCACCATCTCGGGCCCCTGGAACAAATCCATCACCCGCAAGGCTGACAGCTTCGCGGTCTGCGTTTTGAACCTGGGGGTGGGCGGCCTGGCCCTGCTGGTGCTGGGCCTGCTGCTGGGAGGCTCTCTGGCACCCCAGAGCCCCCTGGGCATCCCGGTGCTGCTGTATCTGGCCTTGGTTTCGGGGGCCGGGTACGTCCTCTGGGCTCTGCTGATGAAAAACAACCCCGTCAGCCGGATCAGTGTCTTCGGGCTGGTCAACCTGGTGGTCAACGTGCTGCTGTCTGCGCTCCTGAACGGGGAGCCCCTCTGGGAGTGGCAGTACCTGGCGGCCTTGGTACTGGTCTGCACCGGCATCTGGCTGGTCAACCGCCGCGGAAAGGAGGCCCGGACATGAGCATTTACCCTTCTGCCGGACCCATCTTTGACACCCACGCCCACTACTCTTCCGGCGCATTCAACGCCGACCGGTACCAGGTGCTGGAGGGTCTGCCCGCCAAGGGCGTGGTGGGGATCTGCGAACAGGCCACCCACTCGGGGGACGCCCCCCGCTGCCTGGAGCTGGCCCACCGCTATCCCTGGGTGTGGGCCGCCGTGGGCATCCACCCCGAAAGCCTGCTGCCCGCTGACAAGTGCGGCGACCAGGAACCCGCCCCCACCGTCTCGGTGTACGGTGGAGACTGGGCCGCCGAGATGCGGGCGCTGGAGCCCTATTACGACGACCCCAAAGTGGTGGCCGTGGGGGAATGCGGGCTGGATTACCACTGGCCCATCCCCAAGGACGCCCAGCTGGCCCTGTTTGAGGCCGAGATCCGGCTGGCCCTGGAACTGGACAAACCCATCGTGGTCCACGACCGGGAGGCCCACGCCGATGTCTATGCCCTGCTGAAAAAATACCAACCCAAAGGCATCCTCCACTGCTATTCCGGCAGCGCCGAGGACGCCGTCTGGCTGTCCAGACAGGGCATCCTGATCGGCTTTGGCGGGGCGTCCACCTTCCGGGGGGCCAAGCGGGCCGGCAAGGCCATCGACGCGCTGCCCCTGGAATCCATCCTGCTGGAAACCGACTGCCCCTATATGGCCCCCGAACCGGTCCGGGGCACCCGGTGCGACAGTTCCCTCATCGCCTATGTGGGGGCCAACATCGCCCAGCGCAAGGGGGTCACGCCCGAGGAGGTCTTTGCCCAGACCGCCCAAAATGCACGCCGGGTCTTTGGCCTGGATTGAACTCACTGTCCTGCAGCCGGCTTTCCGGCTGCTGATGAATAGAAACAAAGGAGAATCTCTTATGAAAGCTCGTATTCCGCAGCATCGCGAATTCATCATCAACTTCCCCGACACCGTCGATCAGGCCAAGGCCAGCGAGGGCTGGAACAAGCTGACCCAGATCGTCGAGGACTACAAGAAGGCCCACAACGGCGCTTCGGTCTACGCCCCCACCTTCATCGAGGACTGTGAGCCTGCCGTCAAGAAGCTCCAGGAGGAGTACGGCTTCGAGTACACCATCGAGTACGTGAAGTAATCCCGGCAAAACAAATACCCCGGCGGACCAGGCGCTTGCTGCTTTGGTCCACCGGGGTATTTTTCTGTGTGTATGCCCGTGCCGTCCGGGCCGGGCTTTTATGCTCCTTCCACTTTGCTGAGCAGGATGCGGTCGTTGTCCAGCTCCTCGCCGGCGCGCTGGCGGAAGCGTTCCAGCAGATCGTCCACCGTCATCTTGCTGCGCTCCTCGCCCTGGACGTCAAAGACGATGCGGCCGCCGTTCATCATCAGGGTGCGGTTGCCCAGGTCCAGCGCCTGGCGCATATTGTGGGTGACCATCAGGCAGGTGATGCCCTGCTCGGCCACGATGCTCTTGGTCAGCTCCAGCACCTTGTCGGCGGTGGCCGGGTCCAGGGCGGCGGTGTGCTCGTCCAGCAGCAGCAGCTTGGGGGTGACCAGGGTGGCCATCAGCAGGGTCAGCGCCTGGCGCTGGCCGCCCGACAGCAGCCCCACCGGCTGCTTCATCCGGTCCTCGAGGCCCATGCCCAGCAGGGCCAGACGCTCCCGGAACAGCTCTTTGTCCTTGCGGGAAATGCGGGAGAAATACGCCCGCTGGGCCGTGCCCGCCCGCAGGTAGGCCAGGGCCAGATTTTCCTCAATGGTCATGTTGGGGGCGGTGCCCTTGAGGGGGTCCTGGAACAGGTGGCCGATCACCTTGCTGCGCTTGAACTCGGGGGTAAAGGTGATGTCCTCCCCGCCCAGGATGATGCAGCCCTCGTCGGCGATGAACCCGCCGGTGATGGCGTTGAACAGAGTGGACTTGCCCGCGCCGTTGGAGCCCACGATGGTGGCGAAATCGCCCTTTTCCAGCGCCAGGTCGACGCCGTCCAGCGCCACTTTCTCGTTGACGGTGCCCGGATTGAACGTTTTGCGGACACCCTTCATTTCCAGCATCAGCATCAGACAGCCTCCTTTTTGCCGTGGGTCTTGGCGTGGCGGAGGCGGGCCTCCTGCTTGCGCTTTTCAAAGGCGATCTTCTGGCGGATGGCGGGCATCGAGATGGCCACCGCCACGATCAGGGCCGAGACCAGCTTCATGGCCGCGGCGGGGACGTTGAACCGCAGGGCCACCGCCACGATGAAGCGGTACAGGCAGCTGCCAAAGACCACGCCGCCCACCCGCAGCACCATCGAGCGCTTGCCCAGCAGGGTCTCGCCGATGATGAGGGAGGCCAGGGCGATGGTCACCATGCCGGTGCCCACGTTGATGTCGCAGCTCTTCTGGTACTGGGCCAGCAGGGCGCCCGACAGGGCGGTCAGGCTGCCCGAGATGCACAGGCCCACCATGATGGTGTAGGCGGGGTCAATGCTGGACGCGCGGACCATGGCGGCGTTGTCGCCGGTGGCACGGATGGACAGGCCCAGCCGGGTGCCCAGGAACCAGACCATCAGAGCCCCTGCGATGGCGATGACCACCACCGCCAGGATCAGCTGGTACCAGCTGCCGGCAAAGGCCAGCAGGTTTTTGCCCAGGGAGAAGACCGTGTCCACCTTCACCAGACTCATGTTGGAGGAGAACCCCATCACGGCCAGGTTGATGGTGTACAGGCCGGTGTTGACGATGATGCCGGCCATAATGCTCTCGACCCCCAGCCTGGTTTGCAGGAAGGCTGTGATGAAGCCCGACAGAATCCCCGCCGCCATGGCGGCAAAGAGGGCCAGAACCGGGTGGCCTGTGACCGCCACCTGGCAGCAGACGGCACATCCCAGGGTGAAACAGCCATCGGTGGACAGATCCGCAATGTTCAGGATCGAATAGCTCAGGAACAGCGCCAGGGCCACCAGGCCGTAAATACAGCCCAGTTCCAGCGCTGACTGGAGAACATTCAAGGAAAAAATACTAGCCAGCATAGACAACTCCAAACTCCCTCAATCAATTTCCCGGCGGCAGACCGGACTCATTCAAACTCTTCTGCGGTGGTGATTTCCTTCACGCTGGTGCAGTAGGGCTCAAAGGCGGCCTTCACCTTCTCCAGATCCAGCCCCAGGGCGGCGCAGGTCTCGGTGTTGATGGTGGCGGTGCCGTTGTCAAAGGTGCGATAGGGCATATCCGAGATGCTGGTGCCGTCGCACAGCAGCTCCACCACCATGTCGGCGGTGGCCTCGCCCAGCTGGATGTAATCCACGCCGTAGCCCATGAAGGCACCGTTCAAGGCAAAGCTGTCGGCGCCGGTGTAGTGCTGGATGCCCGCCTCGATGAGGGTCTCATAGATGGCCAGCTCGGCGGTCATGATGGTGTTGTCGGTGGGGGTGAAGACCACCTTGACGCCGCTGGCCACCAGGGCCTCCACCGCCATCTGGACTTCGGCGGTGTTGGTGCCGTTCTTTTCGATGTAGGAAATGCCGTTGGCGTCGCAGAAGGCCTTGGCATCGGCGATGGCCTGGGTGGAGGAATCCTGGCCCAGGTCATACAGCAGGCCAATCTGGGTGATGCCGGGGTTGACCGCCACAATCAGGTTCATGATGGAATCGGTGTCCAGGGCATCGGAGGTGCCGGTGATGTTGTCCAACCCGTCAAAGCCGGCGCCCACAGGGTCGGTGACCGCCGAATAGATCACCGGGATATCGGTATCTTCCACCGCTGCCAGCATGGTGGAGGCGGTGGGGGTGGCCACAGCCACGATCACGTCCACATCGTCGGCCACCAGGTCGGCGCCAATCTGGTTCAGGTTGGACTGGTCGGCCTGGGCGTTGGAGTAGTAGTCCTGATAGTTGAAGGTGACACCCCGCTCGGCCCCCACCTCATCCAGCCGGGCCTCCACCGAGGCCACAATCTGGTTCAGGGAAGCATCATCCACATAGTTGACGATGCCCACCTTGTAGACGGTGCCGGAAGCCGAGGCCGCAGAAGAACCGCCTGCAGCCGAGGACGCCCCGGAGGACGAGCTGCATCCGGTCAGCGCCAGCGCGGAGAGAGCAGCCGCAGAAGCGGCGGCCTGGAGGAAGCTGCGGCGGGAGATCATCTTGGTGTGTTTCATGGTAAAAGCTCCTTTCGTGGGTGCGGAGCCAAAGCAAAAGGCCCGCTCCGCCTTTTCTGCGGAACGGGCCATACTAACAAAACGACCCGTCCCTGTGTTCTTCCACAAGGACAGGATCGACAAATACGATTCTGCGGTGCCACCTTGCTTGCTCTGCTGCGATGCAGAGCCTCCTCACGGGAAGCCAACACTTCCCTGCCCTGTAACGGGAGACACCCGTCCTAAGCTACTGGGATTTTCAACCCGTTCGCCCGGCCCTCGGCGACCCATAACGTCTGTCATGTTCCACCCGTTTCCATCCATCCGGGCTCTCTGCAGGAACACCATCCAGCGTCTCTTTCGCCTCATCGGTTTGATTGCATTATACACTTTACCATCATAAAGTCAAGATACATTTTTTTATCTGCAATCATTTTCAGATGAGCTTTCTTCACATATCCGCATCCGAATGGAGCGGGGCGCCTCCTGGGCCGCCGACAAATCGTCGAACTCCACCAATGCGCGGTCCTCCAGCTGCCAGCCCCGGTCGGCGGCGGCCTGCCGCAGCTGCGACCGCCGGCTGTCCAGCCACTCCCAGCACACAGGCCCCGCCGCTGTCTCGTACAGGCACAGATAGTCCCCCGCCGGGAAAACGATGGGCCCGCCCTTCTGCTTTTGGTAGAGGAAGCGGCTGCGGCCCTCCACACACATGCCGGTGCTGGGGCCATCGGTGAGATAGTTGACGATGATGTTCCGGCCCTTGTCCATCTCCTCCCCGGTCATCAAAACGGCGATCCGCTCTTCCTCCCGGTACAGCCGCTGGGGACCCCGGTCACACCAAGCCAGAAAATCACGGTTGGTGGCCTGCATCGACGCCAGCAGCGCCCGGCGGGCCTCCAGCTGGGCCATGCGCCGGTCCAGCTCTTCCCGCTGGCGGGTCAGGATCTCATCCAGGCGGTTCAGATTCCCCTCCCCCAGGTATTCCCGGATGACCTGCAAGGGCACCCCCAGATCCCGCAGGGTGATGATGAGGGCCAGACGGTCCAGCTGAAAGGGCGAATAAAACCGGTAGCCCTTGTCGTTGACACAGGCCGGGTGGAACAGCCCGATTTCGTCGTAATAATGCAGGGTCTTTTTGTTGACCCCCGCCAGGGCGGCAAAAGCCGCCGTTCGCAAATATCCTTCCCGCATCAAATTCCCCCTTGACTGTCCAGCGGCTGGATGGTTTATGATAGCTCCAGGATAGCAGAAATCCTGAAATTTTGCAACCGGAGGGATCTTATGTCTCCAACCAAGCCTTCTCTTCTGTCCGGGCCGGTCCGTCCTGCCCTGCTGGCTTTCGCCGGCCCCGTGATTCTTTCGATGGTGGCCACCCAGCTCTACACCGTGGCCGACACCATGATCATCGGCCTGCGGCTGGACGCCAACGCCCTGGCCGCCGTCTCCAACGCATCCACCGCCCTGATGGTGCCCATGTTTGTGTCGGGCGGGATGGAGCTGGGCGGCGGGCTGCTGCTGGCAGCCAAGCGGCCCACCTGCTCCCGGGAGGAACTGTCCACCGTCGTCTACAACCTGCTGTTCATTGACATTGTGCTGGGGCTTGTGCTGACAGCTGCCGGTTTCCTCGGCATGGGCGGGCTGCTGCGGCTGATCCACACCCCGGCAGAAATCCTTCCGCAGGCCCTTTCTTACTGCTGGTTCTACCTGCCGGGCTTTCCCTTTCTGATGGTCTATGATCTGTCCAAGCAGCTGATCATGGGCTGTGGAGACTCCAAGACGCCCCTCTTTGCGGTGCTGGGGACCTCGGTCCTCAACATTGTGCTGGATCTGGCCCTGGTGGGCCCCTTCGGGGTGGCCGGCGCCGCCGGCGCCACCGCCTTTTCCCAGGTGGTGGGCTGCCTTTTCATCCTGTGGTATCTGCGGCGCCATCTGCTGGCCGGGCCCTTCCGCTTTTCGATGCTGGACCGGCAGTATGCCTGGGAGACCTTCCGCCTGTCCGCCCCCAACGCCATCCAGCAGGCCAGCGGCCCTGTGACCAGCATGGTCAAGCAGGGGCTGCTGGGCGGCATCGGCGTGGCCGCCATTGCGGGCTTCTCCTGCGCCAGCAAGATGTCCACCCTGCTGCTGATGCCGGTATTCGGCTTTACCCAGGCCCTGGTCTTTTTCATCGCCCAGAACACCGCCGCCCGGCAGGCTGACCGGGTGCGGGACGGCGTCAAACAGGCCCGGGGGATGATGCTGGTGTACGCCCTGACGGTCTCGGCGGGATGCATCCTGCTGGCCCGGCCCCTGATGCGGATCTTCACCTCCGATGCCAGTGCCATCGCCTACGGCGCCCTGCTGCTGAGCCGCCAGTCCATCGTCTACACCTTCACCGCCATGAAACACCTCCAGGAGGCCAGCCTCCGGGGCCGCCAGCAGATGGGGCTGTATCTGGCCTCCAACATAGGCGGCACCGCCGCAGACCTGCTGGCCTGCGCGATCCTGGTGCCTCTGCTGGGCTACAGCGGCTTCTATTTTGCCTCCTTCTTCAGCGCGCCCTTCAGCTTTTTGCTGGCCACGCTCTTTCTGCGGATCGGGTCCCGCCGGGCCGCTGCCTGAACATAGCCTCCCTGCAAAAAGGGCGGCCCCTGCATCTTGCCGCAGGAGGCCGCCCTTTTTTCGTTTTTTAGTGTTTCCGCTTCCGCTCCCAGATGAACCAGCCGGTATACACCAGCCACACCGGGATGGCGATCATGGTCACCGTCCGGCTCAAGCCGAGGCCGGCGGGCGAATAGACAAAGTCGATGCTGCTCCAGCCCGCCGGGCAGAGCACCGCCATCAGACCATTGTCCACCTGCAGGATCTCGGTTTCCTGGCCGTTGACATAGGCGGTGAAGCCGTCGTCATAGGGCACCGAGAAGAACACCAGGTTGTCCCGGTCCAGCTGGATCTCGGCGCTGAAACCGGAATTGGTCATCACAAAGTCGCTGCAGGCCGTCTGGCGGCGGGCCGCCACATCCTGGACATACCGGTCATAGGTGAAATCCGTCAGCTGGCTGTCCGGCGCCGGGGTCAGATACTGGCCATACCTGGCGATATCCTCCTCCGACAGGGCCAGCGCCCGCAGCAGCAGGCAGCTGGCATCCTGGGTGGTCATGCTCTCCAGGGTGTCTGCGCTGACATAGTAGTCATAGGTGAAGCCCATAGGCAGGTAGTTGTCGTTTTCGTAGAGGGCCATTCCCTCCACCGTGTCGTAGTAGGTCCAGCCGGTGCCCGCTGCTTCCTCGAAGTTGGAGCGCTCATCCTCCGGCATGATGGTAAACCGGACGCTCAGCAGCCCCCGCAGGGCGTAGTAATAGACGTCGGGATTGCTGCGGACATCCCGGGTCAGGCCCAGGGAGGTATAGAACCGCAGAATGCTGGGGGCCACCGTGCTGTCAAAGAACTGCATGCAGCTCTTGTCCATCCACAGGCCCAGGTTGTCGTGGGCGTTGTAGGTGTCCACCCGCCAGTCCCCTTCGGGGAAGGCGTCCTGCAGAGCCATGGATGCCTGGTACTGTTCCACCAGGTCGCTGTCATAGTCCCACTGGCCAAACTTGCCGATGGCAATGTGGACGCAGCCGAACAGGCAGCTGAAGGCCAGCACCGCAGCCAGCATCCGCTGGCGGAACCGCCCTTCATCCCGCCGGTTCTGCACCAGCCAGCGGTACACCACCAGGCCCACCAGGCCAAAGCCCAGCACCGCCAGATACTGGCCGGAATTTTCCAATACCCCCAGGCTCCAGCCCTCATCGCCGTCATTCACCGGCACCAGGGCAAAGACCAGGGTCACCATCATCAGCCAGGCCACCGTCCCGATGGGGCGCTCCAGCTCCGCCGTTTGGTCCTCCCAGGCGTTGATGGTCATGGCGGCCAGAATCAGCACCGGCATATAGTACCACCGGGCATAGTAGCTGGAATTGAAGGCGTAAAAGGCACTGTTCAGGACGGGCACCAGGGCGCAGACGGCGCAGACCGCAATGATCCGCTTCCGGCTGTCCCACTTGCGGGCCCGCCAGTAGGCCAGCACCCCTGCCAGGCTGCACAGGGGCAGGTAGGCGGTCATGCTGGTCCATTTGATGGTGCCCTCGGACCAGATGGAGACGATATAGGGGGAATCCGGCGGCAGCAGCCAGCTGAACAGGATGGCCAGGTACTGCTGCACCTTGGAGTAGGTCAAAAAGCCCCAGCCCGAGGACAGATCCACGGTGCGCGGGTTCTGCAGCAGGGACAGGAAGGCCGGCCACACCAGCAGGCAGCCCATGGCCACACCCAGCAGGCTCTCAAAGGCCAGGGTGCCGAAGAGTTTCAGGTTCAGCTTGATCTCCCCGGCGGTCACCTTGCAGATGAAATAGATGAAAAGGAAGACCACCTGCCCCACAAAGAAGAAGTAGTTGTTCAGCAGGTTCACCGCCACGAAGAAGGCAAACAGCCCCCGCCGGCGGTTGTAGATGCACTCGTCCAGGGCCCACAGCATCCAGGGGAACAGGGCCAGCACATCAATGAAGTGGTTGAAGAAAATGTTGTAGACGCCGAAGCCTGAGAAAGTGTACAGGCAGGCGCCGATCACCGCGTAGTCCAGGTTCCGGACATAGCGGCGGAGATACAGGTAGGCGCCGCCCCCCGCCACTGCAAACTTCAGCACCAGCAGCGGGCACATCAGATAAGGAATCCAGCTCTGGGGAAACAGGGTGGACAGCCAGAAGAAGGGCGAGCCGTACAGATAGAAGGAATAGGCATTCATGACCCCGCTGCCCAGGTCGGTGGCCCAGGAAAAGGTGTTGGTGGGCAGCCGCTGGCCGTTGACCGAGGCCAGGCCGTCAGGATAGCCCTGGCCCTTCACAAAGCCGTTCATATAGTGGTAAAAGCCGATCTGCTGGCCGTTGAAGTCTCCCGCATAGTGGAAGAAACCGCCGTCCACAATCTGGAAGGGCAGGAAGATCAGCGCCGCCGTCAGGGCGCACAGCCCCACCGTCAGCCAGAAGCGGTCCCGCTGGCGCCCCAGCATGGGGCGTCGGGATGGGTGCAGAAAATCCATAGTGTTCCTCTTTTCTCCGCAGAATATATTGCCGCAGGATGCCGCCTTTTTCGGGCGGTTTTCACCGGATAGTATAGCATGATTGCCCGGGCAAGAAAAGGGCGAACTTTGGCCGCAGCCTTGACAAGCGGCCCGGAGAAAGGTATTTTGGTAGCAAAAAACGGCGGCGCACCGTGCCGCCGGCCGGGAGGTTCTTTCATGCTTTACCCCTTCAACGCCCTGCTGGCCCGGATGAAGTACATCACCCGGTGGAGCCTGATGCACTCGCTCCGGGCCGAAACCCTCAGCGAGCACACCTGCGGCACCGCGCTGCTGGCCCACACCCTCTGCCTGATTGCCCGGCGGTACACCGGCACCCCCTGCCGCCCCAAGACGGTGACGGTGGCCGCCCTCTACCACGACGCCCCCGAGATCATCACCGGGGATATGCCCACCCCGGTGAAGTACCGCAACGCCACCCTGCGGGACGCCTACAAGGCCATCGAGCGGGAGAGCGCCTCGGCCATGGCCTCGATGCTGCCCCCGGAACTGGAAGAGGAGATCACCCCCTACATCACCGGGGACCTGCTCACCGCCCCTGAGCGGAAGCTGCTGAAGGCGGCCGACCGGCTGTCGGCCCTCATCAAGTGCACCGAGGAGGTGCGCAGCGGCAACCACGAATTTGACGCCGCCCTGGCCCAGCAGCGGATGGCCCTGGCCGACATGCACTGCCCCGAGGCAGACTGGTTTATGGAGCACTGCCTGCCCTGCTACACCCAAAACCTGGACGAGCTGACCCATCCCTGAATACGCAAAAAGCCCGGCGGGCCTTCACCGGCCTGCCGGGCTGCGTTGTGCCTGTAGGAATACAGGACGCACGTCAGCGGTCCCACTTGTCGCACAGGGCGTTGATCTGGTCGGCAAACTTGGCCAGGTCCTTGTTGGCGCCGCCCTCGTTGTGCTCGATGACCCGCATCAGGCGGCGGCCGGCGCTGACCAGCCGCTGGAACACCGCTGCGGCCCGGCTGAGGGTGGGGGCTGCCGCTTTGGCTGTGGCCCGCTCCCGGCTGCCCTCGGACAGGCAGACGGCGCCGTCGGCGCCCAGGGCCCACTGGGCCCCGTTGTAGGGGGCGCAGGCGGTATAGCCCAGGCTCTGGAGGGTGCTGACAAAGGCGTCCTCCACTGCATCATCGCCGTGGTTCACAAACACCCGCCGGGGTTTGGGGTCAAAGGAGCCGATCCACTGGAGCAGGCCCTCCCGGTCTGCATGGCCTGACATGCCGCCGATCTGGGCGATCTCGGCCTGGACCTCGATCTCCTCGCCGAACAGCTTGACCCCGTCGATGCCCTCGATCAGGGCCCGGCCCAGGGTACCCACAGCCTGGTAGCCCACGAACAGGATGGTGCACTCCTTCCGCCACAGGTTGTGCTTCAGGTGGTGGCGGATGCGGCCCGCGTCGCACATGCCGCTGGCCGAGATGATGACCTTGGGGGTCAGGTCGGTGTTAATCGCCCGGGATTCGTCGCTGGTGACGCTGACCCGCAACCCCGGGAAGCTGATGGGGTCAATCCCTTCCGCCAGCAGGGTCCGGGTCTCGTCGTCAAAGCAGCTGGCGTCGGTATCCTGGAAGATGCGGGTGGCCTCGATGGCCAGAGGGCTGTCGATGTACACCGGGAAATTCCCGTGGCCGGTCACCAGCTTTTTCTCCTTGATCTCCCGCATGAAGTAGAGCAGCTCCTGGGTGCGGCCCACCGCAAAGCTGGGGATCACCACGTTGCCGCCCCGGTCAAAGGTCCGCTGCAGGATGTCCACCAGCTGCTGGATATAGTCGGGGCGGGGCGGGTGGCTCCGGTCGCCGTAGGTGGACTCCATCACCACATAGTCGGCCTCGGTCAGATAGGTGGGATCCCGCAGGATGGCCTGGTTCAGGTTGCCGATATCCCCCGAGAACACCAGCTTGGTGGTCTTTTCCCCTTCGGTGACCCAGATCTCGATGCTGGCGGAGCCCAGCAGGTGGCCCACATCGGTGAACCGGACCGTCACCCCCGGGCCGATCTCCACCTTTTTGTTGTAGTCCACACCCTCGAACAGCCGGACCGCCTCCTCGGCGTCCTGGACGGTGTAATCGGGCTCCACCGGCGGCAGGCCGGCGCGGGTGTTTTTCCGGGTTTTCCACTCGGCCTCCGACTCCTGGATATGGGCGGAGTCCCGCAGCATAATATCACAGAGCCGGCAGGTGGGCCGGGTGGCATAAATCTTGCCCCGGTAGCCCTGTTTGGCCAGCAGGGGCAGGTGCCCGCTGTGGTCGATGTGGGCATGGGTCAGCAGCACGGCGTCAATCTGCCCCGGCTCCAGCGGCAGAGGCTGGTTTTCATAGACGTTCTTCCCCTGCTCCATGCCGCAGTCAATCAGAAAATGCAGCCCACCTGTCTCCAGCAGGGTGCAGCTGCCGGTCACTTCATGGTTTGCACCTAAAAATGTGAGCTTCATTGTATCTACCTCCATCCCGTCCCGAAGGACCGGGTTTGCATTTTTTGTGGGATTCTACTGGTATTGTACCACAAAAGAGACTTTCCTTTCCGCCCAAAATCCGCCCCGGTTTCCGTCAATTCGCCGAAACCACGAAGATTATTTTAGATAATCTTGACAAAGTCCTTCCTATGTTTTAAACTTATATGGTTGAAGCTATTTCGTCACCTTCGGAGGGGCGGAAGGGCCCGGCCTGCAGCGGCAGTTTAGCCGGCGCAGTTCCCGGAACCGGAAGCCCCGACGGCATATTGCGATGCAAAATAGAGAGGTTTGATTTTATGATTCGTAACGATTTGCGCAACGTGGCCATCATCGCTCACGTCGACCATGGCAAGACCACCCTGGTGGATGCCATGCTTCGCCAGAGCGGTGCTTTCCGCGACAACCAGGTTGTGGCCGAGCGCATCATGGACAGCGGTGCCATCGAGCGTGAGCGCGGCATCACCATCCTGGCCAAGAACTGCTCCTGCAACTACAAGGGCGTCAAGATCAACATCGTCGACACCCCGGGCCACGCCGACTTCGGCGGCGAGGTGGAGCGCGTTCTGAAGATGGTCAACGGCGTTCTGCTGCTGGTGGATGCTGCCGAGGGCTGCATGCCCCAGACCCGTTTCGTGCTGCAGAAGGCTCTGCAGCAGAACCTGAGCCTGGTGGTGGCCATCAACAAGATCGACCGCCCCGACGCCCGCATCAAGGAGGTCGTGGACGAGGTCCTGTACCTGCTGATGGACCTGGGCGCTTCGGATGAGCAGCTGGACTGCCCCATCCTCTACTGCTGCGGCCGCGCCGGCACCGCCAGCCTGGACCCCGATGTCCCCGGCACCGATCTGATCCCCCTGTTCGACACCCTGCTGAGCACCATCCGTCCTCCCGAGGGCGACCCTGACGCTCCCTTCCAGATGCTGGTGTCCTCCATCGACTACAACGAGTTCGTGGGCCGCATCGGCATCGGCCGCATCCAGAACGGCACCTGCCGCGTGGGTGAGGAAGTGGTGGTCTGCGACTGGCACGATCCTTCCGTCAACATGAAGGGCCGTCTGACCAAGCTGTACGACTTCCAGGCCAACGGCCGTGTCCCCTGCGACAACATCACCGCAGGCGATATCGTGGCTTTCTCGGGCCTGCCCGACGTCACCATCGGCAACACCCTGTGCGATCCCTCCAAGGTGGAGCCCCTGCCCTTCGTCAAGATCAATGATCCCACCGTCGAGATGACCTTCTCGGTCAACGACAGCCCCCTGGCCGGCCGCGAGGGCAAGTATGTCACCAGCCGCCAGATCCGGGACCGTCTGCAGCGTGAGCTGCTGAAGGACGTGGCTCTGAAGGTGGAGGATTCCGCCACCACCGATTCCTTCCGTGTCATGGGCCGCGGCGAGATGCACCTGTCCATCCTGATCGAGACCATGCGCCGGGAAGGCTATGAGCTGCAGGTCTCTCCCCCGCACGTTCTGACCAAGGTCATCGACGGCAAGACCTACGAGCCCATGGAGCAGGTGGTCATCGATGTGCCCACCCAGTACCAGGGCGCTGTCATGACCGGCCTGGGCCAGCGCAAGGCTGTCCTGCAGCAGATGGATCCCCTGGGCGACAGCCGGGTCCGTCTGGTGTTCCGCATGCCCAGCCGCGGCCTGTTCGGCTACCGCAACCAGTTCCTGACCGATACCCACGGCGAGGGCGTCATCAATCAGATCTTCGACGGCTACGATCAGTGGGCCGGCATGATCCCCAACCGCTCCACCGGTTCTCTGGTCAGCTTTGAGACCGGCGAGTCGGTGACCTATGGCCTGTTCAACGCCCAGCAGCGCGGCACCCTGCTGATCGGACCTGGCGAAAAGGTCTACGAGGGCATGGTCATTGGCTACACCCCCACCGGCGAGGATGTGGACGTCAACGTCTGCAAGACCAAGCACCTGACCAACACCCGTGCTTCCGGCTCGGATGATGCCCTGCGCCTGGTTCCCATCAGCCGGCTGAGCCTGGAGGGCTGCCTGGAATTCCTGGCACCCGACGAGCTGCTGGAGGTCACCCCCAAGAGCCTGCGCATCCGCAAGCAGATCCTGAACCACGAGCAGCGGATGAAGGCCCGCAGCCGCAACAAGTAATCTGAATCCTTTCCACCGGACTCTTCTCCACCGAGGGAGCCCGGTGTTTTTATGCCCGGGCGCAAAAAATGCCCGCCGGGTTCAAAACCAGGCGGGCATCCGGGATGCTATCCTTTATTTTGCGTAGGCGCTGCCGGCGGTCCAGGGATTGTCGGCGGCATAGACAGTGTGGGACCGCAGGTAATTGACCCAGGCCCCGTAGCCGTTGCCCGCCGTCAGGTGGATCCCGTCGGGGGCGGCGCAGACCTCTTTCAGGTTGCCCTCGCCGTCGGCCAGAGCCTCCCACAGGTCCAGATAGACGCAGCCCTTGCTGTCGGCCAGGGCCGCCAGCTTTTCATTGACGGCCCGCAGATTGTCGCTGGCCAGGCCGGGGCGCTGGGCCGCCGCCTCGGGCCGCACCGGCGGAATGGACTGGACATAGATCAGGCAGTCCTCCCCCAGGGTTTCCCGCAGGGTGTCCAGCATGGCGCTGTAGTAGTTCAGGAACTTGTCCTCGGCCCCTGCGGTGGTGAGGGTGTTGGTGCCCAGCAGGATATACAGCTTTTTGGGCTGGGCTGCTGCCAGCACGTCCAGGGCCACCTCATCCCCACGGGTCATGTGGCTCACTGTCATGCGGTTGACGATGGCATCGGGGCCCACCCCCACATAGCCGCAGATCAGGGCCCCCGACAGGTTGATGTCATAGTCGGTGAAGCCCTCGGTCAGGCTGTCCCCCAGGAAGGCGGCGTCGGCAAAATAGCTCAGGTCCACCTGGCCCACCGCCGGCTGGCGGATGACGCTGCTGTCATAGGCTTTGACGATGTAGCTGCCGGCGCTCTGGCGGGTGGGGCCAAACTGGACCACCAGGCCGCTGCCGGCGGTGCTGCCGGCCTCCCCCGGCTGCATGGGCAGGGGGGCGAGAATCCCCTCCACCGTGCCGCTGGACAGGATCTCGGAATCAGCGGGGTTGTTCTCCCGCTGGGCGGTCTCCAGGATCGCTGTGATCCCCAGGGACAGCACCAGGATGGCTGCCACGCTGCCTGCAATTTTCAGTTTTGTATATTTGCCCCGCTGCCGCGTCCGGCGGTATGCGCGGTCGTATTCATGTGAAATACCCATTTGTCTGTCAGGGGCGCCGCTTGCGCCGGCGCCTCCTGTCCCCCTTTCCGGCCATGGCCCGGGCGGCCTCACACCGCCGCCGGGCATCCGTTTCCTGCTCCAAAGTAGGAATGTATTGATTCTATCATAAATTTTTTGTCTCTGCAACCGATTGGGCCTTGCATACAACGCATAAAACGGCTACAATAGAATCAGGATCAAAATCCGGCAGCCTGCGTCAAGTTTGTCACGTTTGCAACTGATTTTGCGTGGGTTTTGGCGGTATCCAATCCACCGTTTGCGGCGGCGCAGTGCAGGGCCCGCCCCCATCATCCAACCACCCTGATAAGAAGGAGCTAATTATGAGCAAGAACGTGATCGTCGGCCAATCCGGCGGCCCCACCGCCGTCATCAATTCCAGCCTTGCCGGTGTCTACAAGACCGCCCGGAGCCTCGGGGCCGGCAAGGTTTACGGCATGAAGTACGGCATTGAGGGCCTGCTGAAAGAAGAAATCGTGGATTTGGACATCGTGCTGGATGACCGGATGAGCATTGAGCTGCTGAAGCGGACCCCCTCCAGCTTCCTGGGCAGCTGCCGCTATAAGCTGCCCGACCCCGATCAGGACAGTGTGCCCTTTGTGCAGCTGTTTACCCTCTTTGACAAGTACGACATCGCCGCTGTCTTCTACATTGGCGGCAACGACTCGATGGACACCATCGCCAAGCTCAGCCGCTATGGCCAGCGGGTGGGCAGCAGCATCCGGTTCATCGGCGTTCCCAAAACCATCGACAATGACCTGTGCCTCACCGATCACACCCCCGGCTACGGCTCTGCCGCCAAGTACATCGCCACCATCCTGAAGGAAGTCATCCGTGACTCCTCGGTGTATGATATCCGCAGCGTCACGGTGGCCGAGATCATGGGCCGCCACGCCGGCTGGCTGGCCGGCGCCGCCTGCCTGGCCGCCGGCGAGGACTGCGATGGCCCTGACCTGATTCTGCTGCCCGAAGTCCCCTTCGATCAGGACAGGTTCCTGGCCCGGGTGGACGAGCTCCAGAGCCGGAAGTCCAATGTCATCATCGCCGCCAGCGAGGGCGTCCGCACCGCCGACGGCACCTATCTGTGCGACCTGGTGTCCACTGCAGGCCAGCTGGACGCCTTTGGCCACAAGGCCATCCTCAGCGGCACCAGCCGGTATCTGTCCGAGCTGATCCACACCCACCTGGGCTGCAAGAGCCGCGCCATTGAATTCTCCACCCTCCAGCGTTGCGCCAGCCATCTGGCCAGCCGCACCGACGTCACCGAGGCCTATGCAGTGGGCGGCGCTGCCGCATCTGCAGCCTTTGCCGGAGAGAGCGGCCGGATGATCGCCCTCAAGCGGCTCAGCGGCTACCCCTACCAGTGCATCACCGAGTCGGTGGATGTCCAGCAGGTGGCCAACCTGGAAAAGAAGGTACCTCTGGACTGGATCGCTCCCGACGGGATGCACGTCACCGAGGCCTTTGAGGAGTATGCCCGTCCCCTGATTCTGGACGAGCTGACCCCCATTTACGTCAACGGCACCCCCCGCCATGTCCATCTGTAATCACTGAACAGCCGGCCTCTGCCATAGGGCCGGTCTGACTCTCCTTTCTTTTGCCGGCAGATCAAACCGGCAGCAAAAAGCCCCGCGCAGCCTTGGAGCTGTGCGGGGCTTTGTTTGTTTTACTGAAAGACCATCAGACGGTCAGGGGGTGGCTGCCCACGGTGGGGGCGCCGCCTGCAATTTCCTCAGCGGTGAGGGGGGCTGCAAGGGCGGGATGGTCCAGCCGCTCCTTGGCCACAGCCAGCATCAGCTTGATGCGGTTCTCCTGGTTGACCTTGGTGGCGCTGGGGTCATAGTCGATGGGGGTGATGTTGGCCACCGGGTAGAGGGCCCGGATCTTGTTCACCATGCCCTTGCCCACAATGTGGTTGGGCAGGCAGCCGAAGGGCTGGGCGCAGACAATGTTGGGATAGCCGCCCTGGACCAGCTCGATCATCTCGGCGGTCAGCAGCCAGCCCTCGCCCATCTTGGCGCCCAGGGAGATGACGCCCTGGGGCTTGTGGATCAGCTCCTTGAAGGGGCCGGGGGCGTAGAAGCCGGCGTCGGCGGTGGCCTTCAGCATCGAGCGCTCGATGCCGTCCAGCCAGTCCAGCAGACGGTCAGCGGTGAACTTGGTGGCCAGCTTGCCGCCGTAGAGGACGTGGTCCTCGCCCATGTTGAAGATGCAGTACTGGCAGAAGCCCATCAGGCCGGGGAAGTTGACTTCGCACCCCTCCGACTCCAGGAACTTCTGCAGGTCGTTGTTGCCCAGGGGGCTGTATTTGACGTAGATCTCGCCCACGACGCCCACCTTGACCTTGGGCACCCGGGTCACCGGGATGGCCGCAAACTCCTTGGCAATGAAGGGGAAGGTGTGCTTCATCTCATGGGCGCGGTAGCCCTTGCCGGCCAGCAGGGCCCGGCCCAGCCGGGCCACCCAGGTGTCCACCAGCCGGTCTGCCTGGCCCGGCACATCCTCGTAGGGCGCCACCTGGTTGCGCAGGGCGCACAGCATATCGCCGTAGAAGATGCAGGCCACGGCCTGGCGCAGCAGGGGCAGATCCATCTGGAAGCCGCTGTCCTTTTCCAGGCCCGAGAAGTTCAGGCTGGCCACCGGGATCTGGGGGTAGCCGGCCTTGACCAGGGCTTTCCGCAGCAGGTGGATGTAGTTGGACGCGCGGCAGCCGCCGCCGGTCTGGGTGATCAGCAGGGCCGTGTGGTCCAGATCATACTTACCGCTGTTCAGGGCGTCGATGAACTGGCCGATGACCAGCAGCGCCGGGTAGCAGGTGTCGTTGTGCACATATTTCAGACCCAGCTGGGCCACGGCGCTGCCGCAGTTGCCCAGGATCTCACATTTGTATCCCTCGTGCTGGAGCGCGTACTTCAGCAGCCGGAACTGGGTCACCGCCATGTTGGGGATGAGGATGGTGTGGGTTTCCTTCATCTCCTTGGTGAATTTGGGATATTGGTATTCCACGGTTGCCTCCTATGTTCAGCGGGCCGCAGCGGCCGGGGCCGGTGCGGAATGTTCTGCCTCGGCTTCAGCGGCTTTTTCCCGGGCCAGCTCATCCCGCTCGTCCAGAGCGGCAAACAGGCTGCGCAGGCGGATATTCACCGCGCCAAGGTTGGTAATCTCGTCGATCTTCAGCTGGGTGTACAGCTTGCCCCCAGCCTGCAGAATCTCCCGGGTCTCATCGGTGGTGATGGCGTCCACGCCGCAGCCGAAGGACACCAGCTGCACCAGGTCCATATCCGGCTGGGTGGTGCAGTATTTGGCGGCTGCATACAGGCGGCTGTGGTAGGTCCACTGGTTCAGGACGCTGGTGGGGAATTTCTCCACCCGGTTGGAAATGCTGTCCTCGGTGATGACGGCGGCGCCATGGCGGACGATCAGGCGGTCGATGCCGTGGTTGACCTCGGGGTCCACATGGTAGGGACGGCCGGCCAGCACGATGATCCGCTTGCCCTGGCGGCGGGCCTCGTCGATGATCTCCCCGCCCTTGGCGCGGATCTTGGCCATGTGGCTCTCATACTCGGCGTAGGCTGCATCAGCGGCTGCCTGGACCTCTTTCTGGGAGATGCCGCCGAAGTACTTGGGCAGCACTTCTTTGGCCATCTTATGCACAAAGTCCTTGGGGCGATGAATGCCCACATAGTCGCAGATGAACTTCTTGCCCTCCAGCTCGGGGCAGTTGCCCAGCAGCACTTCGGGATAATAGGCCACCACAGGGCAGTTGTAGTGGTTGTCCCCCAGGCCCTCGTCGATGTTGTAGGTCAGGCAGGGGTAGAAGATGGCGTCCAGCTGCATGGCCGACAGGGCCTTGATGTGGCCGTGGCTCAGCTTGGCCGGGAAGCAGGCGGTGTCGCTGGGGATGGTGGCCTGGCCGGCCAGGTACAGCCCGCGGCTGGACACCGGGCTGACGTGGACCGCAAAGCCCAGTTTGGTCCAGAAGGCGTGCCAGAACGGCAGCAGCTCGTAGAAGTTCAGGCACAGGGGGATGCCGATGGAACCGCGCTTGCCGGGCACCGGCTTATACGCGGCCAGCAATTCCTGCTTGTAGGCGTAGAGGTTGAGGGAATTGTCCTCGCTCTTGCCGGTGATGGGCTTGTCGCAGCGGTTGCCCGAAATGTACTTGCGGCCATCGGCGAAGGTGTTGACGGTGAGCTGGCAGTGGTTGCCGCAGGCGCCGCACTTGACGCTGACCACGTTCTGGGTGAAGGCTTCCAGCTCTGCCTGGCCCATCATGGAGGACTGGGTCTGGCCCGCCTTCTTGCTGCGGCGCATGCCAAACAGGGCCGCACCGTAAGCGCCCATCAGGCCGGCGATGTCGGGGCGGATGACCTCCACCCCCATCTCCTTCTCAAAGGCACGCAGAACGGCCTCATTGTAGAAGGTACCGCCCTGGACCACGATCTTCCGGCCCAGCTCCTCGGGGCTGGAAGCACGGATGACTTTATACAGGGCGTTCTTGACCACGCTGATGGACAGGCCGGCGCTGATGTTCTGGATGCTGGCGCCGTCCTTCTGGGCCTGCTTGACCGAGCTGTTCATAAAGACGGTGCAGCGGCTGCCCAGGTCCACCGGGCGGTCTGCAAACAGACCCAGGGCGGCAAACTCCTTCACATCATAGCCCAGGGCCTGGGCGAAGGTCTGGAGGAAGCTGCCGCAGCCCGAAGAACAGGCCTCGTTCAGGAAGATGTTGCTGATGGCGCCGTCCTCGATCTTGAAGCACTTCATGTCCTGGCCGCCGATGTCGATGATGAAGTCCACGTCGGGCATGAAGTATTTGGCGGCGGTGAAGTGGGCCACCGTCTCCACCAGGCCGTAGTCACAGCGGAAGGCGTTCTTCACCAGGTCTTCGCCGTAGCCGGTAGTGGTGACGCTGGCCACTTGCAGGCCGGGATGGGCCTTGTAGATTTTCAGCAGCTGCTCCCGGATCAGGGGCAGCGGGTTGCCCAGGTTGGGCTGGTAGTTGGTGTAAAGGATGCGGCACTGCTCGTCCACCACCACCAGTTTGACGGTGGTAGAGCCCGAGTCGATGCCGATGTGCACCGGGCCGCACTGGGCCCCGAAGGGCACGCAGGGCACGCTGTGGGACATGTGCCGGGCGTGGAAGGCCTCGTACTCCTCTTTATTGGCAAAGAGGGGCGGTTCGCTGGCATAAGTGGCGGTGGCGGCGTAGCGGTCCAGGGCCTCGGCCACCTCCGACAGGTTGAACTCCTTGTCGGCGTAGAGGGCGGCGCCCAGGGCCACATACAGCAGGCTGTTTTCGGGGCAAGTGCCGGTGACGCCCAGGGCCTCGTCAAAGCTCTTGCGCAGCACCGAGCTGAAGGTCAGAGGCCCGCCCAGATACAGGATGTTGCCCTTGATGGGCCGGCCCTGGGCCAGGCCGGCGATGGTCTGGCTCACCACAGCCTTGTAAATACTGGCGGCAATATCCTCTGCCCGGGCGCCCTGGTTGATCAGGGGCTGGACGTCGCTCTTGGCAAAGACGCCGCACCGGGATGCGATGGTATATGTACGCTGGGCCTTTTCGGCGGCCTTGTTCATCTCGTCGGCGCTCATCTTCAGCAGCGTCGCCATCTGGTCGATAAAGGCGCCGGTGCCGCCGGCACAGCTGCCGTTCATCCGCACTTCGGTGCCGCCGGTGAGGAACAGAATCTTGGCGTCCTCACCGCCCAGCTCGATGACGCAGTCGGTTTCAGGGACAAACCGCTTGACCGCCACCCGAGTGGAGAAAACCTCCTGCACAAAAGGCACGCCGCAGCTGTCGGCCAGGCCCATGCCTGCCGAGCCGGAAATGCTCAGCAGGGCCTTTGCCCCGTGAAGATAGTCGTTGTCAATGCGGCGCAGAAGCTCCTGCGCCTTTTCCAAAATATGGCTGTAATGACGCTCATACGTCGAATACAGCAGGTTTTCCTGTTCATCCAGCACGGCACACTTGATGGTCGTGCTGCCGATATCAAGACCAACTCTCAAGTTTTGATCCTCCTGCAATGAATGCCCGGGAAAACGGGCTTTTCACTCAATCATTGTTTGACAGCCAACAGTATTATATGTTTGCATACAGTTGTATTATATCGTATTTTGTTTTTGGATGCAATCAGATGCTTTTATTTTACACGAAAAAAACAGTTTGTCTGTATCGAAAAAGAAAACAATCTGTGAATGCCGCGCATATTTCCCCTGCTTTCCCCCGCCCGCAGGCTGGGCGGTGCGCAAATTTCACAAAACCTCTTGCGCCCCGGCGGATTCCGCGGTATGCTAAGCTTAGATTTTCCTTTTGCAGGATTTGTCACCCGCCGACACTTTTTGCCGCTTTTTTATCATTGCATCAGGGCGGGTGTCCTATTAAAATAGGGTTGTAGCTTCGCGCGGCCAGTCCGGGGCGGTCGATCCTAATGGGTATTTGCAGGAGGAGAATATGAACCATGAAACCATATGCACCATTGACCAGAACATTTTCTGCCATCGAGATGCTGCAGCGGCCTTATCTGCTGACCTATGCGATGGATGAGGCGGGCGGCGCCTGCCGCCTGACTTTATCCCGGACCGGGGACACAGCCTGCAGCGACAGTCTGGTCCTGGATGCGCCGCCGCAATACTGTTATTCCATCTTGCGGTACCTGTATGAAAACTGCGTCCAGCCGGAAATCTGGCGGGATGTGGTGGCGGAATGCTGCCCCGCAGGGGTACGGGTGAACGGAAAGGGCGGGGTCCTCTGTGAATGATCTGGCTTCAGCAGGATGTCTCTGGATCGCCATCGCCAGCTATGACCCGCGGTTTTTCCGGATCTGCCAGAACTACATTGGCTGCCTGGATCACGATGCGTTTCGCTGTGATGTCTATCAGTCGGGAGAAGACCTGCTGGCTGCCCTGCGCGGAGGGTTTCCCTACCGGGCGGTTCTGCTGGACAATGCCATGTCCGATATGGACGGGCCGGAGTTTTGCAGCCGGCTGCGCCAGCTGGACCCAAAATTCCGCCCCTGGCTGCTGCTGGTCCCCACCTGCAGCGTAGACGAACTGCGCAGCGTCATACGGGATGAAGAACCGGCCTGCCGCCAGGCGGCCCAGGTCCGCAGGATGCAGATGACGGGCTTGAACAGCCTGCTGTATGACCTGGACTCCATGCTTCGGGCCCAGGCCGACCAGAACGACAGCGACGCTGCCCTGATCCAGCTTTTGCTCCAGTGGGGCGAGCATCCAGGCACCCTGGGTGCCCAGTATTTGCGGGAATGCGTTGAGCTCGCTTTGCGGTGCGAGCCTCATTTTGCGGTCCGCAAAGATGTGCTGCTGCCTGTGGGCGAGCGGCACAGCGTGACGGTCGCGGCGGTGGACAGCGGCATCCGGCGCCTGATCGAACATTTGGAGAACTTGAACCGGCCTGCCTGGCAGGCTTTCAAGCGGCGGCATCACTCCAGGAGTGCACATCTCACCACAGGCAGATTCATCTATGTAGTCAGGGACGAGCTGCTCCTGCCGGCGCAGGATCTGGCCCAGCAGCCCCCATCGGAAGGAGAGCCGCAGGTCGATGAACGAGAGCTTCTGCCCATATAAATCCACCGAATCCCCCGTCGATGACAGGAAGGATGATCTGTTTGCACTGCTTCCTGTCCACGCCTTTGAGAGCGAATGCCAGCGCTCCCTTGAAATGATCGAACTATGCCAGCGGTACATGGCGCACCTTGTTGCGGACAAGGAGGATGCAGATTCCCGGGAACTGCGCCAGTCCCTGGATGACCTTGGGACGGCAGCGGGCCGGCTGGACCGGAATCTCACCATCCTCTCTGCCCTGCTTCGCTGTGCCCAGCAGGCCGAGCAGCCCCGTTGGGAGCCGGTGGAGCTGTGCGCCTTTGCCCGGACCCTCTGCGCCGAGCAGGACACCATCCGTCAGACCCTCCACACACAGCTGGAGCTGGACTGCGGCGGCCTCACTGAGCTGTATGTGACCGCCGACACCGGCTATCTGTCTGCCATCTGCCTGCAGCTGCTCTCCAATGCCCTGCGGGCCTGCACCCCGGAGGGGGGGCATATTACCTTGTCCCTGCGGGCCCGCCCCGAAGGCGGCGCCTTTCTTACCATTACAGACGACGGCTGCGGCCTGCCGGACGGCAGCCTCCGCAGCCAGCAGAACAATCGCAGCCGCTTTCTGGGTACCACCAAGAGCGGCCTTTTGCTCTGCCATGCCTACTGCCGTCTGACCGGGTGGACGCTGGAACTGTCCCCCCGCCCCGACGGCCCCGGCACAACGGCCTGCCTCACCCTGCCGCAGCAGGATGGGTTTACCCCTTCCCCTGCCCTGCGGTCGGTCACCCCGGAAGACGCCCTCCACGCCGCCCGCCGGCTCTGGATGGAGCTCGCCGCCGAGCTGAGCTGTGTGCCTGGCATGGAAAATGTCCATTTCCAGATCCCGGCAGAATGGACTTGACACTCTCACCAAAAAGCAGTATACTGAAAAAGTCGCCGGGCGCCTGCCATCTTTGGCTGTATCCCGGCGGAATATGGGCCTATAGCTCAGCTGGGAGTGCATTCGATTCTTGAATCAGCCCCCCGCTCTGATGGCCTGTATCTCAAATTCTTGCCCATCTGTTGATGGGGGCTTAATTATGGGCCTATAGCTCAGTCTGGGAGAGCATTTGAACTGTAAATGCTCCACACCTTTTTGGGCCCGTATCTCATTTGGTACCCCATTCGATCAAAGTGTTAAATTTATGGGCCTATAGCTCAGCTGGGAGAGCGTACGGTTCGCATCCGTAAGGTCGTCGGTTCGATCCCGATTAGGTCCACCAAATTGCCGCAGCGTTTTTTGGCGCTGCGGCTTATTTTTTGCGTTTTTGCCAGACAAATTAGCCGCCATAGGATATCGAAGCGTGAGCCACAATATTGGGCAAAAGGTCCAAAGATAGCCCGTTGTCTTCGTCTAATGTGACAATACTCTTTTTCGAGTCAGTGAGGGGCTTTTGAGGGGCTTGTTTAAGGTTCTTTTGTGCCCGTTTTCTGGTGCTGTTGGCCATGGAATGGGCTTTAAATTCCTCAAATTCCTCCAGCGATACATTCAGAACGATCTCGACCTCATAGTTTCGACCGACCCGAACTTGCTTGATGAACTGATGCAGGATTGCCTGGCGCTCATTAAAATTTGCGCCATCGTAGGCATTGGCCCAAGTGAACAAATCGTCACAGTCTCTCTTCATTTTTTTGTTGCTTCCTGTAATGCTTTCTCTTCGGCCTTTGCTTTTTGGAGGTCCTCCCCTGCCTTGATGACGGCGGTTTTGGTTTCTGCCATCATCTCAGCCAGGGTATCGCGGTCCAAAGCACTCTTGCCCTGGATAACCAGAATGGTCTCTGCTTTTAGTATATCCTGCTCCTGGCGTTTGGTTTCCAGCTCTTTTTCAAGACGATCTATTTCTTGTTTGACCCGCTCCTGCTCTTTGCCTCGCATTTCCTCCAGGAGTTTTCTTTTGGAGCATTCCCGGATTTCTGCGAACTTCATCCGAACAACACTCTCAACAATGTTGTCCAGCGTAATCACACCGTAGCCAGACTGGCCATCACACTGACCAGGATGGCGGACATTATAGTTGCAGCTGTACCGGATGCGCTTTTCCCTCGTCACAGTACCATCGGCGCGGATGCGCTTCCGGACACCGCTGGCAAGACTCAACCGGTTTCCGCAGTGAGCGCAGAAGACAATACCACACAAAAGTGCCTGGGAACTGTAGCTGAGGGGATTTGCGCCTCTTTCCCGCTTCCGGGCATGACGCGCTTCCTGCGCCCGCTCGAACAGATCAGGATCAATGATTTGCAGTTCCGGGCAGGCAGTTTCCACATTGCCATTGATAAGGTATCCAGTGTAGCTTTTGTTTTGAATCATCCGAACAATGCTCACATTCGGAATGTTCTTGCCATTGCGGCCCATGATGTTGTGTTCGCACAGATAGTTGCAGATTCGCCTTGCACCATATCCTTCATATACATACTTCTGGAAAATCAGCCGGACAACCTCAGCTTCCTTCTCGTCGATTTCCAGATCATACACCTCGTGGTTCCGTTTATTGATCCTTCCACGCTTGACAAGACGGTAGCCATAGGCAGCTATGCCGCCGGTATACAGACCTTCTGCGGTCAGCTGCTCCATCCGGGTCCTAGTTCGGACGGAGGTCTTGATGCTTTCTCCCGATGCCTGCCAGTACCGGATGTAGTTCATCAGCTTGTCCACATGGGTATCGAACCGCTGCTGGCCTTCCTGGGTGCTCCACACCTCAACGCCCTGCTTGACAAACCACTCAACGATAAAGGGGGTCTCATCGTCTCGGCGGCCCAGGCGGTCAAACATAAAGACCAGAAGCACATCAAATTCCCTTGCCACTGCTGCCTGTTGAATCTGCTGCAACTGATCCCGTCCCTTGGCCGATTTCTTGAAACCGGAGACGCCTTTCTCAGAGAACTCCTTGACAATCTCCCAGCCCTGCTCCTTTGCAAATGCACGGCAGGCTTCCTTCTGCATGGGGATATCGTCTTTATCGACCTGTCCCAGAGTTGAAACGCGGTACAATGTATAGACTCTTTTTTTCATAGTTGTTTTCTCCTCTTTTCAGGATGCAAAAACAACGATTATTCGCTTTTCAAGGTACAGGCCGGATGAGCTTCAACTCATCCTATCGTCATTTTAGAGCAACCCCATAAAATATCAACAATAACCGGCACAAGCAAACCAGTTACGACAGTCCGAAGAAGTAACG
>CALWZK010000019.1 GCA_944386015.1 uncultured Faecalibacterium sp.
CTACACAGTGCTTCTTATTCTGTTTCGCCTAATTTTTTTCTTCATCACTACTTGACTTCATACCATTGGACTTTGGGAGCTTGAAGGGTTTAACAGTCCGCTTTTTTGCACTCTCTACTAAGTTATCTGTAATATATTGTGTATAATGCAAAATTTCCCTGGTCAATCCAGTAACCTCGTCCAGTGATAAACAGGCCACAACTAGACCGTTTTCCACAACTGCATAGCAATCATCGCCCAACCATACGCCCTCTTTAATTTTTGTATCGCCCTTAAGGAATTTAAGACTATATTGTCGCCCGCTTAACAATTGTGATAGCAGACTTTGAGCTATTTCCGAAGATTTGAAAGCGTTATCTAATTGAGCCTCCATTTTATCCGCTTCGGTTTTAAAATTATCTTTTAATTGCAAATACTCACTTCTAACATTTAGGGCTTCTGCAATCAACTCGGCGTATTCACTGGACAGAGGACGGGAACCGCTTTCAATATAACCGATTTGCTTTGCACTTCTGTTCTTGCCTTGATTAGCAGGAAGATCATAAATCAACCCTGTTAATTCTTCACGAGATAGCCCACGCATTTGACGGCATTCTCTCACTCTTTCCCCCATTTGGAACATTCGTTCTTGCATTTGTGTTCCTTTTTCCATTGATTAACCACCTCCTGGGAAAAAATAGAACGCGAAAATATGGAACTGCGTTGTTCCAATTACGGAACATTTACGTTATAATTAAAGCACAGTTCGGAACGAAAAGCAAGGCCGAACGAGAGTTTTTTACCGAAAGGAAGTGTTTTATTTTGAAAATTGAAGTCCCCCGCTTTATGTCCATCCGTGAAGTGGCTAAAACCGGCCTGTTGACCGAGTACACCCTCCGTTTGATGGAAAAGCAGAACCGCCTGCCTTGTGTGTACACGGGGCGGAAATGTCTTATCAATTTTGATCGTCTGGTGGAGCAGTTGAATAACCCCGCCGGGAAAGGAAGTGACAGCGAATGACAACAAAAGAAAAAGCCCGCCCCGCTGTTGGCGCAGCGGAACAGGCAGAGAAAGCAATCCTTGCCGGGACAAATCTTTCTCAAAACAATTTTACCATCCGTCAAGAAAAGCAGCAAGGGAAAATCGAGCAGCTTTTGTCACATGGCAGGGAAAATGCCATCCCGCTCCAGCACCTTGTGAGCCTGACCGGGTTACCCGCCCGCCAAGTCCGCCACATGATTCAGGCGGAACGCTTGCAGGGTGCCCCGATTCTGGCAGACAGCCAGAATGGGTATTATCTGCCTGGAAGTCAACAGGATATCGAAAAATTCTATCGTTCGATGCTGCATCGGGCGGCAGAAATCACCCGTGTTGCAACGGCTGTGAAGCTGAAAGGAAGGGCCGATGATTAAACTATACCCGGCGGGTCTGCCTCAAGAACTGAAAGACGCGGGGCGCTGGTGTGTATGGCGGTATGAATTGCGAGAAGGCCGTGAAAAACCCACAAAAGTACCCTTTAACCCCCGAACCGGGGGCGGTGCCATGTCGAACAACCCCGACACGTTTTCCGACTATATAACGGCTGCAAACACCTTGCTTCTGGGTGGGTACGACGGTTTAGGTGTGGGGGTATTTGATGGGCTTTGTGCTGTGGACATTGACCATTGCCTGGCGGCAGACGGTACCCCGTCCCCTTTGGCTGAGGATATCGTTTCCACAATGCAGAGCTATACCGAAACAAGCCCCAGCGGCTGCGGGGTGAGAATTTTCTTTCGGGCTGACGGTTTTACATACGACCGTCAAAAATATTATACCATGAATGCAAAAAAGGGCCTGGAAATCTATGTTTCCGGTGCAACAAACAAATTTTTAACTGTTACCGGAAATTCTGCCCCCTGGTCTGGTCCTTCACCCATCTGTGAGCGTTCGGAAGCCCTGCAAACCATCCTTGACCGCTATATGGTGCGGCCCTCTGTAACCGCTCCAGAGGCGGCCAAAACGCCCCAGACGCCCCTCAATCTGTCGGACTCTGAACTTATTGCAAAAGCCCGCAACGCCCGCAACGGGGCCGCATTTGCAGCCCTGTGGGATGGGGATATTTCAGGGTATGGCAGCCATTCAGAAGCCGATTTAGCTTTGTGTGATATGCTGGCATTCTGGACGGGAGGCAATGCCGCCCAGATGGACCGCCTGTTTAGATCGTCCGGGCTGATGCGAGAAAAATGGAATCGTCGGCAGAGTGGCACCACTTATGGAGCCTTAACGATTGCCGCAGCGATTCAGACTTGCCAAAACACTTATTCCGCACCAACTGAGCACCAACTGAACACCCACAAAAATCACACACTGGCGGCAGAAAGTCCCGGTGGAGCACCAACTGAACACATACAAAACCCGCCGGGAAGCGTAAAACCGCCGGATTTTTCGGACGCCGGAAACGCAGAAGCATTTATTCAGCGATACCGGGAGGACTTGCTGTTTTCTGACGCTTTGGGATGGTTAGTTTGGAATGGGATGTATTGGGAGCGCAGCGACCACCGCGCCCTGACGCTGGCCACCGACCTGTCGGCGGAAATGCTGGCGGACGCGCAGCAGGAAAACCGAGCCGCTCTTGTGAATCTGGCAGAGGCGAAAGCCGGAGAGGCAGCGGGAACCGGTAAACCGCAGGATACAGAGCGGGCCGCAGATCGGGCAGCGAGTGCAAAATCCTATCTGCACCACGCAAAACAGACCCGCAGCGCCTCACGGCTGAAAAATATGCTGGAGCTGGCAAAACCCGCCTTTGTGGTCGCAGCTGATACCCTGGATGCAGAACCAGCATACTTGAATACCCCCGGCGGGCTGATTGACCTGACCACCGGAGAGATGCAGCCCCACGATAAAAGCGCCCGATGCACCAAAATCACCGCTGTTTCCCCTGGAGAACAGGGGGCCCAGATGTGGGGAGATTTTCTCGACACAATCACCCAACAGGACGGCAGTCTGAGGGGATTCCTCCAGCTTGTGGCCGGTATGGCCTTATTTGGAAAGGTCTACCATGAAGGGCTGATTTTGGCTTATGGGGCCGGACGGAACGGCAAAAGCACCTTTTTCAATGCGCTGTCTGCTGTCTTGGGAGACTATGCCGGAAACCTTGACATTGACGTATTCACCACAGATAAACAAAACAGAGGCGCAGCCCTGGCAACCCTGCGAGGAAAACGCCTTGTGATTGCCGGAGAACTGGAGGAAGGGCGGCGGCTGTCTGTTGCAACTGTAAAAAAGATTTGTTCGACAGACCGCATTACAGTTGAAGAAAAATACCGAGCACCGGAGAGCATCGTACCTTCTCACACCCTGTGTCTGTTTACCAACCACCTCCCCAGGGTAGGCAGTACAGACCCCGGCACCTGGCGGCGGCTGATCGTGGTACCATTCCGGGCCGCTATCCCCACACAAGGTAGCCGGGCGAACTATGCCGACATTCTGGTGCAAGAGGCCGGACCCGCTATCCTGGCGTGGGCCATCGAGGGAGCCCAGAATTTCTACCGCTGCGGTTATCAGCTCCAGATTCCTGACGCTGTGGAAGAAGTTACAGAGGCTTATAGGGGACAAGAGGACTGGCTGTCCAATTTCCTTTCTGAGTGCTGTATAAGGTCGGAAGAAGCCCGAGTCGGGGCGGCGGAACTCTACCAGGCGTACAGAGCATGGGCAGAGCGCAGCGGTGATTTTTGCCGCCGTTTGCCTGATTTTAACACAGCGATGGAGACAGCAGGTTTTCAAAAGATTGCACCGAAAAACCGTAAAACCTGGATGGGGTTGACACTGTCTAATCCCTATTGAATTTGGGTTACGGTAGAGGGTTACGGTTACGCTACTTTCCTATTGTTTAAAAAAATCAGAAAAAATATTCTTATAGGGAATTTTAGGGTTTTTACCGTAATCAACCGTAACCCGTAACCCATTGTGAAAGACTTTGCCGAAAACCACCGATGAAAGGGGGCCAGAATGTGGCCAAAAAACGAACTATATCCGATGAAACCGTCCTTTCCGCCCTGTTGTCTTGTCCAACCCTGGAGGCCGCTGCGGCTGAATGTGGGCTGTCTGTCCGGCAGCTTTACGAGCGGCGGCAGGACCCCCAGTTTATGAAGCAGCTGCAAAAGGCCCAGAGCGCGGCCCTTGCGGGGACGGTGCGTTATTTGCAGCACCACACCGCTACAGCAGCCCAAACCCTGGCCGAATTGTGCCAAAATGCCCAGCAGGAACAGACCCGCCTCCAAGCGGCCCGGGCTTTGCTGGAACAGGCCGCCCGCCTGACCGAAACGGTGGACTTTGACCGCCGCCTTTCTGAGCTGGAAGAATTGCGGGAGGATGAACCGTGAACCACGAACTCAAAGCCCGCCTGAACCGTGTCCGGGAGCGCTTGCAGCCCTTTGGAGAGAACCCGCCGCCCCCTGACCCGCTGACTCTTTCCATCTGGGAAACGGGCGCACAACTGGCCGCCATGACGGAAACAGAGCGTGCAGCCCAAGCGGCAGAACTGGGCATCTCGATCGAGAACCTGCTGAAAATGCAGCGGGAAATCCAAAAATCCAAGTATTGAGGTGATATACCATGAAACAAACCCCCATGCACCGGCTGGAACAGCTGGAGCAGCAGAAAGCCCGGGCCGGATGCGGCATCGTGTCGCAGTCGAAATTTTCGCCCGGGAGCTGGACGGCCTTTTTGGGGGCCGATGCCGGGATTTTCCCACGATGGAAGAAGCCTCCGACTATTTGACCGACAAGGGCGTTGACCCGGTGATTATAATTGATGTCTGAGGAAGTGCCGATGAAACGTATAAAATTCTTTGCTTGTGCCCTGGCGCTGGGGCTGGCTCTTGTGGGCTGTACAGCGTTTTGTTTTGGGGCAGCATCCACCCCGGGGCCTTCATCCAGCACCGCCCCAGCGGCCCCGGAAAGGGTTGTGCTGTTTGACACAGACAGTATAAAAATCACGCTGGACGGCCTGAAAACCACCGTAGAGGACAAGCCCGGCGGGACAGTGTACACATTCAGAAAAACGCTGACCGTCCGCACAAGCACCCCCACCCTTGAGGAACGGCAGGCCCGGGCACTGGGGCGGGTGAGCGCCGACACCGACACTATAAAAATTGTGGTGTCCGGTGACCTGATAGCTGTGACCGACAAAACCGCAGGCCTGAATTATTACATTCACTGACAGCGGGGACAGACCCGCAGAAAGGCAGAAAATATGCTGTTTAAGAACAAAGTCCGCGAAACCGCCCTCCAGTATGCCGACCTGATTCGGAAGAAAAACGAGGAAATTGCAGCATTTGAGAAGCAGTATGCCACCATTTACAGCCGTGAACACTTCCAGCAGGAGCAGGGCAAGTTGGAACAGGAGCGGCAGCAGATTCTCAATTCCGCCGAAATGACCCTGAAAGACCTGGCGGACGGCTTCAAAGATGCTGTGATTGGAGATGATGCCCTGGAGGGTGCCCGCCTGACCGATGACGCCAAACTGCTGACCGGTGCCTTCAACCTGACCGCTGCAGACCTGGAGGCCATGTTCGACCGGGCCACAAAGGACAAAAACCGGACCATGCAGCGGCTGATTTTCGAGTATGCCCAGAATCATCAGATCAACTTTGGCCGGGTCTATTACACTGAGAAGGACCGCCGGGAGGCAGCGGACACGCTGCTTCGGTACGCCCTGAACGCCCTTGTAAGGCCTGAATATGCCGCCCTGCTGGCAGATGATGCACAGTTTATGAGGATTCTTCCCGCCGCCATCTACGGCAACTGAAACCCGGTGCAAGAGGGCGATTTGTGACCATTTAAAGAGCCTTCAAAAATTCAACAAAAGTTCAACTACGCCCCGAAAAGTTGAATTATTATGCCAAACGATACCAGACGGTCGAGCTGAAAAAATGCGATAATCAGATAGATTCTATACGATTCTGAACGGTTCAAAATGGCATAATTTGAACTCATAACCCGAAGGTCGTTGGTTCAAATCCAGCCCCCGCAACCACCAGGACCTGGTCTGACAAGACCGGGTCTTTTCTTTTGCCCGGGCACAGAAAACGCCGCAGGAACAGCCTGCGGTTTTCTTTTGCGGGATGGGTGCTGTGCCGGCGTATTGTACGGACTGTTGATGAATGGGAGGTTTCAACGTGCTGTTTCTTCTGCTGGCTTTGCTGTCCAGCTCGGTGCTGGCCCTGGTGCTGAAATACCTGAACACCAGCAGCCCCTATGGGGTCTACCTGGTCAACTACATCACTTGCACCCTGCTGGCCTTTGGGGCCATGGATCCCAGGACCCTCTTCCGCGGCGACTTCACCCCCTGCTGGCTGGGGGCGGTGACCGGGCTGATCTATCTGGCCTCCCTGGCCGCCAACGGGGCCAGCATCCACAAAAACGGCGCCATCCTCTCCTCGGTGTTTACCCGGCTGGGGGTGCTGGTGCCCATCCTGGTGTCGGTGGTCCTGTTCGGGGAGCGGCCCACCCTGGTGCAGGGCCTGGGCATCGCCCTGGCGGTGGCAGCGGCGGTGGGGATGAACGGCCTCCCCGGCAGGGAATCCCGCCCCGCCGGCGGCGCCGGCGTCAGCCTGGTGCTGCTGGTGCTGACCCTGGTGCTCAACGGCACCGCCGACGCCATGTCCAAGGTGTTTGCCCAGCTGGGCCGCCGGCAGGATGACGGGCTGTTCATGTTTTACATCTTCCTGTTTGCGGGGCTGGCCACCCTGGTGCTGCTGGTGCGCCAGCACCGGCCCCTCACCCGGCGGGATGTCCTCTTTGGGGTGGCGGCCGGGGTGCCCAACTTCCTGTCCTCCCGGCTGCTGCTGGCGGCCCTGACCCGGCTGCCCGCCTTCTTGGTTTACCCCTGCTACAGCGTGGGAGTGATTTTGGTGATCAGCGCCGCCAGCTTTTTCCTGTTCCGGGAGCGGCTCAACCGCCGCCAGCTGGGGGCGGCGGGGATGATCCTGGGGGCCCTGGTGCTGATGAATCTGTAATCCATTCCATCATGTATGCCAAAACAGGCGCTTCCCCGGGAGGCACCTGTTTTTTTGATTGGGCAGATTTTGTGGATGGGCAGCGGCCCCTGGCCGCCTGCATCGAAACCGCTCTCCCAGGCAGGAACCATTTGGCAGACCCCGACAGGTGTTTTGCCCCCAGGGCGCAAAAAAGGGCCCCCGGTTTTCCGGGGGCCCGCGGTGTTTCAAGGGGAAATTTACAGGGCTGCCAGGGTCTTGGCCACGTTGTAGCCGAAGGTGACGCAGCGGCTGTGGCTCAGGCAGTTCTCATTGTGGGGATAGGTGCCCGAGAACATGCTGCCCGAGACGTTGCCGATGGCGTACAGGCCGGGGATGGGCTGGGCGTTGGTGTCCAGCACCTCGCTCTTGTCGGTGATCTGCAGGCCGCCGGCGGTGCACAGGCAGGAAGCCATCTCCTTGGTAGCGTAGAAGGGGGCGGTGTCGATCTTGTGCATCATCTTGCCGGGGAAGTGGAAGTCGGTGTCCTCACCGGCGTCGCACATCTCGTTCCAGTGCTGGATGGTGGCCACAAAGGCGTCGGCGGGGACGCCCATCTTCTCGGCCAGCTCTTCAAGGGTGTCGGCGGTGAGGGCGTTCTCGCTGGTGGCAGCACCGGCCCAGACTTCCTTGGGGCCGTAGCAGCTGGAGGAGGGGGTCCAGATGCTGTCCACAATTTCCATCACGTTGGCATCCACGATGTAGAAGTCATAGGCGCCGGGCTGGGCCTGGATGGCGTTGGCCAGGTGGTTGTAGGCCTCGTACTCGGCGGTGAACCGGACGCCGCGCTTGTTGACCCGCAGGTAGGGCATCAGCTGCTGGGGGTCCAGCATCAGGGGATGGGGGTACTCATCCTCCAGGGCGCCGATGGCCTTGGCCATCTCGTGGCCGTCGCCGGTGTTGGTCTTGGTGCCGTTCATCCAGTCGCCCAGGGCCAGGTCGCGGGGGCGGCAGCAGGCAGCCAGCTTGGCGGGGTTGAACTCATAGCCGCCGGTGGCCAGCACCACGCCCTTGGAGGTCAGGTACTTGACATAGCCGTTTTCGCCCTTGGCGATGGCGCCCACCACCTTGCCGTCCTCGGTGACCAGCTGGACCACAGGGGTGTTGAACAGGACGGTGGCGCCTGCGGCGGTGATGTTCTGCTGCAGCTTTTCTGCGATGGCGGTGGTGTCCATGGGGATGTTCATGGAGGTGTTCCAGCTGCGGCTCAGGCTCAGCTGGTCATAGGGATCGGTGAAGTCGGGGAAATCGCCGGCGTTGAAGGTCAGCTTGTAGTCGCTGATGGGGGCGCCCAGCTCGTCCAGGAACCAGTCCACAGCCTCGTCGCAGGTGTCAACCCACTTCTGGTAGACGCTCTGCTCGCCGCGGTAAGCGCAGTTGACCATGGCGTCGTCCATCCACTGCTTGGTGTCGAACTCCACGCCGTACTGCTGGTGGACCTTGTCGTGGAAAGCACCCATGGTGGCGCTGCGCCAGGTGGGGGAGGCGCCCTTTTCCAGGGCCACCACCTTCAGGCCCTGCTCGGCGCAGGCCAGGGCGGCGGACATGCCGGCAGGGCCCTGGCCGCAGACCAGGACGTCGATATTCACCGTCTCGGTGATGTCGCTGTCGGAGATGGGATCCGAAACAAAGGCGATTTCGCCCTGGCCGGCGGCGTGGACGCCCTCCAGGTTCTCCTCACAGGAGGGGAAGCTGTTCACCACTTCCTGGGCGGCGGTGTCGGCGGCAGTGTCGGAGGCGATGCCCAGGGCCTGGTTGATGCAGTCGGCAGCCGCCTGCTTGACGGCGTCGGAAGTGAAAGTGGCCCCGGCCACCGTGTCGATCTCGGCGCTCTGGGCGTCCAGCAGGGCCTGCTGGAAGTCGGCGGCCGAATCCCGGGCCAGGTCCAGGGTCTCGTTGGAGGTGTCCACCGTGACCTCGGTGATGGCGCTTTCGGTGAAGGTCATGGTGACGGTCACGTCGCCCATGCCGGTGGCGGTGGCGGTGTAGGTGCCGGGGGTGTAGACGGCTGCACCCGAGGCAGCGGCGGAGCTGCTGGAAGCAGACTCACAGGCGCTGAGGGCGCCGGCGGTGACGCCGCCCATGGCCGCCGCAGCAGCCAGTTTCAGGAAACCTTTGCGGGAAACCTTTTTCATCTGTCAATCGTCCTTTCTTTTGGATCTCTTGTGGATGCCTTGCACACAGGCGGCAAAGCATGTATACTGACAACTAGATTATAATCGAATTGATAAACATTTGACAAACATATTTTTCTTGCATGGGTACAATCGCAGGTTGTAACCCCCGGGAGGCAGGCATGGATTACAAACAGCTGAAATTTTTCCGCAAAATATGCGAAGAAAAAAGCATCAACCGGGCGGCCCAAAAGCTGTACATCAGCCAGCAGGCCCTGAGCAAATCGGTGGCCCGGCTGGAAGAGGAGATCGGGGCGCCCCTTTTTGTCCGGACCCCCGGCGGGGTGCGCCTGACCCCCACCGGCCAGCTGCTGGAGCAGCGGGCGGGGGAATACCTGGAGGAGCACGACGACATCCTCCGTCAGCTGCGGGCGGTGCGCACCGGCACCCATCTGCGGATCGGCTATTTCATGGGGCTTTTGCAGGAGCTGCCGGCGGGCTTTTTCGCCCGGTTCATGGATCGGCACCCTGATCTCCCGGCTGCTGGGGGCCCGGGAGGAGGCCGAGGCCCGGAAGGTCAGCGTCTTCAGCTTTTATCTGGGGCTGGTGCTGGCGGTGGCCTACGGCGCCGGGCTGGGGCTGATGATGGAGCCCGCCCTGCGGTTCCTGGGGGCAGAGGACACCATCATTGTCTACGCCCGCCAGTACGCCTTCTGCGTTATCGTGCTGGGGGCTGTGCCCACCGTCCTGTCCAACGTGCTGTCCAACCTGGTGCGGAGCGTGGGCCTGTCCAAAGAGGCCGGCTTCGGCATCTCCCTGGTGCTGGCCATTGCCCGCTGGGCGGTGTTCAACATCCCCATGATCTTCCTGCTGAACCACCTGGTGGGGATGTACGGGATCATCTGGTCCCCCATCGTGGGGGACACCCTGACAGTGCTGGTGTCCATCTACGCCTACCGCACCCAGAAACCGCAGCTTGAAAGCCGCACCTAACGTTCCCGGAAAACACAAAAGCAGGCGCCCCCCGAGAGGGAGGCGCCTGTTTTTTGCGTTTTGCAGTCAGCCCAGCAGATAAACGTACATCACAATATAGTGGCAGAGGCTGCCGGCCATCACAAAGAGATGGAAGATTTCGTGCATCCCGAAATTGGGGTGGCGCTGCTCAAAGGCGGGCCGCTTGAGGGCGTAGATCACCCCGCCGGCGGTGTACAGCAGGCCGCCGGCCAGCAGCCAGCCGAAGCAGGCCGGGGACAGGCAGGCCAGCAGCTGGGGCAGGGCAAAGATGCAGGCCCAGCCCATGGCGATATACAGCACCGAGGACACCCATTTGGGGCAGAACACGAAGAACAGCATCGAGCAGGCCCCCAGGATGGTGCAGCCCCAGATCACCCCCAGCAGGATCAGCCCCGAAAACCTTGGCAGGGCCAGCAGGCACACCGGGGTGTAGCTGCCGGCGATCATCACAAAGATCATCATGTGGTCGATCTTTTTCAGCAGGGTTTCCTGGGGGTGAGAGGCCGGGATGGTATGATAGGCGGCGCTGGCACTGTAGAGCGCCACCAGGCTCAGCGAATAGACCGTCATGGCCAGCAGGGCCAGCGGCTGGCCCGACTGGCCCGCTTTGATCAGCAGGGGGATGCCGGCCCAAGCAAAACCGATGGCGCCGATGAAATGGGAGATGGCGCTGGCCGGGTCCTTGATATACAGGGTGTGGCGGCGGATCGGATCAGGCTGGCGGGAAGATGCGGCAGACAGATTCATGGTTCAATCATCCTTTCCTGTGCCTTGGATCAGGGCTGCGGGCCCCGGCGGAGGCCGGCCAAAACCGGCGGCCTTCGCTGTCGGGATAGCGAGTAGCCCTTTACAAGTTTTTAAAAAACTTGTTACAAGATACTATACATCACAATCTTGCCCCTGTCAAGCCTCAAATTGCTGAGGTAAAGGCTGGAAAAGGTGAAAGTTTTCCCCAAAACGGCTGCAGGGCGTGCCAGACCCGAAAGCCCGGCACGCCCTGCGTGCTGATATGATGAAGTTACCGAAAATAGCGAAAATCAGGCCAGATCCTCGCCGTTGGTGGCGATGACCTTCTTGTACCAGTAGAAGGAATCCTTCCGCAGGCGGCTGTAATCGCCGGTGCCGTCGTCGTACTTCTTGACGTAGATGAAGCCGTAGCGCTTGGCCATCTCGCCGGTGGAAGCAGACACCAGGTCGATGCAGCCCCAGGGGGTGTAGCCCATCAGGTCCACGCCGTCCTTGACGGCCTCGGCCATCTGCTCAATGTGGGACCGCAGGTAGTCGATGCGGTAGCTGTCGTGGACGGTGCCGTCGGCCTCCAGGGTATCCTTGGCGCCCAGGCCGTTCTCCACCACCATCACCGGGATGCGGTAGCGGTCGTAGATCTCGTTCAGGCTGTAGCGCAGGCCCTGGGGATCAATCTGCCAGCCCCAGTCGGAGGCCTTCAGGTAGGGGTTCTTGAAGCCGGTGGCGATGTTGCCGTCTACCTGGGCAGCGTCCTTGTGGGTGGTGATGCAGTTGGACATGTAGTAGCTGAAGGTGTAGAAGTCCACGGTGCCCTTCTTCAGGATCTCGGCGTCGCCCGGCTCCATCCGGATGGTGATGCCCATCTCATCCCACAGCCGCTTGGCGTAGCTGGGATACTCGCCCCGGACCTGGACGTCGGAGCAGTACCAGTTGGTGACCCGCATGGCCTTCTGGTTGGCCAGGATGTCGGCGGGGTCGCAGGTGTAGGGATAGGTGGTGATGAAGCAGTCCATGTTGCCCATCTTGAACTGGGGATAGTGCTCATGGGCGTAGGCCACGGCCAGGGCGCTGGCAATGAACTGGTGATGCAGGGCCTGGAACCGCACCTGGGGGTCATCGGGCACCTGGTTGACGGGGCCTTCGTAGCCCTGGACGGTGCCCAGGCCCAGCAGGGCGCCCAGGGGCATGGTGCCGCAGTTGATCTCGTTGAAGGTCAGCCAGTACTTCACCTTGTCCTTGTACCGCTCAAAGATGGCCTTGCAGTAGTTCATGTAGAAGTCCACCAGACGGCGGTCGGCCCAGCCGTTGTACTTCTCCACCAGGGCGTAGGGCAGCTCGTAGTGGCTGATGGTCACCAGGGGCTCGATGCCGTGGCGCTTGCAGCAGTCAAACACCTTGTCGTAGAACTCCAGGCCCTTTTCGTTGGGCACAGTCTCCTCGCCGGTGGGGAAGATGCGGGTCCAGTTGATGGAGGTGCGGAACACCTTGAAGCCCATCTCGGCGAAGAGGGCGATGTCCTCCTCGTAGTGGTGATAGAAGTCGATGGCCTGATGGCTGGGGTAGAACTTGTCAGGCCGGATGGCGGTGGTGACCCACTTGGGGGTGGTGTGGGAGCCGTTGGTGCACATGTCGGGGACGCTGGGGCCCTTGCCGTCCAGATCCCAGCCGCCCTCGAACTGGTTGGCAGCGCAGGCGCCGCCCCAAAGGAAATCGTCGCGGAAAACGCTCATAATGGTGATACTCCTTTTGCTTTTTTCTGTTATTGTACAAAAAAAGCCGGAAGAGGACAAGCCCCTTCCGGCATGAGGAAACCATCTGATGCACACGCGGTGCAGCAGCCGGCCGGTGCGGCCACAGTCAAAAAGCGGGATCAGGCCTTCTTGGCGGGAGCATCGTCCTTGTAGAGGAACCAGGTCAGCACAAAGCCGATGACCGAGGCGATGACGGTACCGATGATCACGTTGATCAGGATGCTGACGGGGCTCTTGCTCTTGCCGTCGTCGCCGCCGTCGTCCACAGCGTTGCCGTCCTCGTCCACGGTGCCGGCACCCTGGAAGTGGCCCACCTCCAGCACGGCGTCGTAGACGTCGTTGACCTGGTTGCCGATGACCACCTGGTACTGGCCGCCCGACTGCATCACCTTGATGACGCCGTCGGTGGATTCCAGAACTTCCTTGTTGGCCTTGGACTCATCCTTCAGCTTGAAGCGCAGACGGGTGATGCAGTGGGCCACCGAATCGTCGGCCGCCAGCAGCAGCCCTTCGGGCAGATCCTGCAGCAGGTCGATGTACCGCTGGCTGACATCGTAAAATGTGCGCTGTACGTTGGACAGGTCCTTCAGTTCGCAGGGCATCGGCGGGAACCCCACCCCCTTGCCGAACACAACCAGGTCATTTCCCCTGGCGTCCTGGGCAAGCGCCACATTGTTGTTGATTTTTTTGATAATCTTCATTCACAGCCCGTCCCACATGCATCGGTTGATTTACAGAAAAAAAGAACCCCCACGTGCCTGACCATACAGTTATCCTCAGATGCTGATCAAAGCTTCCGGGACGCCGCTGCATAAGTAATGCCTCGTGAGAGTAACAATCTTATCTCGTGCTATCTATACTATATCTTACCTGAAAACTATATCTTACCTGAAAGTTCATAATTTGCCCATATACATTTTCACAAAGTTTCAGGGTGTGTTTTTATACACATTTTACAAATCGGAAGGGCAGGCTTTCAGAAAAGCGGCTGGACGGGGGTAAACGCTTACTATTTGTTAAGGAAAAGACAAAGCCCCGGGGCTTTCCGCAGACAGGAAAACCCGGGGGCTTGTGCCAGTATGTAATGGGGAAGAAAAAACAATCAGAACAGACCGGTGATGCGGCCGTCGTCGGTGACGTCGATGTTGACGGCGGCGGGGACCTTGGGCAGGCCGGGCATGGTCATGATGCTGCCGCAGATGACCACCACAAAGCCGGCGCCGGCGGCCAGCCGCACTTCACGCACGTTCATGCGGAAGCCGGTGGGGGCTGCCTTGAGGGCGGCGTTGTCGCTGAAGCTGTACTGGGTCTTGGCGATGCAGACCGGCAGGTTGCCGTAGCCCATCTCGGTGAGCTGATCCAGCATCTTGGCGGCGGCGGCGCTGTAGTCCACCCCGTCGGCCCGGTAGATCTTGGAGGCCACAGCCTCGATCTTCTCTTTCAGAGAGGCTTCCAGGGGATAGGTGTAGTGGATGGGGCGGTCCTCCATGATGTCCAGGACAGCCTGGGCCAGGGCCTTGCCGCCCTCGCCGCCCTTGGCGAAGACTTCGCTCAGGACGCAGGGCACACCCTGCTCCTTGCAGAAGGCGGAAACGATCTCCTGCTCCTCGGCGGTGTCGGTGGGGAAGGCGTTGATGGCCACCACCACAGGCAGGCCGAAGCCGTCCTTCATGTTCTCGATGTGGCGGCCCAGGTTGGCCAGGCCGGCGCGGACGGCATCGGGGTTGGGCTTGTTCAGGTCGGCCTTGGCCACGCCGCCGTGGCTCTTGAGGGCCCGGATGGTGGCCACCAGGACGCAGGCCGAGGGGGCGATGCCGGCGGCACGGCACTTGATGTCCAGGAACTTCTCGGCGCCCAGGTCAGCGCCGAAGCCGGCCTCGGTGACCACATAGTCGGCCAGGGCCAGGCTCAGACGAGTAGCCATGACGCTGTTGCAGCCGTGGGCAATGTTGGCGAAGGGGCCGCCGTGGATGATGGCGGGGTTGTGCTCCAGGGTCTGGACCAGGTTGGGGTCAATGGCGTCCTTCAGCAGGGCGGCCATGGCGCCGGCAGCGCCGATCTGGCCGGCGGTGACCGGCTGGCCGTCGTAGGTGTAGGCGCAGACGATCTTGGCCAGACGGGCCTTCAGGTCGGCCAGGCTGGAAGCCAGGCAGAACACAGCCATCACCTCGCTGGCCACCGTGATGTCGAAGCCGTCCTCACGGGGGGTGCCGTTGGCTTTGCCGCCCAGGCCGTCCACGATGAACCGCAGCTGGCGGTCATTCATGTCCATGCAGCGCTTCCAGGTGATGCGGCGGGGGTCGATGTTCAGGGGGTTGCCCTGCTGGATGCTGTTGTCGATCATGGCAGCCAGCAGGTTGTTGGCGGTGCCGATGGCGTGGATGTCGCCGGTGAAGTGGAGGTTGATGTCCTCCATGGGCACCACCTGGGCATAGCCGCCGCCGGCGGCGCCGCCCTTGATGCCGAAGACAGGGCCCAGGGAGGGCTCACGGAGGCAGAGCATGGTCTTTTTGCCCAGGGCGCACAGAGCGTCGGCCAGGCCCACGCTGGTGGTGGTTTTGCCCTCGCCGGCGGGGGTGGGGCTGATGGCGGTGACCAGGATCAGCTTGCCCTGCTTGGTGACATTCTCGGCCAGGTGGTGGTTGATCTTGGCCTTGTAGTGGCCGTAGGGGATGATATCCTGCCCGGACAGGCCCACCTTGGCAGCAATTTCGGTGATGGGGCACAGGGCAGCTTCCTGTGCAATCTCGATGTCAGACTTCATAGCGCGTCTCCTTTGCTGAGAAACAAAAAAGGGCAGCACTGCGCGGCGATGCCGCGCAAGGCTGCCCAGACGGTCGGCTTTGACGAACATTCTGTCTGCATGTGGTGATACTCCACACAGGGGAAGAAAACCTTCCCGCTTTCCGTCAGCAGACAGAACTCCTTGCCCTGTAAGCATAGCACACCGCCGCCGCCATTGTCAAGGGGGGAAAGGGGCTTTCCACCCAAAACAGTGCCCCCCAAAAACCAAAATCCCCGCCCCGTGGAGAAGGGCAGGGATTGGGACGCGCCGGGCACCGCTGCAAACGCGATCGAAGATCCAGAGGCTGGGGTTTCAGACCAGGTGAGGGGTTAAAATTGGGTGAGACGAAACTTCCCGGTAACTCGCCCGCAGGTACTCTTGCGCTTAGCCAATTTTCCCGGCGGGCGACGGTGCGCCCTTGTGAAAATTGGAGCGCGGCTCCGGGTTGCCGTTAGCCAAATATGCAGCGCGGGACGCAGCCCGCTTTCATATTTGGACGGCTGCCCCTGCTCTGCTTCGGCTGTTTCAGCCGCAGGCAGCGCCTCAGCTCCGCAGCCAGCTTCGCCTCGCTGTTTCGTCCGCAGGACGCGCTCGGCTCAGCTGCAAAACGTAGACTAAGAGTCACGGGGCTGCACCGCCGGCGGGACGTAAAGTTGGTGGGAGCAGTTGCCCGGTACAAGTTGAAAAGTCTTTTGCTTACTTTTCTTCAGAAAAGTAAGGGGACGTAGCCGGCTTTTTTGACGCACTGGACTCCTTCTTCGGTGGAGAGCCAGTCGTAGACCTGGCGCTGGGGCGTGCCGGCGGTATCGGAGGATCGCACCACCGCGTAGAAATCGTTGCACAGGGGATACTCCTGGCTGGCAATGGTGTCATAGGAGGGGGTTACGTCCTCCACCGACAGCAGCCGCAGCCCCGGCTGGCTGTACATCTGGTCAATGTAATAGTAGACCGAGAACCCGATGGCGTTGGCGCTGTTGTTGTAGGAGGCGATGCTGTCCACCAGTCCCCCCATGGAGGCAGGGGCCAGCTCGGTGGGGGCCGCCATCAAGTCCCCGTCCCCGATCAGCAGGTTGCGGAACAGGGTCTGGCTGCCGCTGTCCTCCCCACGCTGGAAGGCCACGATGGGGGCGTCGTCGCCCCCCAGCTCCTTCCAGTTGGTGGTGCGGCCGGCGTAGATGTCCCGCAGCTGGTCCAGGGTCAGGCTCTGGACCGGGTTGTCTTCATTGACAATGAACACCAGGGCGTCCCGGCCGATGGCCTTCTGATCCAGCTGGGTGCCGGCCTCGGCAATTTCCTCTTTGACATAATCAGGGGCCTCATATACAATCAGTAGTTGAACGGCCTCGGAATCATAGACCCCCATGTTCTCCCAGGCGTAGGCGGTGGTGCTGACATTGACGGCGCTCTGGGCCTCGGTGAGAGGGGTGCCGGTGGTGTCGGCGATGATCTGGGCGATCAGGGGCACACAGGCGGTGGAGCCGTCCACCCCGGGAAACTCCTCAGGGGTCAGGAAGGGCTCCACAGCCGGGGCGTCTGCCTGGCTGGAAGCGGAGCCGGAACTGGCAGAAGAGCCTGCCGGCCCGGCACAGCCGGCCAGCAGGGCCGAGGCAGTCCCCAGGCCCAGGGCGGCCAGGAAGCTGCGGCGGGAGATTGACAGAGTACGATTCATAGATTTTCCTCCCAATATTACAGATAGTCAAAGCTGTCGTCGGCGGAAAGGGAAGTGAACAGGCTCTCGGAATAGACCCACTCCCCCGAAGCGTTCATGAAGCCCCGCTCAAAGCCCTGGCGGGCACCAAAGATGCCGTCGGGCAGGTTGAACAGGCTGGAGGCGGCCAGGTCGGCCAGGCCGCTCAGCACCACGTTGCCCTGGGAGTCCAGCACATCATAAAGGGTGCTGCCGGCGGGGCCGTTGTAGGCGGCCTGGTAGAGGGGGCCGTTGTCCACAGTGGTGAGGTAAGAAATCCGGGTGTAGAAGTGGGCTGCGCCGGCGTCCGCGCTGTCATACAGCAGACCCGAGGCGTCGTAGATCTGGTAGGCGATGGTGTTGTAGTCCTCGTCGGACAGGGCCAGGATCACATATCCGCCCTCCACGCTGTAGAGGGAGGCCTGGGCCGCGCCGTGGAGGTCGGGCTCCAGGTAGGTCATGGTGCCGTCCTCGCTGACCAGCAGCAGGGTGTTGTCGGCAAAGAGGAAGGCCGAGCTGACGGCGTCCGAGCTGAAGCTCAAAAAGCTGTAGAGGGGGCGGGAGGTGCCGTCAGCAAAGTACAGCACATAGTCCCCCTCCTGGTCGGCCACCAGGGCCATCCCGTCTTTCCAGTAGGTGCAGGCGCCGTCATAGACGGCCAGGGGGGTGGGGTCTTCCAGGGAGCGCACCACATAGGTGCCGTCAGACTGCTGGAAGCAGACCAGGTCGGTGCCGCAGAAGCCGAAGAAGTTGGAGATCAGCTCCCGGGTGGCGGGGTCATAGAGGGAGTTGGTCCACAGCCCGGTGTCGGGCTGGTACTGCTGGATGTTGACGCAGCGGCTCTCCCCCTCGTAGCCGTAGGCCTGGTAGGCGTAGGCCCGGTCCAGCCGCAGCAGCTCCTGGCCCTCCAGGGTACGGACCACCACGGTGGAGTTTTCCAGGTTGGGGCTGTTTTCCTGGGTGGTGAGGGTCAGCACCACCTGGCCATAGGTGGTGGGGACGCAGCCGGAGGTCTCGGCGGGCAGGGGGAGCTCCTCGCCATTGGTCAGGTCAATCAGATGGCAGCCGGTCTGGCCGCCGGGGCCGGCTTCGCCCTGCCATCCCCCCGGCTCCAGGGCCATCAGGCTGCCGGTGATGGCGGCCCGCCACTCGCCCTCACCGCTCCACAGCAGCCCGCCGTCGGGGCCGTGGACCTCGGTGATGCGTGTGGTGCTGTTTTCGTTGGTTTCCAGCTCCCAGGCCGCGGGCAGGCCGGTGGCCGGGTCGTTCACCAGGGTCACCCGCTGGGAGGGAGAAGCCCGGAAGATGGGGGCAGACCCCTGCAGCAGGGTGCCGCCGCCGTTGGAGTTGGGGGCGTAGAGAAAGCGCAGCATCCCGTCATTCATGGCGGCAGCCGCCGGGGACTGCTGCTCCACCAGCTGGGAGGACTGGGACAGGGGGGCGAAGGGGGCGCACCCGGCCATCGCCGCGGCCAGAGCCAGGGCGGCCAGGGAAATTGCGTAGTGTTTCATAAATGGGTACCTCTCATATCCTTTACCTGATACAGATGCCAGAATCTGGTTCCGTTACCCTTAATACGGTTCTGCCCCCCCGCTGGATTGCGAAAAAAGGGTGTGGATTTGGTGATAAAACTGCGGAACCCGAAATAAAAAAGGCCCCTGCCTTGCGGCAGGGACCTTGGGGTCGGGGTTAACCTTTGAAGTGCTCGTAATCGCTGCGAACCCGCAGACGGCTGACAGCGCGGGCCAGGCTGTACTGGGCAATCCGGTACTCCTGGATGCTCCGCTTCTGCAGCAGGGCCTCCTTGGCCTCGTCGGCAGCCCGGCGGGCCCGGTTGGCGTCGATGTCCTCGGGGCGCTCGGCGGTATCCACCAGCACCAGCACGTCGTTGTTCTCCACCTTGATCAGGCCGGAAGAGACGGCGGCGATCTTTTCTGCGCCGGCGTCCTCCCCCTCGGCGGGCCAGTAGTGGAGCTCACCGGGCGAGACGGCCGAGATCATGTTGGAGTGTCCGGCCTGGACGCCGAAGGAGCCGTCGGGGCAGGGGACGATCATGTTGTCGCAGGAGCCCTCAAAGAACATATCATCGGCAGCCAGAATGCGCAGGTGAAAAGGCGTCATTACAGCTCACCTGCCTCGATCTTCTTGGCTTTGACGGGCACGTCCGAGATGGGGCCGACGTTGAAGAAGGCGGCCTCGGGGTACTGGTCCATCTCGCCGTCCACGATGGCGGCGAAGCCCTTGATGGTCTCCTCCAGGGGGACGTAGACACCCTTCAGGCCGGTGAACTTCTCAGCCACGTGGGTGGGCTGGGACAGGAAACGCTGGACCTTGCGGGCGCGGCTGACCGTCTTCTGGTCCTCCTCGCTCAGTTCGTCCATGCCCAGGATGGCAATGATGTCCTGCAGCTCGCGGTACTTCTGCAGGATCTCCTGCACCTTGCGGGCCACACGGTAGTGCTCTGCGCCCACGATGTCGGGCTCCAGAATACGGGAGGTGGACTCCAGGGGGTCCACAGCGGGGTAAATGCCCTGCTCCACGATCTTACGGCTCAGAACGGTGGTGGCGTCCAGATGGGTGAAGGTGGTGGCGGTGGCGGGGTCGGTCAGGTCGTCGGCGGGGACGTAGACAGCCTGGACCGAGGTGACGGAACCGTCCTTGGTGGAGGTGATCCGCTCCTGCAGCTCGCCCATCTCGTTGGCCAGGGTGGGCTGGTAGCCCACGGCGGAGGGCATACGGCCCATCAGGGTGGAAACCTCACTGCCGGCCTGGACGAAACGGAAGATGTTGTCGATGAACAGCAGCACATCCTTGTGGGCCTCGTCACGGAAGTGCTCGGCCATGGTCAGGCCCGACAGGGCCACACGCATACGGACGCCGGGCGACTCGTTCATCTGGCCGAAGACCAGGGCGGTCTTGTCGGCGACGCCGCTCTCGTTCATCTCGCGCCACAGGTCGTTGCCCTCACGGCTGCGCTCGCCGACGCCGGTGAAGATGGAATAGCCGCCGTGCTCCATGGCAACGTTGTGGATCAGCTCCTGGATCAGGACGGTCTTGCCGACGCCGGCGCCGCCGAACAGGCCGATCTTGCCGCCTTTGGCGTAGGGCTCCAGCAGGTCGATGACCTTGATGCCGGTCTCCAGGATCTCAACAGCAGGGTTCTGCTCCTCAAAGGGAGGGGGTTTGCGGTAAATGCTCTTGACGGGCACATCGGAGGGCAGCTTTTCGCCGCCGTCGATGGGCTGGCCCAGGACGTTGAACATCCGGCCCAGCACCTTCTCGCCCACGGGCACCTGAATGGTGTGGCCGGGGGCCGTCACCTCCATGCCGCGGGCCAGGCCTTCGCTGGCCGCCAGCATGACGCAGCGGACGGTGTGGCTGTTCATGTGCTGGGAAACTTCCATCACCCGCTCGGTGCCGTCCACCGTGACGGTCAGGGCCTCACGGATGCGGGGCAGGGGCAGGTTTTCAAAGGTAACATCCACGACAGGGCCCGAAACCTGTACGATTTTGCCTGTATTCAAGTGGGTCACACATCCTTTCGTTCATTATGGGCTGCCTGGCGCTTGTGCCGCTGGGCCTTTGCACCCGCAGACACCTCGGTGATCTCAAGGGTGATGGCCGCCTGACGCACCCGGTTGTACTGCAGGGACAGCTCGTCCAGCAGGCGCTGGGCGTTTTCGTTGGCCGCATCCATGGCGGTCATGCGGGCGTTCTGCTCGCTGCAGAAGCTGTCGATCAGGGCGCTGTAGATAAAGCCCGAAATATAGCTCTCGATCATATTGTCCAGCACCGTCACCATGTCGGGCATGAACTCGAAGGTATCCGACGAGTGGTCCTCCTCGGTGGAGGCGAAGTGTGCCCGGTGGAAGGGCAGCAGACGGGTGCTCTGGGCGGCAGAGGACAGGCTGCTGGCCATATCGGTGTAGACGATGTAGATCTTTTTCCACTGGCCGGCGTTGAAGCCGTCCAGCAAGATCGAGCTGATCTCACGCGCACGCTGCAGGGTCGGGTTCTGCGCCGTGTAGAGGAAGCTCTGCTCGATGGGGATATGGTGCTGGTTGAAGTAGTGCCGCCCGTACTCGCCCACCACGAACAGCTTGGTGCCGGGGTGGGCTGCCAGAACCCGCATGGTCTCCTTGACGGCGTTCTGATTGTAGGCGCCGGCCAGACCCTTGTCGGCGGTGATGACCAGGCAGGCGTAGGGCCCGCCCTTGATGTCGTCCTCGTGGGGCGGGTAGAAGTAACGGCTGTTGATGTCGCTGGAGGTGCGGAAAATCCGCTTGATCTCACCCCGCAGTGCTTCAAAGTAGGGGCGGGTGTGAGCCAGATCCTCCCTGGCGCGGCGCAGCTTGGTGGAGGAGACCAGATACATGGCGTTGGTGATCTTCTGGGTCTGGCGTACGCTTTCGATCCGGTCCTTGATCTCTTTGGTACTCGCCATCTTACTGCCCCTTCTTCTGGTACTCGTTCACGAAGGTCCGGGCCTGGTCGATGATGTTCTGACGGTCGTCGTCGGTCAGCAGGCCGGTGGAGTCGATCCGCTGGCACAGGGCCATATCCTGCTGCTCAAACCAGGCCAGCATCTCGTGCTGGACGTCCTTGATCTGATCCACGGGGATGGTCTCCAGCACATGGTTCAGGGCGGCCACCAGGGTGATGACCTGCTCGTGCTGGCTCAGGGGATTGTACTGCTTCTGGCGCAGCAGCCGCATCAGGCCCTGGCCATAGGTCAGCTGGCGCTTGGTGGTCTCGTCCAGATCGCTGGAGAACTGGGTAAAGACCTCCATCTCGCGGTACTGGGCCAGATCCAGACGCATGGCGCCGGCGGCCTTCTTCATGGCCTTGGTCTGGGCGTCGCCGCCCACACGGGAAACCGACAGACCAACGTTGACGGCGGGGCGCTGGCCCGAGAAGAACAGGTTGCTCTCCAGGAACAGCTGGCCGTCGGTGATGGAAATGACGTTGGTGGGGATGTATGCCGAGACGTCGCCGGCCTGGGTCTCGATGATGGGCAGGGCGGTCATGCTGCCGCCGCCCTTTTCGTCGGACAGGTGGGCGGAACGCTCCAGCAGACGGCTGTGCAGGTAGAAGACGTCGCCGGGGTAAGCCTCACGGCCGGGGCTGCGCTCCAGCAGCAGGGACAGGGCACGGTAGGCGATGGCGTGCTTGGACAGGTCGTCGTAGACGATCAGCACGTCCCGGCCCTGGTGCATGAAGTATTCGCCCAGACTGCAGCCGGCGTAGGGTGCGATGTACTGCAGGGAAGCAGAGTCGCTGGCCGAGGCGTTGACCACGATGCAGTAGTCCAGGGCGCCGCGGCGGCGCAGGTTCTCGGTGAGCAGGGCCACCGAGCTGGCCTTCTGGCCGATGGCGACGTAGATGCAGACCACGTTCTTGCCCTTCTGGTTCAGGATGGTGTCCAGGGCCACGGCGGTCTTGCCGGTCTGGCGGTCGCCGATGATCAATTCACGCTGGCCCCGGCCGATGGGGAACAGGGCGTCGATGGCCAGCAGGCCGGTCTCCATGGGCTTGTTGACCGGCTGGCGGTCGATGATGCCGGGAGCGGGGCGCTCGATGGGGTAGTAGGCGTCGGCCTGGATGGCGTCGCCGCCGTCGATGGGCTGGCCCAGGGCGTCCACAACGCGGCCCAGGAAGGCGTCGCCCACCGGCATGCCGGCCAGCTTGCCGGTGCGGCGGACGGGGTCGCCGGCCTCAATGCCGCTGTTGTCGCCGAACAGCACGCAGCACAGCTCGTCGGGGCGCAGCTCCTGCACCATGCCGCGGATGCCGTTGCCGAACTCCAGGACTTCGCCGTAGACGGCGTCCTGCAGGCCGGAAATGGTGGCGATGTCATCGGCCACCGTCAGGACAGTGCCGATTTCCTCGGGGCGGGTGCTGGGTTCCCAGCTGGTGACGGTCTGGCGCATCAGGGGCAGCACGTCCTGGCGGACGTCCAGTGCCTCGATCTTGCGGCGCAGCTGCTCCATGCGGCCCTGCAGGCTCCAGTCGTAGACATCGGAGCCCACTTCCAGGCGGAAGCCGCCCTTCAGGCTGGCGTCCTTTTTCCAGGTCAGGGTGATGGTGCGGTCGGGGTAGGTCCGGGTCAGAAAGTCCTCAAACCGCTTGCGCTGCTCGTCGCTGGGAGCCTCAGGGCTGTACAGGAGAGCTGCAGTGGTTGCTTCAGGATTTTTCATGATGCTCGTTTCCTTCCTCTGCCAGGTTCAAAAATTCGTCGAAGGCGTCCTTGCTGGACTTCAAAGTCAGCTTTTCAGCGGCAGCCATAGCCAGCTCCTTGATTTCCTTCTGGGAATCAGCCACAGCCTTGGAGCGGATGCTCTCGGCGGCCTTCTGGGCGCTGGCCACGATCTGGTCGGCCTGCTCCTGGGCGCGGTCCAGCTGCTGCTGGGCAGCATCCTGGGCAATCTTCTGGCTCTCGGCGCGGCGCTGGCGCAGCTCGTCGTCCAGCTTGTCCAGCTGGGCCTTGTGCTCAGCTTCCAGTTTCTCGGCGGCGGCCAGCTTGTCGGCGGCAGCCTTGTCCATCTCAGCGTAGTGAGCGGTGCGCTGGTCCATGAACTTCTTGACGGGGGAGTACAGGATGAAGTACAGGCCGCCCACCAGGATCACGAAGTTCAGCATGTGCAGAAAAATCTGCTGCAGATCAATATTCAGAGGGAGATTCATTGTGGCACCTCCCGGCTTACAGAACGAAGATAATCAGGATGACGACCAGCAGGGCGTAGATGATGGCGGTCTCGATAAAGACCAGGGTCAGCATCATAGAGGTGCGGATCTTGCCCTCGGCCTCAGGCTGGCGGGCGATGGCCTCAGAGGACTTGGAGCCCAGGATGCCCATGCCCAGGGCGCCGCCGGCAGCGGCCAGGCCGACAGCGATGGCAGAGCCGATGGCCTTGGCGGAAGTGGTGGTAGCCTCGCTGGAAGCCTCGGTGGAAGCCTCAGCGGACTGGGTGGTGGCGGGCTCGCTGGAAGCGGGCTCATCGGCGAAGGCAGGGGCAGCCATGGTGACCACCAGGGCCAGCATGACCAGCAGGACGGAAAGGACTTTCTTAATGTTCATCGTCTTCATAATACTATTGATAACCTCCTGAATGTTGACAGAAACCGATCAGGCCGCCAGGGCGTTTCTGTCCTTGTTGTTGTTCTTGACTTTGGGTTTCACAGGCTCGGAAACCTCGCCGTAATACAGGGCCACCAGCATGGTCAGCACGTAGCTCTGGATCAGGGCGTGGAGCATGGTGAACATGACGCCCACAATGACGGGCAGCACATAGCTGAGGGTGATGTAGTAGTACACCAGCTCGGTGACCAGCAGGCCGCTCAGCAGAGCGCCGAACAGACGGAAGCTCATGGAGATGGGCAGCGAGAACTCCTTGAGGGTGCGCCCCACGCCGCGGATGCCCACGGCGCCCACGCCGCCCGACATAATGAACAGATAGGACAGCACGCCCATGGCAATGGCGCCGTTGACGTCAGACAGGGGGGCGGGCAGGGCCATCGAGTTGCCCTGGACGGTGACCACCTGGACGCCGAACAGCTCAAAGAAGGTGCTGACGAAGATGTAGCTGCCTGCGCCGAAGAGGTAGGGCCCCAGCACCTTGTTGTTGTGGGGGCTGTTCTTCTCGGCCATGCCGCGGAAGGTATCCACCCACAGCTCCACCAGCATCTGCAGTTTGCCGGGCACCTCCTTGAAGTGAGGCACTGCGAACAGCCGCAGGCAGATGGCCAGCACCAGCAGCACCACCGTCACCACATAGGCCGAGATCAGGCCGGGGTTGACGTTCTTGATCCCGAAAAGGCTCACCTGGCCGGTCTCGTGCAGCACAGCGTCCCGCATCACCGTTTTGACGCTTTCTGTCTCTCCGCCGGAGGTTCCGGTCAGGACAGAGGCGATTGCCAGCACCACGATCAGGACGAGCCACAGGATAAGACCACGCTTATTCTGTTTCATGGTTTTGGAAAGACTCCTTTCATCCAACATGTTTTAACCTGCCGCCCCGGCTTTTCCGGACAGAAAACCCGGGGTTTTGGCTGCGGCACGCCCAAAAGGGCACACTTTGCCAAATTGAAATTTTGGGTCGTGCGTATTATACTATTTATAGTGAAAATTGTAAAATATCTTATTGGTATGTTCGTGATACATTTTTTGTATGACAATTAGAGCACAATTCATAAAAAACAAGGGAAATTTTCTATGACGATCAACTATGACTACTACCGGATTTTCTACGCTGTGGCCCAGTGCAGGAGCTTTACCCGGGCGGCAGAGGTGCTGAAAAACAACCAGCCCAACATCACCCGGTGCATGAAAAATCTGGAGCAGGAGCTGGGCTGCAAGCTGTTCCACCGGTCCAACCGGGGCATCACCCTCACCCCCGAAGGCCAGCGGCTGTACCGCCGGGTGGCGGCGGCGGTGGAGGAGATCCAGCTGGGGGAGGAGGAGATCCGCCAGGACGGCAGCCTGGAAAGCGGCACCCTGTCCATCAGCGCCAGCGAGGCGGCCCTGCACATGGTGCTGCTGGATAAGCTCTCGGCCTTCCGGATCCAGTACCCGGGGGTGCACCTGCGGATCACCAACGAGACCACCCCCCAGTCCATCGAGCGCCTGCGGAACGGGGAGAGCGATTTTGCAGTGATCACCGCCCCCCAGCTCACCGACCGCGGCCTCCAGCAGACCGAGCTGCTGCGGTTCCGGGAGGTGCCGGTCTGCGGCCCCGCCTACAGTGAGGTGGCCGCCCGGCGGTGCACCCTGGCCGACCTGGCCCGCTACCCCCTGGTGTGCATCGGCCAGGACACCAGTACATACGCCTTTTACCAGAGCTTTTTCACCTCCAACGGGGTGACCTTCCGGGTCGACGTGGAGGCCGCCACCATGGACCAGATCCTGCCCATGATCGAGCACGGGCTGGGGGTGGGCTTTTACCCCGAGCAGCTGGTGGCCCCCAAGATTGCCCAGGGGGAGCTGTTCTGCATCCCCCTGGAGGTGGCGGTGCCCGAGCGGTCCATCACCCTGGTGGAGGACACCTCCCGCCCCCGCAGCACCGCCATGAAGGCCCTGCGCCGGATGATGCTGTGCGAAACCCCCTGATGAATTGCCCTAGAGCAACCCCAGAAAAAGTCAACAATCTACTGCAAACGCCGGACACAGGTGACATTGGTTCCTCAAGTTTCAGATTCGGGAAAGCCCGTGTCTTTTCATTTGAATGCCCATCCTCTTGCGCTTAGCCAATATTTGCGGCGGGACGAAAGCCCTTGCAAATATTGGAGCGCTGCGCCAGCACACGCCTCGCTTCATCCGCCGCAGGCGGCGCTTCGGCGGTGCTGCCACCCTCCCTTTATTGGAACCTGGGGCTTCGCCCCAGACCCCATTCTGGGTGTATGGTAGGCTTCACACTATTTCTTGGGATTGCTCTAAAACCAAAAAACAGGCCGTCTGTCCCCTGTGGGACAAGCGGCCTGCTTTCTTTTGGAAAGAATGTGAAATCAATCCCGGTTGACCTGCAGCTCCTGCTCACAGTAGATGCAGCGGTATTTGCCGTTGGGGCTCAGCTCAAAGATCTGGTCGCACTCCTCCTCGATGGTGGAGATGCACCGGGGGTTGCGGCAGCGGACAATGTTCACCAGCCGGCGGGGGGGCTGGGGCTTTTCCTTCTTGACAGGCTTGCCCTCCTGGATGGTGGTTACCGTGATGTTGGGGTCCAGGTAGGCCAGCACGTCCAGGTTGAGCCAGGAGGCGTCCCCCTCCACCTTGATGATGTCCTTGCGGCCGGTGGGGGATTTGTGGGACCGTGCGTTCTGGATCAGGGCCACGCTGGCGGTGCGGTTGCCCTTGATGCCCAGCAGGTCCATCAGGCCCACGGCGGTGCCGGCCTTGATGTGATCAATCACAATGCCGTTCTGGATCTCGTCAATGTTCAGCATATCAGACGCCCTCCTTCGGCGCTTTGGGGTCGGCCAGACCCAGCAGAGTCATAATCAGTGCCATCCGGACGTAGACGCCGTTCTGCACCTGCTCGAAGTAGGCGGCCCGGGGGTCGTCGTCCACATCCAGGGCGATCTCGTTGACCCGGGGCAGGGGGTGGAGCACTGCCATGTCGGGCTTGGCCAGGGCCATCTTGTCCCGGGTGAGGATGTAGCTGTTTTTCAGCCGGATGTAGTCCTCCTCGTTGAAGAATCGCTCCTGCTGGACCCGGGTCATATAGAGGATGTCCAGCCCGGGGAGGGATTCCTCCAGGCTGCGGGTCTCGGCGTAGGGGATGTCGCTGCCCTCCAGCACATCGGTGATGATGTAGTCGGGCACCCGCAGCTCCTCGGGGCTGATGAGGACAAACCGCACCCCTTCATACCGGACCATGGTCTTGATGAGGGAGTGGACGGTGCGGCCGAACTTCAAATCGCCGCACAGGCCGATGGTCAGCCCGTTGAGGGTGCCCTTGCGGCTGCGGATGGTCATCAGGTCGGTGAGGGTCTGGGTGGGGTGCTGGTGGCCGCCGTCGCCGGCGTTGATCACCGGGATGCGGGAGTAGCGGCTGGCCCGCAGGGGTGCGCCCTCCTTGGGGTGGCGCATGGCCACGATGTCAGCATAGCAGGACACCACCCGGATGGTGTCGGCCACGCTCTCGCCCTTGCTGGCGCTGGAGACCTTCTCGCTGGGGAAGCCCAGCACATGGCCCCCCAGGTTGAGCATGGCGGCCTCGAAGGACAGGCGGGTGCGGGTGGAGGGCTCGTAGAACAGGGTGGCCAGCTTTTTGCGGGCGGCCACATCCTGGTAAGCTGCGGGATCTTCCCGGATGCGGCAGGCCAGGTCCAGCAGGGCGTCGGTCTCGTCGCGGGTGAAATCAAGGGGATCAATCAGATGGCGCATGGGCAGTTTGCCTCCTTAAAGCAGCTTGCGTAAGATGGAAAAGTCGAAGAAATTGGTGTAATAGCTGAAAGCCCGCAGCACCGGCCGGCACAGCCGGGTGTAGCAGACCTCGTCCAGCAGAAGCATGGCTTCGCCGGGGGCCAGGCGCATGGCGGAGCGGATGGCGTCGTCCCCGCAGCTGGCCTTGATGTGGGCCACGGTGGAGGACACCTGCTGGCCGCAGACCTGGTCCAGCACGTCGAAGATGGACCCGGCCAGGTCCAGGCGGGTGTAGTCCCGCCCGCCCAGCAGGGCTTTGGGCAGATAGTTGATGGAGTAGATGACGGGGGCCGAATCGGCCAGCACCCGCTTGCGGATGCAGATCAGCTCGGCGCCGGTTTCCAGCCCCAGGCTGCGGGCCAGGTCCTCGGTGGCCCGGGCGGGCTGCACCTGGATGCCGTCGGCATGGGGATAGCTGCCGAAGGAGCGGATCAGGGGGTAATACTCCAGCTTCTGGTCCAGACGGCTGCGGAGGTTGAGCACAGCCCGGTTGACCACCGTGCCGATGCCCCGGACCCGCTCCACATAGCCGGCCCGCTCCATGGTGCTGAGGGCGTCCCGGATGACGGTGCGGCTGACCTTCAGCTGGGCAGACAGGTCCAGCTCGGCAGGCAGGCGGTCGGCGCCGGCGTAGCGGCCGGTGCGCAGTTCCTCCAGCAGCTGGGCGACCACGCGGTTGCTGATGACCGAACCGCCCAGGCGGCCAGACGTACCAGGGGTGGGTTCCTTCATGGTGAATCCTTCCTTTCGCGGACCCCCCAAAAAGCGGAATCCGCATCATATAAGCCCAGTATACCATATTTTGACAGGATTTAAAACCAGGTTTCTGCTGGAAAGACCGACTTTTGACCCGCCGCCCCATAAAAGGGCCCCGTTCCTGGGCAGGCAGGGGCGGGGCTCGGTGTGTTTACTTGTTGTAGTCGGCGTACAGGCCGATGATGTTCAGCAGCACCTCGGCGGCCTTGTCCATCCGCTCGGCGGTGGTGCACTCATACACGCCGTGGAAGTTGAACCCGCCGGTGCCCAGGTTGGGGCAGGGCAGGCCTTTCCAGCTCAGGACAGCGCCGTCGGTGCCGCCCCGGACGGGGATCTCCTCCGGCTCCAGGCCGGCCATCCGGATGGCGGTGCGGGCGTTCTCCACCAGGTGGAAGTGGGGCTTGATCTTCTCGATCATGTTGCGGTAGCCGTCCTTCAGCTCCACCGTGACGGTGCCGGCGCCGTAGCGGCCGTTGAGCCAGTCGGCGATCTGGAGCATCTCGTTCTTCTTGTACTCCAGGCAGGCGGCATCGTGGTCCCGCAGGATATAGCCCAGCTTGGCCTCGTTCACATCGCCGTACATCTGGCACAGGTGATAGAAGCCCTGGCGGCCCTCGGTGGTCTCGGGGCGGGCCATCAGGGGCAGGGCCATGTGGAACTCCATGGCCACGTTGGAGGCGTTGATCATGGTGTTCTTGGCGCTGCCGGTGTGGACCGACAGGCCGCGGATGGTGACGGTGGCGGAGGCGGCGTTGAAGTTCTCGTACTCGATGCCCCCCACGTCGCCGCCGTCCACCGTGTAGGCGAACTCGGCGCCGAACCGGGCCAGGTCGAACAGGTCGGCCCCCTCGCCGATCTCCTCGTCGGGGGTGAAGCCGATGCACAGCTTGCCGTGGGGCAGGTTCTGCTGGAGCACCGTCTCGGCGGCGGTGAGAATCTCAGCGATGCCCGACTTGTCATCGGCCCCCAGCAGGGTGGTGCCGTCGGAGGTGATGAGGGTCTCCCCCTTCAGGGAGGCCAGGAATGGGAAGGTGGACACCTTCATCACGGCGCCAGTGCCGGGCAGCACCACGTCCTGGCCGTCGTAGTTCTCGTGGATCACCGGGCTGACGTTTTCGCCCGAGGCGTCGGACACCGTGTCCATGTGGGCGATGAGGCCCAGGGCCGGCTGGTTTTCATAGCCGGGGGCGGCGGGGATGGTGCCGTATACATAGCAGTGCTCGTCCACAGCGGCATCCTCGATGCCCAGCTCCTTCATCTCGTCCACCAGCATCCGGGCCAGATCAAACTGGCGCTGGCTGGAGGGGTGGGTGCCGGAGTGGGGGTCCGAGGTGGTGTAGACCCGGGCGTACCGCAGAAGGCGTTCATAAGCGCGCATAAAAGCTCTCCTTTCAGCCGCCTGGCCCCAAAAGGCAGGGCGGCAGTGCAGTTTTGGAATATCTGTCTTTTAGGATACTCCATTTTTCGCCCTTTTACAAGGGCTGCCCGCCTGGACGGCCTTCATCTGCCAGGTGAGAAAAATTCACCATGCACCCCTCCGTCCCGCCGGGGAAAAACGTGCTATCATAGGGACGGGGAATTCACAATCTGAGACTGGGAAGGTGGAATACTTTATGAAGATCTTCTTTTATACCCTCCGCCCCTACGATGAGCTGCCCTTTGCAGAAAAACTCAGCGCCGAAACCGGGATCGCCTTTGACGGCTGTGAGGAATACCCCAACCTCGAAAATGCCGCCCTGGCGGCGGGCTGCGACGCCGTATCCATGACGCCCTGCGATATGAGCGCCCCTATGGTGGAGCGGTTCCATCAGCTGGGGGTCAAGTACATCTGCTGCCGTTCCATCGGCTATGACCATGTGGACCGGGCCAAGGCCCACGAGCTGGGGATGAAGGTGTCCAATGTGGACTACCCGCCCCGGGGTGTGGCGGATTTCGCCATCATGCTGATGATGATGTCCCTGCGCCGGGTGGGCCACATCCTCAAGCGGGGCGAGCTGCAGGATTATTCCCTGAAAGGCAAGATCGGCCGGGATCTGTCCGGCTGCACGGTGGGCGTCATCGGCACCGGCCGGATCGGCCGCACCGTGCTGCAGCACCTGTCGGGCTTCGGCTGCAAGCTGCTGGCCTATGACCTGTACCCCAACCAGGAGGCCGCCCAGTACGCCGAGTATGTGGACCTGGACACCCTCTTTGCCCAGAGCGACGTCATCACCCTCCACACCAACGCCACCGAGGCCAACCATCACCTGATCGACCAGGCCGCCCTGGCCAAGATGAAGGACGGGGTGGTGCTGGTGAACACCGCCCGGGGCACCCTGATCGACAGCGACGCCCTGATCGCCGCCCTGGAGAGCGGCCATGTGGGTGCAGCCGCCCTGGATGTGCTGGAAAACGAGAACGGCCTGTACTACTACAACCGCTCGGGCGACCCCATCGCCAACCCCGAGATGGCCCTGCTGCGGAGCTTCCCCAACGTGCTGCTGACCTGCCACACCGCCTTCTACACCGAAGAGGATGTGGAGAGCATGGTGCGCGGGGTGTTTGAGAGCGCCGGCGCCTTTGCTGCCGGCACCCCCACCCGCCACGATGTCAGCCTGAAATAAACCGGAGTACATAAAAAGACCCGCTGCACAGCCAACGCTGTACGGCGGGCCCGAGCGTGTCGAAAAAACGACACGCTTTAGGGGGAACCCATTTCTGCGCGCAGTCGCGCGGCAGAAATTCCTTCCCCCTAATATCCCCCTGGGGACAAAATTTGCCGCAGAACCGTGCACTCGGCTTTGCAGCCTCGCACACTCTCTGCGGCAAATTTCCCTGTATGTGTCCCAGCCGTACGCACATGTCGTCCGGCTGGGACTTTTTTAGTTATCGGGTCAGCGAGCTGAGGAAGGAGCGGAGGAAAAAGGTTTTGGCTGCGGGCCGGTCCTCAAAGTCGGGCACCTCAAAGATGTAGCGCTCGGTGGCGTTGATGACGGTGATCCCGTTGTGGGTGCAGACCCGGGGCAGCCGGAAGTCATAGGACAGATGGATGTGGCCGTGGACAAACCACTGGGGCTTCAGGGTATCCAGCAGGGTGTTGAAGCACTCAAAGCCCCGGTGGGGCAGGTCGTCGCCGTCGTTGAGGCCCCGGGCAGGGGAGTGGGTCAGCAGCAGGTCGATGCCCCCCAGACGCCGCACTTTGGAGCGCATCCGGGAGATCCGGCGGCGCATCTGCTGTTCGGTGTACTGGAACGGGCTGTCCTGGTTGTAGCGGATGGAGCCGCCCAGCCCCATCACCCGGAGGCCTTTCCAGACATAGACTTCATCGTCGATGCAGATGCATCCCCCCGGCTCCTGCTCGGCGTAGCACTCGTCGTGGTTGCCGTGGACATAGAGGATGGGGGCGGGGGTAAAGTTGGTTAGAAATTCCAGATAGGCGCGGGGCAGATCCCCGCAGGAGAGGATCAGGTCGATCCCTTCCAGCCGCTCACGGCACAGGGGGCTCCACAGTGCCTTTGAGGCGACGTCAGATATGGCTAGTATCTTCACGATCCTTCAAGCTCCGTTCTTTTTCATTCCTTGTACCTTTCCGGGCCTGCCCGCAGGCAGGGGCCGGCTCAGGTTTGGGCCGGGGCAGCAGCGCTGTCTGCCTGGGCGGCGGGCTGCTCCTTGATGACATCCAGGCCGCAGACGTCGGCCAGAAGGCGGGTCTTCACATCCAGCTGGTCATAGCTGGGCAGAGCGCCTTCCACGCAGGCGTCCAGCCAGTCCATCAGCAGCAGCTCCTTGGGGGTGTAGACAATCATCTCGGGGGAGTGCATCTGATGGTCCTGGGCGTAGACTTCGGAGGGGAAGATGGTCAGCAGGCCGCTGTGGAGCTGGGTTTCCATCAGGCCCAGCAGCTGCTGGGGCCCGCCGGGGATCTCCTCGGCGTAGCGGATGCCTACGGCGCCGCTCTTCATGCCCCACCAGTAGTTGATGGCCTTGCCGGTGTCGGCGTCGTTCCAGCTGCCGTTGAGGATGGAGCGGATGATCTCGATATAGAACACATCCCACCGCCATTCGGGCAGCCCCACCGGGCGGATGGTGCCGTCTTCCATCCGCCGGCACAGGCCGTAATCCCGGAACGAATCGGGGGCCTCCCGGCTGTCCCGGGCGTAGAAGAGGGTCACGTCGGGGCGGTCCGAGAAGTCCAGGGGGTGGGCGGGGTCAGGCAGGCAGGCCCACCGCAGCACCACCTTGCCCTGGGGCCGCACCGACCGCAGGCCCTGGGCATAGGCGTTGATGGCGGCGGGGGTGCCGTACACCGGGTTGGCCGCCACATAGCCCACCGTGTTGGTGGGGGAGAGGATGCCCGCCAGCATGCCCAGGACATAGGTGGCCTCATAGGTGCGGGGATAGTAGGTCCGCACCAGGGGGTGGGGGGTGTTGAGGGAGCAGTTGAGGAATTTGGTCTTGGGGTGCTGGGCCGCCACCTTGAGGCAGGCGGTGTGCATCCGCACGCTGGTGGTGAACACCACATCGGCGCCGTTGTGGGTGACCTCCTCCAGCATCTGCTCAGCGTCCACCGCGGGGTCCACGTTTTCGTAGGAGGAGAGGATCACCCGGTCGGTGAAGGTGTTGGCCAGGGCGTCCTGGCCCTTTTTGTGGGCCTGGACCCAGGGGCTGTTCTTGGCGCTGTACTCGTGGAGGAAGGCCACATGGAGCTCGCTGGGCCGGGAGGTGAAGAGGGTGAGCTTGGGCAGGCTGATGCGGGATTCCCCGGCATCAGAGGTGGGCTCCAGCACCACCTCCACCGCCTGGTCCTTGGTGAGGACGGTGATCTCGCCCCAGATCCGGGCCAGATTCTCCTTGATCTGGGCGGGGGTGGAGTCACAGGCGTCCGAGTAACGGTACACCGACAGATACACCAGCAGAGCGTCGCCGGGGGTCAGGGGCAGCTGGTCGCCCCCCAGGGCCAGGAACTGCTGGCGGAACTTGGTGTGGAGGGAGTTGAAGTTTTTCCGGTCCTCATCGGTCCAGGCCTCTCCCGAGGCCTTGCACACCAGGTTCTGCAGCTTGGCGTAGCTGCCGGGGCGGGAGAACTGGACCACGTTCACCTTGGACAATTTGTAGAAGTCCAGGAATTCGTAGTAGATCCGGTTCTCCAGGCTGTTGTTCTTGGCGGGGATCAGCCGGGTGACGGTGCCGGGGATGCTGACGGCGTCGAAGTGCTTGAGCACCGACACCCGCTTGTTCCCTTCCTCGATGTAGAACTGGTTGAGGAATTCATAGGCGGTCACCGGGTTGCGGATGCCCTCGTCCAGATGGGCGTCGCAGAGCACCGACCACTTGGAGGCGAACTCGGTGTCCACCTCCAGCAGGGGCATGAAGTTGGGGGCAAAGGCGGTGTGGCGGCCGCTGGTCTTGGTGCCCACAATGCTCTCGCTGGGCATGTTCACCAGGCCCAGGGGCTCGGTGGCCACAATGTCCACGTTCACCAGAATATCGTCCAGCACCGGCAGGTAGGGGCTCTGGCCCCGGGCCACATGGGCGCGGTAATCCTTCTGGCCTGCTTTGAGGGCAAGTTTATATTCGTCAATCGACATTCGTAAAGGCTCCTTTCTCGTAAAGATCGAAAAGCCGGTTTGCAAACAGGGGAGCCCGCCGGTGTGCAGGGCTCTTGAAACAGTATACCACTTTTTTTTACTTTTGTCTGCTGATGTGCAAAAAATGTGGAAAAAGAAGACAGATTTCTCCATCCGGCTTCCGGTTTTGGCCGGGGGGTGTTGCGCCGGTGGAGATTTTCAGGTAGGATAAGAAAAAACGGAAAGGAAATCAACCGCCATGGATACAAACACCCTCCCGGCCCTGGAGGCCGGGGAATACGCCGGGGGCCTGTGGTACTACGAGCCCCACGTCTACATGCCCTACCGCTTTGTGCTGGGGCGGCCGGGGCAGCGGCCCCTGGTCTGCATCGGCATCAACCCCAGCACCGCCCAGCCCGGCGCCCTGGACCCCACCGTCAAGAGCGTGGAGCGCCTGGCCCTGGCCAACGGCTTTGACAGCTGGATCATGTTCAACGTCTACCCCCAGCGGGCCACCGACCCCAACGATATGGACAAAACCCCTGACCGGGCCCTCTGCGATGAAAACCTCCGGTGGCTGGAGGCGGTGCTTTCCCAGACCCAGCCCACCATGTGGGCGGCCTGGGGCACCCTGATCGAAAAGCGGGATTACCTGCCGGGGCTGATGCGGGAGATGGTGGCCCTGACCAGGGCGCGGAACATCCCCTGGGTCACCATCGGCAAGCGGAGCAAAAAGGGTCACCCCCACCACCCCCTCTACCTGCGCAAAGACGCCGTCCCCGAGCCCTTTGACGTGGAAGAATACCTGGACACCTGCTTCTGAGGAGGGAGATCTGCCATGAGCCCCCGGCGCTATCGGAAGATTTACGTATGGTTTTCGGCCCGGCCGGCGGCGCTGGCGGCCCTGGCCGCCTGCACCCGGCTGCTGCCCCTGATTCAGGCGGGGGCTTATCTGGTCTTGCTGGCCCTGCTGGGGCTGCGGCTGGCCGCCGGTGAGGATTGTATGCCGCTGCTGGCCCGGGCAGTCCTGGTGCCGGGGGCGGTGTTTGTGGGGGGCAGTGCCCTGCGGGCCGCCCTCAACCGGCCCCGGCCCTATGAACAGCCCGGCTTTGTCCCCCTGCTGCCCAAGGAGACGGCGGGAAAGTCTTTCCCCTCCCGCCACACCCTCAGCGGGGCGGTGATTGCCATGGCCTGGCTGCCGGTGAGCGGGGCAGCGGCGGCGGTGCTGTCGGCGGCGGCCCTGGCCATCGGGGCCACCCGGGTGCTGGCGGGGGTCCACTGGGTCCGGGATGTGGCCGCCGGGGCGGCCCTGGGCTTCGGCCTGGGCGCCCTGGGGATGCTGCTGTAAAACCAAACACAAACACAAAGGCCCTGTCTGCGCCGGACAGGGCCTTTGTGCTGTCAGAAAAGGAGGATAGGGAATTTTTTTAGTGGCCGCAGTGGCAGCTGCCGCTGCAGTGGCTGCATCCGCCGCTGCACCCGGCGCATTTGCCGGACCGCAGGCTGCGGATGGTGGCCCGGAGGGATAACCCCGTCACCCCCAGCACCACAGCCCCCACCAGGATGGTGGAGAGATTTTGGGTGATCCATGTCAGCATAAGGGCACCTCCTTGCAGATGCATCAGGCCTGGAGGGGGTCCTTCCGGCCCAGCCGAACAGCGCCCTCCCGGTAGGGATTCTTGCGGAACAGCAGATACAGCAGCCCGGCCAGCAGGACCAGGGCCACGATGGT
>CALWZK010000020.1 GCA_944386015.1 uncultured Faecalibacterium sp.
GAGGTGATGGAGCCCTTGCGGGTGGAGGTGATCCGCTCCTGCAGGGCGCCCATCTCGGTGGCCAGGGTGGGCTGGTAGCCCACGGCGGAGGGCATGCGGCCCAGCAGAGCCGACACCTCGCTGCCCGCCTGGGTAAAGCGGAAGATGTTGTCGATGAACAGCAGCACGTCCTGGTTCTTGACGTCCCGGAAGTACTCGGCCATGGTCAGGCCCGACAGGCCCACCCGCATACGGGCTCCCGGCGGTTCGTTCATCTGGCCGTAGACCAGGGCGGTCTTGTTGATGACGCCGCTCTCGGTCATTTCGCCGTAGAGGTCGTTGCCCTCACGGGTGCGCTCGCCGACGCCGGTGAAGACCGAATAGCCGTTGTGCTCGGTGGCGATGTTATAGATCAGCTCCTGGATCAGGACGGTTTTGCCGACGCCGGCGCCGCCGAACAGGCCGATCTTGCCGCCCTTGGCGTAGGGGCAGATCAGGTCCACGACCTTGATGCCGGTCTCCAGGATCTCGGTGGTGGACTGCTGCTCCTCATAGCTGGGGGCGGGGCGGTGGATGGGCCACCAGTCCTCGGCCTTGGGGGCGGGCTTGTTGTCGATGGGCTCGCCCAGCAGGTTGAACACCCGGCCCAGGCATCCGTCGCCCACCGGCACCTTGATGGGCTCGCCGGTGTCCACGGCCTCGGTGCCCCGGACCAGGCCGTCGGTGCTGCTCATGGCAATGCAGCGGGCTACATTGTCGCCGGTCAGCTGGGCCACTTCCACCACCAGTTTCTGGCCGTGGTTGTCGATCTCGATGGCGTTCAGCAGCTCGGGCAGCTCGTTATCCTTGAACCGGATATCCAGCACCGGGCCAATGACCTGGATCACCTCGCCGATATGTTTTTCGGACATAGGCTACAACTCCTTATCTCGATTGAATCGTTTGGTTTAAATCTCTGCGCCGGCCACAATCTCGGTGATTTCCTGGGTAATGGCGGCCTGACGGGCGCGGTTGTAATACAGATTGAGATGGTCGATCATCTCGGAGGCATTCTTGGTGGCGGCGTCCATGGCGGTGCGGCGGGCGGCCAGCTCGCTGGCCACGCTCTCGCACAAAGCGCCGTAGAGGGTGCCGGCCACATACTCGGGGATGATGGCCCGGAACACTTCCTCGCAGCTGGGCTTGTAGAGGATCTGGCTGCGGCGGGCCTCGGCCTTCTGCTCCTCGGTGGGGTCGATGGCCAGGGGCAGCACCTCGATGGCCTCAGCGGTCTGGGTCATCATGGAATCAAACCGGGTGCAGCAGATCCTGACCGCGTCGTACCTGCCATCCAGAAAGCCCTTGGTGATGGCCCGGGACAGCTGGAAGCAGTCCCCCACCGTCACGTCGGCGGCGGGCAGCACATCGGGCCAGAACAGGTCGGCCCCGTGGTGGGCGAAGTATTCCGCCGACCGCTTGCCGATGGGCAGCACCAGGGGGTTGTCCCCCTGTTCCTCGGCCAGCTTGAACACGTTGGCGTTATAGCCGCCGGCCAGGCCCCGGTCGCCGGCGATGACCACCAGCAGGGTGCGGCCGTTGCCCCCCTTGCGGGGCAGGTAGCCCTGCTGGGCCCGGGGGTCCATGGCGGCAATCTTGGTCAGAGTTTCGTACAGCGTCTCAAAATAGGGGCGGCTGTGCTCCACCCGCTCTTTGGCACGGCGCATTTTGGAGGAGGCCACCAGCTCCATCGCTTTGGTGATCTGCATGGTGCTTTCTACGCTTTTGATGCGCAGCTTGATGTCTTTCATGGAGCTTCCCATGCGAAACACGCCTCCTTCCTTTTAATGTGCCTGGACGAAATCGCCGGTGAAGGCGGTGAGCAGGGCCTTCAGCTTGTCCTCGGTGTCCTTGTCCAGGCTGCCGGTGGTGCGGATGGTGTCCATCACGGCGGCGCCGTCGGCGCTGTTGTCCAGGTACTCGTACAGGCTCCGCTCATAGTCGGCCACGTCGGTGACCTTGACCTCGGTCAGGTAGTCGTGGATGGTGGCATACAGGATGGCCACCTGCTTTTCCACAGGCACCGGGGCGGAGCGGTTCTGCTTCAGCACCTCCACGATCCGCTGGCCCTGGGCCAGACGGGCCTTGGTGTCGGCGTCCAGGTCGGAGCCGAACTGGGCGAAGGACTGCAGCTCGCGGTACTGGGAGTAGATCAGCTTCAGGGTGCCGGCCACCTTCTTCATGGCCTTGATCTGGGCGTTGCCGCCCACGCGGGAAACCGAGATGCCGGGGTTGACGGCCGGCATGACGCCGGAATGGAACAGCTCGGTTTCCAGGAAGATCTGGCCGTCGGTGATGGAGATGACGTTGGTGGGGATGTAGGCGGACACATCGCCCGCCTGGGTCTCGATGATGGGCAGGGCGGTCAGGCTGCCGCCGCCCTCAGCGTCGGACAGTTTGGCGGCCCGCTCCAGCAGGCGGCTGTGGAGGTAGAAGACGTCGCCGGGGTAGGCCTCGCGTCCCGGCGGGCGCCGGATCAGCAGGGACAGGGCGCGGTAGGCCACTGCATGCTTGGACAGGTCATCGTAGATAATCAGCACATGCCTGCCCTGGCGCATGAAGTATTCGCCCATGGCGCAGCCGGAATAGGGGGCGATATACTGCAGGGGGGACAGCTCAGAAGCGGTGGCCGACACCACGATGGTGTAGGCCATGGCCCCGGCCTCGGTGAGGCTCTGGACCAGGTTGGCCACGGTGGACCGCTTCTGGCCGATGGCCACATAGATGCAGATGACGTCCTTGCCCTTCTGGTTGATGATGGTGTCGGCGGCAATGGTGGTCTTGCCGGTCTGGCGGTCGCCGATGATCAGCTCGCGCTGGCCCCGGCCGATGGGGATCATCGAGTCGATGGCCTTGATGCCGGTCTGGAGGGGCTCCTTGACCGGCTGGCGGTCGATGATGCCGGGGGCCGGGCTTTCCACCGGCCGGAACTCCCTGGTGTCGATGGGGCCTGCCCCGTCGATGGGCTGGCCCAGGGCGTTGACGACGCGGCCGATCAGGGCCTCGCCCACCGGCACAGACACCACTTTGCCGGTGCGCTTGACGGTGCCGCCCTCCTTGATGCCCACATCCGAACCCAGCAGCACGATGGACACCGTGTTTTCCTCCAGGTTCTGGGCCATGCCATACTCGCCGTTTTCAAACAGCAGCAGCTCGCCGGCCATGCACTTTTCCAGGCCGCTGGCGCGGGCGATGCCGTCGCCCACCATGATGACCGTGCCGATCTCGCTCTGCTGGATCACCGTCTCATAGTGCTTGATCTGGGCGCGTATGATCTTAGATATCTCCTCAGGCTTCAGTTGCATTGTTGAAAATTCACCACGCAATTCTTTGTGTTATAGGGTGGATGGTGTTACAGGGCGGCGGCGGCAATGCTGCTGCGCAGGCCGGACAGCCGGCTCTGGACTGTGCCGTCCAGCTCGGTGCCGTCGATGTCCAGCCGGATGCCCCCCAGCACGGCGGGGTCCACCTTGCAGTGGAGCCGGATCTGTTTGCCGGTGACGCTCTCCAGCTTCTTCTGAAGCCGCCGGGTCTGGTCATCGGTGAGGGCCACCGCCGAGACGGCTGTGGCCTCCAGGATCCCGTGGGCGGCGTTGTAGCGCTGGCGGTAAGCCTCGGCGCACTGGGCCAGCTGCCGCAGCTGGCCCCGCTCGCACAGGATCTTCAAAAAGTTCAGCAGGTACTGGTGCACCGACCCCCGCAAAGCCTCATCCAGCAGGCCGCAGCGCTCTTTTTTGGGGAGGCTGGGGGTGCTGAGCAGCCGCAGGTAGTCGGGGTTTGCACCCAGCAGCCCAAGGCATTCTTCCAGCTGGGTGAGGATGGCGCCGTCGGCCCCCTCCTCTGCTGCCAGCTCAAAGAGGCTGCCGCCGTACATTTTTGCAAACTCGGTCATGATGCTTCACCCACATTCTGGATAAATTCGTCGATGAGAGCTTTGTGGTCGGCCTCCTTGATCTCCCGCTCCACCACTTTGGAGGCGATCTCGATGGCCATGCCGCCGATCTCGTCCTTGACCTCGTTCACCGCCTTCTTGCGCTCCTGGGCGATGTCGGCCTCGGCCTTCTGCTTCAGGGCTGCGGCCTGGGTGCGGGCCTCGTTGAGCATCTCTTCGCTGCGGGCTGCGGCGGTCTTCTGGGCGTTGGCCACGATCTCGTTGGCCTGGGCCCGGGCGCTGCGCATGTTCTCCTCATACTCCGCCTTCATGGCCTCGGCCTCGGCCCGCAGCTTGCGGGCGTCCTCGATCTGGCTGTCGGCCTTGGCCTTGCGCTGGGCGATCACCTTGCGGACAGGCTCCAGCAGCAGCTTCTTGAAGATGAAAAGCTGGATCATCAGGTTGCAGATCTGCGCCAGGAACGTCCAGCCGTCCAGCGTAATCAATGCCTCATACATCCGCGTTTCCCTCCTTTCTGTCTGTGTGTGCAGAGAAACGCTTACTTCAGGTAGTTCATGAACATGCCGGGGGCCAGGAAGATCAGCAGCAGGCCGGTGACGAAGCCGTAAATACCGGTGGTCTCGGCCAGAGCGACGCCCAGGATCAGGGTGCTGGTGACTTCGCTCTTGCACTCGGGCTGGCGGCCGACGGCTTCACAGGCAGCGGCGGCGGCGTTGCCTTCGCCGATGCCGGGGCCGATGCCGGCGATCAGAGCGCAGCCTGCGCCGATGCCGCAGCCTGCCAGAGCGATACCACGGGCCAGAAATTGAAAGTCAGTCATAGTTGTTGTCCTCCTAAAAAGATGTGTGTGGGGGGCGGCAGCCGGCGGGGGAAACTCAGTCCTCCCCGGCGGCCTGTTTGATGAAGATGGTGGTCAGGGTGCAGAAGATGAAGGCCTGGATGCAGCCGCCGAACCAGTCGAAATACAGGCCGGTGATGGCCGGGATGCCGATCTGGAACAGCTGGATCTGGCCCAGGATGCCCGGCAGGGCGCCGAACACCACATGGCTCAGGCTGGCCAGGGCCCAGTACAGCAGGGTGGAGATGACGGTACCGGACAGGATGTTGCCGAAGTGACGGCAGGCCATGCTGACGGGGGTGGCCAGCTCCGAGATGACGTTGATGGGCGCCATCAGGAAGATGGGGTCGAGGTACCCTTTCAGGTAGCCCAGGATGCCGCTGGCCTTGATCTTGTGGTAGGTGATCAGGATAAAGACCACCACAGCCCAGGCCAGCTCGGTGTTCAGGTCGGCGGTGGGGCTCCAGAAGCCCAGGACGCTGATGAGGTTGCACCCCACGCTGAGGGCGAAGATGGCCCCCACCAGGGGGATATAGTGGTCAAAGTGGCGGCCCATGTTGTCATGGACAAACTGGTCCAGCCGTTCCACCACAAACTCAGCCGCGGCCTGCCGCTTGGAGACGTTTTCCAGGGTGAGGTTATGCCCCAGCCAGAAGGCCAGAGCCGACAGCAGGGCCATGACGATCCAGGTCATCACCAGGGTCTGGGAGATGTTGAAATCCCCCAGGCCGGGGATGCCGGTGTGGATGGTAAAGAGGATTTTTGCGCCGTTCAGTTCCATTGTTTAGGTTTCACCCCCTTTGGCGCCGGAATCGCCCGCGCCGGCCCCGGACTGGCCGGGGTCCTGCTCCAGGTCGGGGTCTTCCACCGAGACCTCGGGCCCGGGGTGAAGCTTTGCGGGCTGGTATTTGCCGGTTATTTGCAGGTAATAAATGGTGACACGGGGGAAAAACAGGGGCAGCACCGCGGCAAAAGGCTGAAACCAGGGGGCCGCGATGGCGATGATGACCCAGAGGGCCTGGATCAGCATCCGAATATGATAGGAAGCCTTCAGCATCATCCGGCGGCGGTCCTCGTCTTTTTCGTCCACCACCTTCTGAACCATCAGGCAGATGCCTGCGAAGTTGCCCACGGCCACCGCGGCGCCGATGAGGCCCCCCAGCACCACGGTGCTGTCAAAGGGGACCCACCCCACCACATGGAAAGCCGCAAACAGGACCCACATGGCGGCGGTGCAGATTGCGGTGCCGCCGGCGATGCGGGCCAGTTCCTTTTTGGATTCCGGCTGCAGTTTCATTGATGCAGACCTCCTGTCAATAGATTGGGGACGGGGGCGGCGGTTTATTCGTGGTTGTTGAAGCCCACCCGGCCGCTGTCCTCTTTTTTGGCGCGGCGGAGCCGGCCCTTGGCGAACTGCCAGAAGTTCTGCGCCCCCGCCGCCAGCCCCAGCAGGATGGCGGGCAGGTAGAGCCAGACGGGCCAGCCCCAGCGGTTGACGGCCCACCAGCAGCCCCCCAGGCACATGACCAGGGGCAGCAGCATGACCAGCCCCAGCTGGGTCATCCAGACCAGGTCTTCCAGCGCCTTATAGAGCCCTTTCACGGCCGGTGCACCTCCCTTCGCCCCGTCCCTGAAATGGGATATTCAGGCGGAGCATCTCATCCAAAGTATAAACCAAAGTGCTCAAAAATGCAACCGTTTTCCACCGGAAATGTAGTAAAGACTCACAGTTCCTTTACCCAATGAAAGGATGACCACAGCATCGTTTGTTTTTTGGCAAATCTCCTGGAAGGATATGGAGGGTAGCTGAGCCGAGCGCTGCCTGCGGCAGAAACAGCGAGGTGAAGCTGGCGCAGCGCTCCGGTTTTTGCAAGCACCCTCCGCGGTGCGAAGCAAAAATCGGCTAAGCGCAAGAGGCAAACACAGCGACCGCGTCCTGCGGATGAAACAGGGAGCTGTGTTTGGCTGCGGAGCCGAGCCGCTGCCTGCGGTAGAAACAGGCGAGGCGGAGCAGGGGCAGCCGTCCAAATATGCAAGCGGGCTGCGATCCGCGCCGCATATTTGGGCAACGGCAACCCGGAGGGAGGGCCCCCTGCTACTTTGGGGTTCGTTGTTTTTGATTTATGATCTAAACCCACCCCCCGCCCTTTTAATGTAACCCCGCGGCTGCGCCGCCGCCCCTTGACAGGGGCTCTGGGCCTCTAACTGCTCCTTCTGGGTTTACGCTGCGGGGCTGCTTTCACTGAGGCAATGCCAATAGAGGAAAAGGGGCTCTAGGGCATGGACTGTTTCCTTTTTCCGGGGGGTGGGCTGTGGCCGTCAGGTGCGGGGCACCTATACCCAGGAGGAGCAGTGAGCGGTTCAGAGCCCCGGCAGGGGCGCGGCCGCAGGCCGGGGGACACCTCTGTGGGCGGGTGGGTGGGTAAAAATATCCCACCGGCAGAGCGGCAAAGTTTTTGGCAAGCAATATGCCGTGAGGGTGAAAGGCAGAAGGAGCAGTCAGAGGCCCAGAGCCCCCGTGTGGGGGCGGGCCCGCAGGGCTGGGGGCAGCGGCGGCGACCGCATCCAGTGGATGAAACAGGAAGCCGCCGCTGGCTGCGCAGCTGAGGCGCTGCCTGCGGCAGAAACAGCCGAAGCGGAGCAGGGGCAGCCGTCCAAATATGCAAGCGGGCGTCGTCCCGCGCAGCATATTTGGCGAACGGCAACCCGGAGCAGCGCTCCGGTTTTTGCAAGCGGGCACCGCCCCGCGCCGCAAAAATCGGCTAAGCGCAAGAGGCAAACACAGCGACCGCGTCCTGCGGATGAAACAGGGAGCTGTGTTTGGCGCAGCGCTCCGGTTTTCGCAAGCGGGCACCGCCCCGCGCCGCGAAAATCGGCCAAGCGCAAGAGGAATGCGGTCTGCTTTTTGCAAGCGGGCCGCGTCCCGCGCCGCATATTTGGGCAACGGCAACCCGGCGGGTTTAGATCATAAATAAAGAACAGCATAAAAAATCCCCCCGCCGGGGGTCCCGGCAGAGGGAAAGAAAAATCAATTATGCATTAGGGGTGGCGGCCTCAAAGTCGATCTTGCCGAGGTTGACGTCGGCGCGGACGATGGTGATCATGATGGCATCGCCCAGGGCCCACTGCTTGCCCGACACGGGGTCGGACAGGCGGACGCCCTCGGTCAGCAGGGCGCCGGTGGCCGTCAGGCTGCCCACAGGCACAAAGCCCTCGACGCCGTTGTCCAGCTCCACAAAGACGCCCTTCTGGGTGACGCCCGAAATGGTGCCCTCACGGTGCTCGCCGATGTGGGCGCGGGCATACTCGGCCTTGTAGCAGTCCTCGGCCTTGCGCTCGATCTGCATGGCCACGATCTCCTGGGCGCTGGCCTGCTTGCTCACCTTCTCGGCAAAATCGCTGTACCGCACCGTCAGGCTCTCCTTGTCCATGCCCCCCAGCAGGGAGGTCAGAATCCGATGGATGGCCAGGTCGGGGTACCGCCGGATGGGGCTGGTGAAGTGGGCGTAGTCCTTCAGCACCAGGCCGTAATGACCTTTCGGCTCGGGCTGGTACTCGGCCTTGGACATGCACCGCAGCAGGCCGGTGTGGATGATCTTCTCATAGGGGGTGCCCTTGACCCCTTCCAGGATGGCGCTCAGCTCCTTGGGCTCCGGGACTTCCTTGGCAAAGTGGTCGTTGATGCCGCAGGCCTGGAGCAGGGCGTGAAGCCGCTCCAGCTTCTCGCTGCCCGGCTCCTCGTGGACCCGGTAGACGAAGGGAATCTGTTTGGTGCGGGCAAAGTGGGCGGCGCACTGGTTGGCCAGCAGCATGAACTCCTCGATCATGGCTTCGCTCTCGCCCTGGACCCGCTTCTTCACGTCGATGCAGCGGCCGTTCTCGTCCAGGATCAGCTTGACCTCGCCGCTCTCAATGTCCATGCAGCCCCGCTGCCGGCGCAGGCCGGCCCGCAGGGTGTAGAGGGCCTTCATGGCGGGCAGCTGGCCCGCCACCTCGGCGTACTTGTACTGGATCTCCCGGTCGGCGGTGCCGGCCAGCAGGGCGTTGATCTCGCTGTACACGCCCTTGACCCGGCTGCGGATCACCGACTTGACGAACTTGTAATCCACCAGGTTGCCGCCCTTGTCCAGGTGCATCAGGCAGGAGAAGGCCAGCCGCAGCTCCCCTTCGTTCAGGCTGCAGACGCCGTTGGACAGCTGCTTGGGCAGCATGGGCACCACCTGGTCGGCGTAGTAGACGCTGGTGGCGCGGCTGAAGGCCTCGTCGTCCAGGGCGGTGCCGGGCTTGACGTAGTGGGACACATCCGCGATGTGGACCCCCAGCTCGAAGCCGTCGGGGGTCTGGTTGAGGCTGATGGCGTCGTCGATGTCCTTGGTCTCGGCGCTGTCGATGGTGAAAATCGGCAGGGCCCGCAGGTCCATCCGGCCGGCGGTGTCGGCGTCGGTGATGGTGACATCCTCCAGCTTCTTGGCCTCGGCCCGGACTTCCTCGGGGAACCGGACGTGGACCTCCTTTGCATACAGCAGGGCCTTGGCGCAGCGCTTGGCCTCATCGCTGGAGCCAAACCGCATCACCACCACCACCCGGTGGTCCTCCTGGCGCAGGCCGCGGCGGCGGATCTCCACCGCCACCTTGTCCCCGTCCCGGGCGCCGCCCTCGGCGTCCCGCATGATGGGCATCGAAATGGCAGGGCAGGCGTCGGGCACAAAGGCCAGCCGGCCATTGATCCGGCGGGCGGTGCCCACCAGGCTGTTGTGCTCTTCCAGGACAGCCAGGATCTCGCCCTCGTCGCTGCCCTCCACCCGGGGATGGGCCAGCTTTTCCACCAGCACGCGGTCGCCGGGCATGGCGCCCTTCATCAGGCGGCCGGGGATGAAGATATCCCCCGAGCCGTCCTCCAGCATCACAAAGCCGAAGGTCTTGCCCAGCTTGACCAGGGTGCAGACCAGGGCCTTGTCCTTGCGGCCCGAACGGACCGTGAAGAACACGCCTTCCTTCTGGCAGACCACCGAATCCCGGACCAGCTCGTCCAGGGCGTCCATGACCTTGCGGTCAGCGGCGCGGTCTCCGCCGAATTTGGCCTTCAGATCCCGCACCGTGCAGGGCTGCATCTGAATGGCGTGTTCGATTTTGTCTCTCATTGCCATAGATTGTGTTACTCCTTCACATCCTCCTGCGCCCGCCTGCTTCTTCGGGCGGACGCGCTGCCGGTGCCGGGTATGGTTTGATTTGCCCGGGCACAAAAACAGCCCCGCAGGTTGCCGCGGGGCCCTCTCTCTCGCGCTTGGCTGATTTTGCGGCGCATTCCAGCGCTGCGGCCTGGTGATTTTTTGGGCACTCCCTGCCCGGGGCGGCTGTGGGCCAGCTCGGCCCTTTCGCTGATAGGCTTGCCTTTTTGGCGGGGATCTATACCTTGTCCCCTGGGTTGCGGGTATTTTTGATTTTTGATCGAATCCCGCCCCCCGCCCATAGATGTTCCCCGGCCCTGCGGGCCCGCCCCAGTGGGGCTCTAAACCGAAAACTGCTCCTCCTGTGTGAGGGAGCAGGAAAAGGCCAGCTCCCCCCGAAGGGGGGATGCCGCGCAGCGGCAGGGGGGACACCGATAAAAGGGTGGTGGGCTGCGCAGCCGAGCCGCTGCCTGCGGCAGATGCAGGCGAGGCGGAGCAGGGGCAGCCGTCCAAATATGCAAGCGGGCCACGACCTGCGCCGCATATTTGGGCAACGGCAACCCGGAGGGTTTAGATCAAATAATCAAAAAATTACCCAAGCCGGCTGGACAGCACGCAGGCGGCGATGGCCACCACAAAGAAGATCACGCCGGCCACCCGGGTGATCTTGGCCAGCATCATGTCAGCCGGGCTCAGCCGGGTGTTGTTGGCGCTCTGCATATTGCCGCCGATGGCGCCGGCCAGGCCCTGGCCGTGGGTGTGCTGCAGCAGGGTCAGCACGATGATTACAACCGCAACAACCAGCAGAATCACGCCGCCGGCAATCTCGTAAACCGTCATAGTGTGTAACGCTCCTTACTACCTCTGGGCCGGGCCCCATGGGCTCATGCCCGAAATTGCATGAAAATACTTCTATAGAATAGCACAACACGCGGACAAAAGCAAGATATTGGCGGGAGATTCTGGCCGTCTTTGGTTCTTTTCCCAAAAGCCAGCCTTCCTTTTTATAGATGGGCGGTTTTTGATTTTAGATCTAAACCCTCCCCCCTCCCTTTTAATGTAACCCCGCGGCTGCGCCGCCGCCCCTTGACAGGGGCTCGCTGTCTTTCACTGCTCCCTCACCCGGCGGCTTTGCCGGAACTGTCAGGCGCGGGCAGCGCAACCCGGAGGGGTAAAAATATCCCCCGGTTGAGCGGCAAAGTTTCCGCAATGGCATCCGCCGTGGGGCGCTGCGGCTGAGGGAGCACCTACAGGCACCGAGCCCCACGGGGGCGCGGCCGCAGGCCGGGGGGTTCCGCTAAGGGTGGGGGGTGGGATTCGATTATAAATCAAAAGCGCAGCAGTCTGAGGCAAATCAAAAGATCGCACAACCGCTGCGGCAGAAAAAGAAGTTAGAGGCCAGTTCCCCCCGAAGGGGGGATGCCGCGCAGCGGCAGGGGGGACACATCTAAAAGGGTGGAGGGCGGGTATAGATAAAAATAAAAGTAAAACTCAAGAAAGCAAGCCCGGGGCGCAGGCTCCGATTACTCCTCCAAAAGCCACAGGGCTTCGCAGACCTGGCCGAAGATGGCGGCGCTGGAGTGGGCCGGGTCGGTCTGGGCGTCCTGGAGGACCACCACCGTATACTTGGGATCGTCGGCGGGGCAGAAGCCCGCAAACCAGAGGTTCATCTTCTCCTCGCCGTCGGCGGTGAACTGGCCCGTCTGGGCGGTGCCGGTCTTGCCGGCGGCAGAGCCGTGGGCGGGGGCACCCTCGTGGCCGGTGCCCTCGGTCACCACCCCCGCCAGCAGTGCCCACAGCCGCCGGGCGGTGTCCTCTGAAAAGACCCGCCGGGAGGTGCCCTCGGGGGCTTGTTCCACCAGCTGGTCGGTGGATTCATCCACCGTGCCCTGCACAAAGGTGGGGGTGCGGTAGACCCCGCCATCGGCCACCGCGTTCATCATGGCGGCCACCTGCAAGGGGGTGGCCAGCAGCTGGCCCTGGCCAAAGCTGAAGTTGGCCAGCTGGCCGGGGGAATCCAAAGCTTCCCGTTCAGGCAGGACGCCGGCGGCGGCCCGCAGGCTTCCCGCCACGCTGACCGACTGGCCAAAGCCCAGGGCCTGGGCGGCTTCCAGCACTGCGTCGGCCCCCAGGGCCTGGCCCAGCCGGATGAAATAGCCGTTGCAGCTCTTTTCCAGGGCGGCGGCCAGGTCCACGGTGCCGTGGGCGGTGCCCGAGGCGCACCGGAACACCTGGCCGTCCACGATGGTGTAGCCGGGGCAATCCACCGTCAGGTCGTCCAGGCCCGCCTCCATGGCGGCCGCCGCCAGCACCGGCTTGAACACCGACCCCACCGCGTAGGCCGCCAGGGTTCGGTCCAGGAAGGGGCTGCCGGGGGCGTCCAGGCTGGCCGAGACGTTTTCGGGGTCATAGCCCGGCAGGCTGACGCTGGCCCGCACCTGAGCGGTGGCGGTGTCCAGCACCAGAATGCAGCCGGTGGTCATGGTCTGGCTGGCCACAGCCTCCACCGCCCGCTGGATGGGCCGCGAGATGGTCAGCCGCACCCCCTGCCCGTCGGTGACGGCGGCAGTGTAGACCGGCTGGGTGTCCTCCACCAGGCGGCCCTGGCCGGTGATGGCACAGGTGATGGTATCGCTGGGGGATGTGCCGCTCAGCAGGTCATCCAGGGCGGCCTCCAGCCCGGCCACCCCCTTCCCTTCCCCGTCCAGGTAGCCGATCAGGTGCTGGCACAAAGGGACGGTGCAGCTGCGCCGGGGCACCCCATAGCAGTAGAGGCCCAGGTCCGACACGTCCCGGCTGACGGGCAGCAGGAAGGGCGCGGCGGCGTTGCGGCGCTGGTAGAGGATATCCTGGCCGTCGGCGCCCGCCGCGTCGTAGAGGCGGACATAGCTGCTCTCCCCCGGCAGGCAGAGGGCATACCAGGCGGTTTCGATCCCGGTCAGGGGGAGGCCGCCGCAGTCGTAGAAGCCGCCCCGCCGGGCGGGCAGGGACAGGGTGACGGTGCTCTGGCCCTGGGCCCGGGCGGCGTAGCTGGTATTGCTGGCGGTGAGGTAGAGGCGGCACAGCACCACCGCGAAGGCCAGCACCAGCGCCCCATACAGGGCCGCGATGCGGCGTGCAGGCATGGGGGGTCCCCCTTTCGTTGGTTTTTCTGTTCCGGGGGAGTATGGGCGGGAGGGCGGGCAGTTATGCAGGGTTCCCCTGCCGGGGGTGTTCTATTCTTTATTTATAATCGAATCCCGCCCACCGCCCATAGCGGTGCCCCTGCCGCCTGCGGCGGCGCCCCCTGTGGGGGCTCGCTGCCGTGGGCTGCTCCTTCTGGGTCTGCGCTGCGGGGCGTCTTTCACTGAGACAATGCCAATAGAGGAAAAGGGCTGCCGGAGCCTCTGACTGCTCCCCCTGGGTGCAGGCTGCGCAGCAGCCGCAAAGCGTTGGCCTGAAAGCTGCGGCACCGCCAATAAAAGAAGGAGCAGTCAGAGGCCCAGAGCCCCCACAGGGGGCGGGCCCGCAGGGCCGGGGGCACCGCTATGGGCGGGGGGTGGGATTCGATCAAAACAAAAACAGAGCAGTTCATGGCAAAACAAAAGCTCCCTCACTCTGATGGATGAGGGAGCAGCTAAAATAAGCGAGCCCCGCGGGGGGCGCGGCCGCAGGCCGCAGGGGGGCTAACAAAACAAAAAGCCCCTGCTCCCAAAACGGAAGCAGGGACTTGTTGAAAGATCAGGCTATACAGCGCTTTTCGGGTACTCGGGCGCAGCCCAAACGCCGACTAAGCGTCACGGGGCTAAACCGCCGGCAGGACAAAAAGTTGGTGGGAGCCGTTGCCCGGTACCCAGTGAAAAGTCTTTTGCTAACTTTTCTTCAGAAAAGTTAGTACATGCCGCCCATATCACCGCCGGCGGGTGCGGCGGGAGCTGCCTTCTCGGGCAGGTCGGCCACCAGGCTCTCGGTGGTCAGCACCATCTCAGCGACGGATGCAGCGTTCTCCAGAGCGGAACGGGTGACCTTGGTGGGGTCAACGATGCCGGCGGCGATCATGTCGTCCACATAGACCTCGTTCTGGGCATCGAAGCCGTAGTTGGGCTTGCCGGCAGCAATGATCTTGTCGATGATGACGCTGCCCTCCAGGCCGGCGTTCAGGGCGATCTGGCGCAGAGGTGCCTCCAGAGCCTTCAGGACGATCCGGGCACCGGTCTTCTCGTCACCCTCCAGGGTGTCGCACAGAGCCTTGACGGCGGGGATTGCGTTGATGGGTGCGGTGCCGCCGCCTGCGACGACGCCTTCCTCAACGGCTGCCTTGGTGGCGTTCAGGGCGTCCTCGATGCGGAGCTTCTTGTCCTTCATCTCGACCTCGGTGGCTGCGCCGACCTTCAGGACGGCCACGCCGCCGGCCAGCTTGGCCAGCCGCTCCTGCAGCTTCTCACGGTCGAAGTCGCTGGTGGCTGCCTCGATCTGGCTGCGGATCTGGGACACACGGGCGTTGATGGCATCCTTGTCGCCATAGCCGCCCACGATGGTGGTGTTCTCCTTGGTGACCTTCACCTGACGTGCATGGCCCAGCATCTGGATGGTGGCATCCTTCAGCTCGTAGCCCAGGTCAGCGGAAATCACGGTGCCGCCGGTCAGGGTGGCGATATCCTGCAGCATCTCCTTGCGGCGATCGCCAAAGCCGGGAGCCTTGACGGCCACCACGGTGAAGGTGCCGCGCAGGCGGTTGACAATCAGGGTGGACAGGGCCTCGCCCTCGATGTCCTCGGCCACGATCAGCAGCTTCATGCCGTTCTGGACCACCTGCTCCAGCAGGGGCAGCAGATCCTGGATCACGCTGATCTTCTTGTCGGTGATCAGCACCATGGCGTCGTCCAGGACGGCCTCCATCTTGTCGGTGTCGGTGACCATATAGGGGCTCAGGTAGCCGCGGTCAAACTGCATGCCCTCGACGATCTCGCTGTAGGTCTCGGCGGTGGCCTTGTTCTCCTCGATGGTGATGACGCCGTCGTTGGTGACCTTCTCCATGGCCTCGGCAATCAGGCGGCCGATCTCGGGATCACCCGAAGAAACGGTGCCGACGCGGGCGATATCATTGGTGCCCTTGACCTTCTGGCTGTGCTCCTTGATGGCCTGGACAGCGGCCTGGACGGCCTTGCCCATGCCGCGGCGGATATCCATGGGGTTGGCGCCGGCGGCAACGTTCTTCATGCCCTCGGTGACCATGGCCTGGGCCAGGACGGTGGCGGTGGTGGTGCCATCACCGGCGGCATCGTTGGTCTTGGTGGCGACTTCCTTCACCAGCTGGGCGCCCATGTTCTCAAAGGGGTCGGGCAGCTCGATCTCCTTGGCGATGGTCACGCCATCGTTGGTGATGACCGGGGCGCCGTACTTTTTGTCCAGCACCACGTTGCGGCCCTTGGGGCCCAGGGTGATCTTGACGGTGTTGGCCAGCGTATCAATGCCGGCGCAAAGTGCCTTGCGGGCGTCCTCGCCCTGCTTAATCTGTTTTGCCATAAGGTATCTCTCCTTTTATCTCAATCCAAAGCGGCTCGCCGCCGCGGTATGTCTGCGCGCTGAAGGGCTGCGGTTACTCCTCCACGATGGCCAGGATGTCGCCCTGGCGCACGATGGTGCACTCTTCGCCGTCCACCTTGACGTCGGTGCCGGAATACTTGCTGGTGAGGACCTTGTCGCCCACCTTGACGGTCATGACGACTTCCTTGCCGTCCACGGTGCCGCCGGGGCCAACGGCCACGACCTCAGCCACCTGGGGCTTTTCCTTGGCGCTGCCGGTGAGGATGATGCCGCTCTTGGTGGTCTCCTCGGCCTCCACAGTCTTGATCACAACACGGTCTGCAAGAGGAATAATCTTCATAAGTCTTGCCCTCCTATTTAAAATATATATTGTAACATCGTTGGGGGAAGGCCCCGCCGGTGGGGAGCCTTCTGGTTTAGCACTCCATTTCCCTGAGTGCTAAGAGTATTTTACTCATCTTGGGCGGAAAAATCAAGGGGTTGCACCGATTTTTTTGTTAAGTTTTTATGACAAAATCAAAAAGCGGCCCGGCGCGGGACAAAATCCGCGCCCAACCGCTCTTTTTCATTTTGCCGCGCTGGCGGCGGCCTCTGCCCATTGCCCCCGGACGCCGGCGGGCAGCACCACCCGGGCCGCCCCCGGCAGCACCCTGACCGAAAGCTTTTCCACCGGTGCGCACTCGCCGTCGGCTGTTGCGATGACGGGGCCCCGGCCGTCGGGGAAGGTGATCTTCACCTGCCTCACCCGGCGGTGGATGAACCACCGGTCGAGGCCCGGGGCGATGGCGTCGCCGTCGAAGTGGCGGCCCTGCTTGTAGCAGCCCAGGAGGCTGAGGATTTTCAGCCGGCCCGCCCTGCGCACCGCCACCAGGTCCAGCCAGCCGTCGTCGGGGCGGGCGTTGGGCGCCGCCCGGAACCCTCCGCCGTAGTCCCTTGTGTTGCAGACGGCGCAGAGGAGGACGTCCTCCTCCAGCACCTGGCCGTCGGCCTCGAACCGAAACCGCCGCCCCAGGGGCCCGCAGATCTGCCGCAGGGCCGACAGCAGATAGGCGGCCTCCCCGTGGAACAGGGGGTTGTGGCGGAAGGCGGCGGCGCCGTTTGCCACCTGTGCGTCCAGGCCGGCGGCGCACACCGCCGCCGACAGGCCCAGGGTGGTGTCCATCAGGTCGATGGTCACAGGCCGGCCCGCCAGCTGTGCGTCCAGGTCCAGGAAGTCTGCCTTTGTGCCGAAGGTGCGGAGGAAGTCGTTGCCGCTGCCGGCGGGGATGCAGCCCACCGCCGCGCCGGGGCAGCCTTTGGCCCCGGTGAGCACCTCGTTGAAGGTGCCGTCGCCGCCGGCGGCAAAGAGGGTGATCTCCCCCCCTGCCGCGGCGGCGGCGCGGGCCAGCTCTCTGGCGTGGCCCTTATACGCGGTGCGGCGGATGGACCACTGGCCGGCGGGAACGCCCGCCCTGGCCAGGGCGGCCCGGGCGGCGGCTTCCAGCTCTTTGGTGCTGTCCTGCCGGCCTGCAGCCGGGTTGAGCAAAAAAACATAGCGCATGGGCGGGGCCTCCTGGTTTGATGATGGTTTCAGTATACCGTTTTGGGGGCGGGTTGTCCAGTCCGGCCCGCCTGAGGCGGCGGGCATTTCCCCCGGCCCTGCGGGCCCGCCCCGGCGGGGCTCTGTGCCTGTGGCTGCTCCCCCTGCCCGGGGTTTGGTTGTTTTTGATTTATGATCTAAACCCACCCCCCTCCCTTTATATGTTCCCCCGCGGCTGCGCCGCCGCCCCCATACGGGGGCTCTAAACCAAAGACTGCTCCTTCTTCTTTTGGGTTTGCCGGAGCTTTCAGGCGGGGGTGGGATTCGATCAAAAATCAACCAGGGCAAAGCAAAACCAAAAAATCCCCCCGCCTCGGGGGAGGCAGGGGGCAGAGAATGGCTTTTTGCGGGGGTTACGGGGGAGGGTTAGAGGTCGGTATGGGCGACGGGGCCAGGATCAGTACTGTTACCGTTATAGCCAATCCCGGTGCCGGCGGAGGCCATGTTTCCTAGGATGTCGCCATCTGTATCGGTGTAAGAGCTTTCACTGTTGGGCACAGAGGCTTTGTTGTTGTAGGTGCCATCAATTTTCTGCCCGACTTGGGCGGTGATGGTGCTGCCCTTGTTTTCGTAGGTGGCGTCCACGCTGCCGGAGTTCCAGCCCACCAGGCCGCCGGCGCAGGCGTAGCTGTTGGCGTCTGTGCCAGTGGCGGTGATGGTGCCGCTGCCGGTGTAGCTGCCGGACACGCTGCCGCTGTTGTACCCCACCAGGCCGCCGGCGATGGCGGAGCCATAATTGTCGTTGGCGGTGGCGGTGATGGTGCCGCCGGTGACGGTGCCGTCCACGGTGCCGTCGACGTTGACGCCCACCAGGCCGCCGGCGTAGGCGATGGTACCTGAGCCATTGCTCGTGGCGGTGATGGTGCCGCCGGTGACGGTGCAGCCGCTGATTTTTCCATTATTGTATCCCGCCAGGCCGCCGGCGTAGGCGGAGCCAGAGCTGTTGGTGGCTTGGATGGTGTGGCCGTTCAGTTTCACATCGCAGCTGGTGATTTCACCGTAATTGTAGCCTGCCACCGCGCCGGCGTAGGCGGAGAAGTTGGTGATGGTGATGTCTGTCTGTACATCAAAGGTGATGTTTTGCACGGTGCCGTTGTTGGTGGAGCTGGCATTTTTCACACCAATCCGCTCAAACAGGCCCCTGCCGCCGGTGAGTTTGATGATGGTAGTCTCTTTATCTTCACCTTTCAGAATGCCCTTAAAGAAAGTGGTAAATGTCTGGCTGACGGTGTAGGTTTCGCCTTTTGCCAGCGTGATGGTGATGTTCTCAAAACCACCTGCGCGGTCGGCTTGCACATCCGAGTCAGTACTATCGAAAAACAGATTTTGCAGGCCGTCGGGACCTGTGACAACATAGCTGCTGTCGGAGTTCTGATAGTATCCGTTGGAATTGTTGCTTACTTCTATTGTTTGGGTAAGCTCCTGGCCCTTATAAGTTATTTTAAGGGTATAGGAACCTGCTTTTTTGAAAACGTAGTCTGTACCGGGGGAGCTGCCGGCTATCGTAATGGTGTAATCTGTTGACAGAAGCGGTTCAGAATGTCCATCAGAATAAACGGCGCTGACAGTTATGACGGCAGGGTCGAATTTGTCTCCAACTTCGTAGCTGGTCGTGGTGAGCCCGGTCACCGAAAGGCTCTTGAGGGTAACAGAGGTGGATTCATCGTCCCGGCTGCCGGCCCTGTCCACGGTGGCCTGCACCAGAAGGGCGTAGCCGTTTTCGGTTTCGATCATGGCGATTTTGGTGCCGTACTGGCCGTCTTTGGGCAGGAAGGCAAAGACCTTGTTCCACTCGGCAAAGGCAGACCGGCCCGCGGCGTCGGGGTCAGAGCCGGGGTAGAGAATCAGGTTCCAGGCGGTGTCCCCTTTCTGGCCGTCCCCCAGAAGCCGGAAGTTGATGCCGGGGCCCAGAATCTCTTCCAGGGCGGCGCGGATTTCCTCTTTGGTTTCGGCCTGGCTGACAGCCTTGCGGAGGGCGGCCTCCAGGTCGGGGTCGATCTCGACGGTGACGTTGGTGTACTGGTCATCCAGCAGGTTGAGGATGATCTGGGCCAGGGATTGGTTTTTGCCGCCGCCGCAGCCGGCCAGCAGGCTCAGGGCCAGGGCCGCTGCCAGCAGCAGGGCGAGAAGTTTCTTTCGCATGATGTTCCTCCTTCCAGTGCGGGCCGGGGGGCCCGTGTGGTTCCTTTTGGTTTATTATACCAAAGTCAGCAGCTATCTGGCAATCTTTTTGGTGGAAGTATGACATTTCACTTTTTCAACGATGAAGCCCGGGGGGCTTTGTTTTTTGATTTGTTATCTAAACCCGCAGCGTAAACCCAGAAGGAGCAGCCAGAGGCCAGCTCCCCCCGAAGGGGGGATGCCGCGCAGCGGCAGGGGGGACACATCTAAAAGGGTGGTGGGCTGCGCAGCTGAGGCGCTGCCTGCGGCAGAAACAGCCGAAGCGGAGCAGGGGCAGCCGTCCAAATATGCAAGCGGGCCGCGTCCCGCGCCGCATATTTGGGCAACGGCAACCCGGAGGGTTTAGATCATAAATCAAACCTGGGCAAAAACAAAAATCCCCGCTCCCCCAAAACAAGGAGCAGGGATACTGTGAAACTTTGGACTCACAGGGCCGCAGGCCGGGAGCCTGGGAAAGAGAACAGGGGTGCACCGCCGGCGGGGCCTTGTGAGGACTAGGCCGTCAGCGGTACCAGGTGAAAAGCTTTTTGCCTACTTTTTCTCGAAAAAGTAGGTTAGACGGTGGCCGGACGGTCAACGATGAGGGTGACGGAGCCGTCGGCGGTGCAGTCAGCGGTGTACCGCGCGCCGGGCCGGGCGGAGCCGTCGGCAATCCGGTCGGCCAGGGCCTGCTCCACCGCACGGTCCACCTGGCGGCGGAGCTCCCGCGCCCCGTAGGGGGAGGCGGCCTTGGCCGCCAGGGCCCGGCACACCCCCGGGGTGTGGGTGAGCGTATACCCGCTGCGGGCCGCCCGCTGCTCCAGCTGGCCCAGCAGCCGGTCGGCGATGCGGCAAAGGCTGTCGGAGCCCAGGGGGCGGAAGACGATCATCTCGTCCAGCCGGCCCACCAGCTCGGGCCGGAAAAAGCCCCTGGCCTCGGCGATGGCCGCCGCCGACTGCTTTTCAAAGGCGGCCTCCTGCCCCGCCGCAAACCCCAAAGGCGCACTCTGCCCCGCCAGGCACCGGGCCCCCAGGTTGGAGGTCAGCAGGATGATGGTGTTGGTGAAGTCGGCCTTGCGGCCCATGGAATCGGTGAGGCAGCCGTCCTCGAGAATCTGCAAAAGGATGTTCTGGATGTCGGGGTGGGCCTTCTCGATCTCGTCAAAGAGCACCACGCTGTAGGGCCGGCGGCGCACCGCCTCGGTGAGCTGGCCCCCCTCGTCGTGGCCCAGGTACCCCGGGGGCGCACCCAGCAGCCGGGCCACCGTGTGGGACTCCTGGTATTCGGACATGTCGAACTTGAGCAGGGCCTTGTCGCTGCCAAACCAGCTGCGGGCCAACGCTTTGGAGAGGGCGGTCTTGCCCACCCCGGTGGGGCCCAAAAACAGCAGCGCCCCGATGGGCCGGCCCGGCTCCCCCAGGCCGGTGCGGCTGCGGCGGATGGCGGCCGCCACGGCGGCCACGGCCTTGTCCTGGCCCACCACTTCGGCGGCCAGGCGGCTTTCCAGCAGGGCCAGACGCTCCCGCTCGGCCTCCCCCACCCGCTGGGCCGGGATGCCGCTGGCCCGGGCCACCACCCGGGCCATGTCCTCCCGGGTGAGAGCGGGGGCGGTGCGGCCCTCCCGCTCGGCCCGGATGCGGGCGGCGGCGCAGGCCTCGTCCATCAGGTCGATGGCCTTGTCGGGCAGGCTGCGCCCCGGCAGGTACCGCACCGACAGCTCCACCGCGTCGTCCAGGGCCTCGGGGGCGATGGTCACCCCGTGGTACCGCTCGTACCGGGGGGCCAGCCCCGCCAGGATGTCCCGGGCCTGGGCGGGGGTGGGCTCCTCGATCTGCACCCGGCCAAACCGCCGCTCCAGGGCGGGGTCCTTCTGGATGTGGGTGCGGAACTCCTGGTTGGTGGTGGCGCCGATCATCTGCAGCTCCCCCCGGGCCAGGACGGGTTTCAGGATGTTGGCGGCGTCGATGGCGCCTTCGGCGGCCCCCGCCCCCACGATGGTGTGGAACTCGTCCACAAAGAGAATCACGTTGCCGTCCCGCACCAGCTCTTCCAGCAGGCCTTTCAGCCGCTCCTCGAAGTCGCCCCGGTACTTGGTGCCGGCCACCAGGCTGGCCATATCCAACGCCAGCAGCCGCCGGCCCTTGAGGGCCCGGGGCACCCCCCCCGCCGCGATCCGCTGGGCCAGGCCCTCGGCCAGGGCGGTTTTGCCCACCCCGGGCTCCCCCACCAGGCAGGGGTTGTTTTTCTGCCGCCGGCAGAGGATCTCGATCATCCGGTCCATCTCCTTGTCCCGGCAGAAGACGGGGTCCAGCTGGCCCTCGGCGGCCCGGCGGGTGAGGTCGCGGCAATACTTGTCGCTGGCCCGGCTGCCCCGGGGGACGCTGGCGGAGGCCCGGGGCTGGATGGGCAGGGTCAGCTGGCCCGACATCTGGCGGCACTCCCGCACCGCCTCGGCCAGCTGCACCCCCATGGCGGCCAGCAGCACCCCGGCCTTGCAGCCGCCGTCCTCCAGGATGGCGCAGAGCAAGTGTTCGGGCTCGGCCTTCATCTGGCGGGCGTTGCGGGCGTCGATGAGGGCGTAGTCGATGGCCCGCCGCAGCTCGGGGGCCAGGTCATGGCGGCCCAGGCGCCGGGCGGGGCCCTGGCGGGTCTCGGCCAGCTGGCGGCGGACCTCCTGTTCCTGGATGTTCTTGCCCTCCAAAAAGCGGCAGGCGGGGCCGTGTTCCTGCTGGAGGATGGCCAGCAGCAGGTGGCCGGTATCGGCCCGGCTGCACCCCAGATTGCCCGCCAGCTGGACGGTGGTTTCCAGCACCTGGCCCGCCTCGCGGGAAAAGCCCTTGCCCCAACCTGCACCGAAATATTCCAAAAATCCCATGGCCTGCTCCAATCCCGGCGCTGTGCGCCGCTTTGTCAACAACTCCAGTATAGACCACCCGGCGGGAAAAAAATCAATTATTTTGCCCCCGGCCGCTTGAAGCGGGAGCGGGGCCGGAATTTCATTTTAAATCGAATCCCACCCACCGCCCATAGCGGTGCCCCTGCCGCCTGCGGCGGCGCCCCCCTGTGGGGGGCTCGGTTGCCTATAGCTGCTCCTTCTGGGTTTGCGCTGCGGGGTCGCTTTCACTGAGACAATGCCAATAGAGGAAAAGGGGCTCTAGCGCACCGACTGCTGCCTTCTATTTGCAGGCTGCTTGCAGCCGCAAAGCGCTAGTCTGAAAGCTGCGGCCCGCCGCCGGATGAGGGAGCAGTTAGAGGTTCAGAGCCCCTGTCAAGGGGCGCGGCCGCAGGCCGGGGGTTACCTCTGTGGGCGGGTGGGTGGGTTCAAATGTTCCCCAGGTCGAGAAACAAACCTTCCGGCAACCAATCCGCCGTGCGGCGCTGCGGGAGAAGGAGCAGTCAGAGGCCCAGAGCCCCCGCTGGGGGCGCGGCCGCAGGCCGCAGGGGCACCGCTATGGGCGGGGGGTGGGATTCGATAAACAACCAAAAGCACAGCAGTTCAGGGCAAAAGAAAGCTCCCTCTACCCTGACGGGTGAGGGAGCAGTTTTCGGTTTAGAGCCCCCGCCGGGGGGCGCCGCCACAGGCGGCAGGGGGGCAAAAACACCCACTAAGATGCACGAGGCAAAACCGCCGGCAGGACGAAACGTGAGCCGGAGCCGTTGCCCGGTACACAGTGAAAAGTTTTTTGCCTACTTTTTTTCAAAAAAGTAGGTCACTCTTCGCGGGACTTCTGCAGGCGGATGTCCTCGCCCAGGAAGCGGTAAGGCACGAAAGCCGAGATCCGGCTGGCGACCTTTTCGGTGTAGAGCTTTTCCAGCAGGGTGCCGTCCACAATGTTGGTGGTGAGGATGGTGGGCCGGCGGCGGCCCAGCCGGTCGTTCAGCAGGCTGTAGAGGGTGCTGATCACAAAGCTGGAATTGAACTCGGTGCCCAGATCGTCCAGGATCAGCAGGTCGGCACCGCAGACGGTGTCCATCAGGGTGTCCTTCTCCCCGTCCGGGTCGGAACCAAAGCGGAGGGTTTCCAGCCGCCCGAAAAAGTCGGGGCTGGAAATGTAGATGACGTCGTAGCCCTTGTCCAGGGCCGCCCCCGCCACCGCCAGGGCGGCGTGGGTCTTGCCCAGGCCGGCGTTGCCGGTGAACATCAGGTTCTCGCTGTCCAGGTCAAACTCGGCGGCGTAATCCCGCAGGTCGGCCAGCAGGTCGGCCATGTACTGCCGCACCGTCTGCCCCGTCTGGCCCAGGGGGCTGGTGGGGTAATAATCCAGCTTCATGGTGTCGAAGCTGGTCACCGACAGGCTGGACATGGCCTCGATCTCCTCCCGGCGCAGCCGCTGCATCTCGCGGCGGACGCACTGGCAGGTCTTGCCGTCGGCCACCCCGGTGTCCTGGCAGACCGGGCAGGTGAATTTCGGCTCCAGCGCCAGGGGGGAGCGTCCGCTGGCCGCCAGCAGGGCGTCCCGCTTCTCCTTGGCGGCGGCCAGGGCTGCGGCGGCGGCGGTGCGGTCGGCCCCCCGGGCCCCCGCCAGGGCGCACCGCACCCCGCAGGCCCGCACCTCGTCCTCGGCCGCTTTCAGGGCCGGGATGGCTGCCTCCGCCTGGGCCCGGGCATCCTGGGCCCGGGCTTTGGCCATCTGCCGCCGGGCCGACACCGTCCGGATGGCGGTCTGATACAGTTCGTTTCGTGTCCGCACAGGTTACTCCTTCCGCTTGTGACGCCGGGGCCGGGTGATGGCGTCCTCCAGAAAATCGCTGCCGCTGGGCTCGGGCCGGTCCACCCGCAGGTTCCGGCTGGCCCCTGCGGCGGCCACCGGGCCCCGCACGTCCCGCACCGTCCGCAGGCCCTTGGCGTTCCAGGTTTTGAGAATGCTGTTCCAGTACCACAGGTCCCGCTTGGGCCCCGCCTGGACCGCCGCCTCCTGGACCATGGCGTCGTCGTAGCCGTACACCTCGTACCACCGGGCGATGGCCTTGCGGCCCCCCAGGGTCAGGTCGTCGGTGCTGATCTGGAGCAGCTGGGCCACGTATGCCTCCCGCTGGGCCCGCAGGTCCAGCAGTTTCAGATGGGCGTCGGCCTCCTCGCCGGTCTGAACCCCTTCGGCCCGCCACACCTTCAATTCATGGTTCAGGGCCCCCATGGTGCGCTTGCCCTTGCCGGCCAGGCAGGCCAGGCAGAGCATCACCACTTCGGGCTCGTAGCCCTCCTGCAGATAGAGGGCCACCAGCTTTTCCATCTCGCTGTGGGTGAGCGCCCGGGCAAAGGTGGTCTGGGCGCAGTCGATCAGGCTGGCGATCATGGGGTCGGTGCGGCTGGCGGCGGCAATCTCGGTCCACCGCATGGGGGTGGGGGCGGGCTCGCCGCCGGCGGGGGCGGCGTTCTCGTCGCAGCGCTCCAGCAGCCCGGCGCCGGCCCAGTAGGCCAGGGCGCTTTCGGCCGTCATCCGGCTGCGGAGCTTCAAATCCACACAGAGCTTGTCGGGGTCGGTGACCCCGGTGGCCAGCACATACAGCGCCACACGGACGCTGGCCTCTTCGGCGGCCCCCAGCCGTGCAAACACCAGCCGGGGCACCGCCACCGTGTCCCCCTGCTGGGGTTTCAGGCGGTAAATCATTCCTCGTTTTCCTCCTTGGGGGGTTCGGTCCAGGGCTCGCAGTCCAGGATGGAAGGGGCCGACGCCCACTGGTCGGGGTCGGCCTCCCAGGTGGCGCGAATCCAGTCCCGGGCGGCCTGCAGCCCCTCCTCGGTGAGGGGGTAGACCTGTTTTTGCCGCAGGGCGGGGTCGGTATACTCGATGGTCCAGGGCCCGGGCCAGATTTCCACCGTCAGGACGGCCTGGTCGGAGCCGTCCTCGGCCTTTTGCTTGCCGGGGATGGCCCGGTAGCGCATTTCGGCCTGGTTGGCGGAGTATGTATTTTTGTTCTGAAAGTACAGCAGCCGGGGCAGGTCCAGCATGGCGTGGGGTCTCCTTTCGGTATGTCAGTGCTTCTATTATAAGGCATCGGGGGGTCAAAAACAAGGCGGCGGGGCCGCCGTGTTTTTGTGGGGGTTGTTGATTCTTTCTTTTTGATCGAATCCCACCCACCGCCCATAGCGGTGCCCCCTGCGGCCTGCGGCCGCGCCCCCCTGTGGGGGGCTCGCTGCCGGGGGGCTGCTCCTTCTGGTTTTACGCTGGGGGGATTTTTGACGCATCCACCAAAAAGCGCCCCCGGGCTTTGTGGATAAGGGAGAAGTCACCGCGCTGATCCCCCCGAAGGGGGGATGCCGCGCAGCGGCAGGGGGGACTCCGATAAAAGGGTGGAGGGCGGGTATAGATCTAAATTATAAAAAAGACAAACACCCGCCGGGCGGGCCCCGCCCCGGGCCCCCGCCCGCTGCGGCAAAAAAACTTTTCCCCAACCCGTTGACAAATCCGCTTTACCATGCTAGAATACCTAAGTAATACGTGCAGGGTTAGCTCATCCGGTAGAGCGACTGCTTCCCAAGCAGTAGGCGGCGGGTTCGAGTCCCGTATCCTGCTCCAGGACCTTTTACCCTATATCCCGTATGGGCGTCCGAAAGGGCGTTCATGCGGGGCTTTTTGTTTATACGGGTCTGGTCTGAATTGTAAATTTTTTATAATTTGCTTTTGAACTGTTGCATTTCAGAACAGAATGCAATATAATAGTGACAACAGAGCTGCCCGTAGGAATTTTTCCTTTCGGGGGCCAAGGTCGGGTGCTTTTTGTGCCCGGCTTTTTTTCTTTCTGGGGGAAAAGAATATGGAATTGAAAAAACCGCTTTCCTTTCGAGAACAGGCCATTCGGCTGACAGAACATGGCATGAAAGTGGCGTCCATCTCAGATGCCGCCGCCTTTTTGTCCACCGTCAATTACTACCGCCTCACCGGTTATGCGCTGCAGTTCCGGGCAGAGAACGGGCAGGATTATAGCGAAGGGACATCCTTTGAAACGGTACGAAATCTGTACCTGTTTGACCAGGAGCTGCGGGGCATTTTCCGCAATGCTCTGGACACCGCAGAGGCAATGTTCCGCACCCGCATCGCCAATGGGTTCGCCATGTCCCGGTGTACCACGCCGCCCTATGACGGCCACTATCAGCCCTCTAATTTCCTGATGCAAGAAGATTATCAGGAAGTGATGGATTCTCTCAAAAAAGAGGAAGACCGCCGCGATGACAGCCTGGTGGTACAGCATCACCATGCCCGATATGCAGACCGGATGCCCCTTTGGGTGATGGTGGAACTTCTGTCCATGTCATCACTGTCAAAGCTGTATTATGCCATGTATCCGGCAGAACGGTTCAAAATTGCGGGGCTCTGCAACAAAACGCCGGATGTTCTGGCCAACCATCTCCATGTACTGACCGTTTTGCGAAATAAATGCTGCCACGGCGCCAGATTATACAATGTGCCTTTCCATCCTCCTGCCAAACTGGGGCCGGGCTATTTGCGCAGCCACCCGAATGTGACAGGTGACACCTTGTTTGCCGCAGTTTTGGTTCTCTTTCGCTGTCTTCCCACCCGGGAAGCCAGATCCAAATTGCACAACGACCTGTGCAACTGCATCCAGCGGTACGGTGCAACGGTGGAATTGAGCTGCATCGGCTTTCCGTCCAACTACAACCAGCTCCTGCAGATTGAGATCAACAATCCTCTGTAAGAATACCCCCGGCCTCATTTCCTCTTATGCCGCCGGGGCCGGGTGACGGCGTCCGCCAGGAAGTCGTTCCCGCTGGGGGTGGGGCGGTCCACACGTTTGGACGAGCCCGCCGGGCGCTTGCGGGCCTGCCAGGCGGAGAGCGTCAGGATGCCTTCCGCCCGGCACCGCCCCAGGATGCTGTCCAGATAGGCCGCCGGGGCCTTCACCTGATGGGCGGCGGCCTCCCGCATGGCCTCCACCATCAGCCCATCTTCCAGCCCCGCCTCCCGGTAGGTCTGGATGGTCTGCCGCACGATGGGCCCCAGGGTTTTCCCCAGCCCCAGGGCCACCCACTGGGCTTCCGGGGTATGGGCTTTTTCCTGTTCCTGTTCGCATTCCGGCGGCGGCAGCGGCGGCTCGCCGTCAGGCGAAGCTTGCAAGGCAGCTTTAGCTGCCACAGGGACAGGAACAGGTACAGGCTCAGGTGCAGGTACAGGTGCAGGTACAGGCTCAGGAGCAGGTACAGGTACAGCCGGTTTTGCCGCTTCGGTTTCGGCAAATCCGGCATTTGCCGCTTTTGCCGCCTTTTGCCGCTCTTTGCCGTTGGTCACATCGGCGCCAAGACGCCCCGCCTCCCGGCGCTTTTGGCGGGTGGCGTCCCACTTTTCCAGATTGTCGTCCAGCCGCATCCGCATAAACTGCCAGGCCATCGCCGCGCCGGGATTGTCCAGCACCGGGGCCGCGCCGGTGGTGATATAATCCAGAATCCCCAGAAACAGCCGCCCGATGTCCTCCAGCGGCAGGCTCCGCAAGGGCGCCGCCCAGTCTGCGTACAGCAGCACGCTGACCTTTTTGTCCTGTTTATCCACGGCGGCGGCCCCCTTTCTCATCACACTTTTTCACGCTGAAAACCTCCTTGTTTGATTTGCATCCAGTGTACCGCACACCGGCCGCCGGGGGCAGGGCGTGTTTTTGGGGGCTGCTGGATGCGGGAAAAAACTCTTTTTCTTTGGCTCCAACCGTGGTATACTATAAAAACAAAGCGGCCGCCCGCAATGCGGCAGGGGGCGGCTTTGCCAAACAAAGAAAATTGAGAGAGAGGCGAGTGACATGATCCAGTGTACCAGCACCGGCGCATATCTGGCCCGGGGCCAGTGGGTGCCGGCCGACGCCGAGGCCCCCGCTGCCCTGGCGGCCCTGGGCTTTGACGGGGCGGCTGCGGCCAGCGCCCGGCAGGGCACCATTGCCTGGGGGATTCTCCAGGCCCACAACACCAGCGGCGACCCCCAAAACCTGAAAATCAAGTTCGACGCCATGGCCAGCCATGACATCACCTTTGTGGGCATCATCCAGACCGCCCGGGCTTCGGGCCTGGAGCGGTTCCCCCTGCCCTATGTGCTGACCAACTGCCACAACAGCCTGTGCGCGGTGGGCGGCACCATCAACGAGGACGACCACCGGTTCGGCCTGTCCGCCGCCAAGAAATACGGCGGCATCTTTGTGCCCCCCCACCTGGCGGTCATCCACCAGTACATGCGGGAAAAATTCGCCGGCTGCGGCAAGATGATCCTGGGCTCTGACTCCCACACCCGGTACGGCGCCCTGGGCACCATGGCCATCGGCGAGGGCGGCGGCGAGCTGGCCAAACAGCTGCTGGGCCGCACCTATGACGTGGCCTGCCCCGGCGTGGTGGCCATCTACCTGACCGGCGCGCTGCCCGCCGGCTGCGGCCCCCACGACGTGGCCATCGCCCTGGTGGGGGCATTGTTCAAGAGCGGCTATGTGAAGAACAAGGTGATGGAGTTCATCGGCCCCGGCGTGGCCAGCCTGCGGCAGGACACCCGCAACGCCATCGACGCCATGACCACCGAGACCACCTGCCTGTCCTCCATCTGGGCCACCGACGAGACCACCGAGAAGTACCTGGCCGCCCACGGCCGGGCCGCCGATTACAAGCCCCTGGCCCCGGCAGACCTGGCCTACTACGACGGGGTGGTCAAGGTGGATCTGTCGGCCATCCGGCCCATGATCGCCCTGCCCATGCACCCCTCCAACGCCTTCACCATCGAGGAGCTCAACGCCAACCTGGAAGACATCCTCCACGCCTGCGAGGAGAACGTCCAGAAGCTGGTGGGCCGCAGCGATGTCAAGCTGGACCTCTGCTCCAAGATCGAGAACGGCAAGCTGCGGGTGGACCAGGGGGTCATTGCCGGCTGTGCCGGCGGCCTCTACGACAGCATCTACGAGGCTGCCGCCATCCTCAAGGGCCACACCGGCGGCTGCGACGAGTACGCCCTCAGCGTCTACCCCGCCAGCCAGCCCGTCATGATGGCCCTGGACAAGGCCGGGGCCCTTTCCAGCCTGATGGCCTCGGGCGCCACCATCCGCACCGCCTTCTGCGGGCCCTGCTTCGGCGCCGGGGACGTGCCCTTCAACGGGGCTCTGTCCATCCGCCACACCACCCGCAACTTCCCCAGCCGGGAGGGTTCCAAGCCGGGCGCCGGCCAGCTGGCGGGCGTCGCCCTGATGGATGCCCGCAGCATTGCGGCCACCACCGTCAACGGCGGCATCCTGACCCCCGCCACCGACATCGACTATGACCCCACCGTCCCCGACTACACCTTCGACGACACCAGCTACAAAGCCCGTGTGTATCAGGGCTTCGGCAAGGGGGATTATGACGCCCTGCTGAAACTGGGCCCCAACATCAAGGACTGGCCCGAGATTGCCCCCCTGGGGGACAACCTGCTGCTGAAGGTGGCGTCTTACATCACCGACCCCGTCACCACCACCGACGAGCTGATCCCCTCGGGTGAAACCAGCTCTTACCGGTCCAACCCCCTGGGCCTGGCTGAGTTCACCCTCAGCCGCAAGGACCCCGCCTATGTGGGCCGTGCCAAAGAGATCCAGGCCCAGGAGGCCGCCCGCCGCGCAGGCGACGGCGACCCCGCCCTGCTGGCAAAGATCCAGGCGGTGCCCGGCTGCGAGGGGCTGACCTGGGAGGATGTGCAGATTGCCTCCACCATCTTTGCGGTGAAACCCGGCGACGGCTCGGCCCGGGAGCAGGCCGCCAGCTGCCAGCGCGTGCTGGGGGCCGGGGCCAACATCGCGGTGGAGTACGCCACCAAGCGGTACCGCTCCAACCTGATCAACTGGGGTATGCTGCCCTTCCAGATTGCCGGGCCCACCCCCTTCGGCCTGGGGGACTATATCCTGATCCCCGGCGCCCGCAAGGCGCTGACCGGCGACCTGGCCCAGATCCCGGCCTATGTGCTGGGGGATGAGCCCAAGGCCTTCAATCTGTCCATTGCGCCCCTCACCGATGACGAGCGCCAGATCCTGGCCGACGGCTGCCTGATCAACTTCTACAAACACTGACCCCGGAGACAGCCCCGTCCCTGGGATGACCCTGCCGCAGACCCTGCCCTCCGGGGTGGGAGCTGCGGCAGTTGATTGTCCCTGGCCGGCCCTGCTTGCAAAAAGCAGGCCGCAGCCCTCTTGCGCTTAGCCGATTTTTGCGGCGCGGGGCGGTGCCCGCTTGCGAAAACCGGAGCGCTGCGCCAAACACAGCTCCCTGTTTCGTCCGCAGGACGCGGTCGCTGTGTTTGCCCGGAACCACCCTTGAAAGGAGGCACTTTCGCCATGCCTGGCGACCTGCACAATCATTCCACCTGTTCGGATGGGTCGGTGCCCATCCACCGTCTGGCCCCCATGGCGGCCCGGGCGGGGCTGGACACCATGGCCCTGTCCGACCACGACACCTTTCTCAGCGCCGCCTACTGCTACGCCCACCCAGTCCAGGAGGGGGTCCATCTGATCCCCGCCGTCGAGCTGACGGGCTACGACTATGAGCGGCAGCACCGGGTGCATCTGCTCTGCTACTGGCCCCAGGACTGCCCCGAGCTGCGGGCCCACTGCGACACCATGCGCCGCCGGCGCAACGAGTGCTGCCTCCAGAGCGCCCGGGAGCTGGAGGCCATGTATCCCCAGTTCCGCACCGAGCAGGCCCTGGAATATGCCAAGGACAGCGGGGTGCTGTTCAAGAGCGGCATCATGCAGGCCCTCCACGAGCTGGGCCTGTGCGACAGCGTCTACGGGGATGTGTACCACTACCTGTTCGGGTGGAACCCCCGGGGCGTGGTGCTCCACTCCCCCGAGTACCCGCCGGTGGAGGAGGTCATCCAGACCGCCCGGGCTGCCAAGGGGGTGCTGGTGTTCGCCCACCCCACCGTCTACAAGAGCATGCCGCTGCTGCGGCAGCTGGTGGCCGAGGGCAAGGTGGACGGCATCGAGATCAACCATCCCCGGAACAGCGAAGAGGACAAGGCCGAGTGCCGCGCCCTCTGCGAAAAGTACGGGCTGATCGTCACCGGGGGCACCGATTTTCACGGGGCCAACTCGGCCCATCCCCATCCGGTGGGCACCTGCGTGACGGCGGACGACCAGATTGCCCGGATCAACGCCCTGGCCCGCCAGCGCCAGGGGAAATAAGGTGAACGGCGGCGCTGCGCCCGCCATCACATAGATACAACAGAAAAGGAATGTGAAGCTTATGACTTATACGTATCCCAACCAGGGCACCTGTTCCCGGATGACCATGATCGACCTGGCCCCGGACCACACCATCCAGTCCATCCAGGTGATGGGCGGCTGCAACGGCAACCTGAAGGGCATCTGCCAGCTGCTGCAGGGCATGAAGGCTGAGGACGCCATCGCCCGGATGGAGGGCACCACCTGCGGCACCAAGTCCACCAGCTGCCCCGACCAGATCGCCAAGAACCTCCGCAAGGCTCTGGCAGAGATGGAAAATCAATAATTTTCCATCTTGCATGATGAAGGAAAGCAGTTCCCGCAAGGGGGCTGCTTTTTTGTTTGGTCTGTTTTCAGCCGAAAATTAGAAGGAGCAGTCTGTGGTTTATTCCCCCCGAAGGGGGGATGCCGCGCAGCGGCAGGGGGGACACATTAAATGGGTGGGGGGAGGGTTTAGATCATAAATAAAAGTTCAGGCTTTGGCCTGTAGCGCTGACCGGGCCGCTGGGCCCGTTTTGACGCTGCGCTGGCCCAGAGGGGGAGGGAGGGTGTTTCGAATCCCCCTCCCTACCCCCTCTGGACTCCCTACCCTCCCGCAACGACCAGAGGAAACCTCTGGACTCACAAGAAGAAGTCGCAGCGAACAAAGGCCTAAAAAATGCGACACTCTGCCTGGCCCATTGAAACCACCAACACGCTAAAACGGCGGCAGATGCATTTTTCTTAACGGCCTTTGACCGCCGCTCCGATTGTAGAAAAGCGCCAGCTGTGCGCCGGCGCGTGACTGCGAACGTCTGGGCAGGCTTCTGTATTGCCTTTACCCCTCACGGCGGATGTGCTGCCGGAAGGTTTGTCTCTCTGCCTGGGGAACATTTGAACCCACCCACCCGCCCACAGAGGTAACCCCGGCCCTGCGGGCCCGCCCCTTGACAGGGGCTCTGAACCACAAACTGTTCCTCCTGGGTGAAGGCTGCGCATACCTGAAAGCTTGGCCAAAGTCGCCGGATAAGAAAGCAGTCGGTGGGCTAGAGCCCCTTTTCCTCTATTGGCAATGCCTCAGTGAAAGTTACCCCGCAACGTAAACCCAGAAGGAGCAGTCAGAGGCTCAGAGCCCCCGTATGGGGGCGGGCCCGCAGGGCCGGGGGAACATTAAATGGGCGGTGGGTGGGTTTAGATCATTAATAAAATAAATCCCCGCTCCCGGGATGGGAACGAGGATTCGGATCATTGGGTTAGACAAAACTTTTCGTGTACTCGGGCACAGCCCAACGCTGACTAAGATGCAGGGGTGTGCCGCCGGCTAGGTGTAACGTGAGTGCGGCCAGAGTTACGCGGTACACAGTAAAAACCCCCCGCCTCCCCGGGTCCAGAGGGAAAGCAGAGGGTTTTGGCAAAAGGAAATGGGTGCGGGCGCGGCCCGCGGACCGATCAGGTCTCGGCCAGCTCGCCCCGGCTGGCGGCCTTCAGATAGGCAAAGATGAAGCCGTCCAGATCGCCGTCCATGACGGCGTTGACGTTGCTGGTCTCAAAGCCGGTGCGGTGATCCTTCACCATGGTGTAGGGCATAAAGACGTAGCTGCGGATCTGGTGGCCCCAGGCGATCTCGTTCTGGACGCCCTTGATGTCCTCGATCTTGTCCATGTGCTGCTGCTTGGCAATCTGGTACAGCTTGGCTTTCAGCATCTGCATGGCGTAGTCGCGGTTCTGGAACTGGCTGCGCTGGGTCTGGCAGCTGACCACAATGCCGGTGGGCTTGTGGATCAGGCGGACGGCGCTGGAAGTCTTGTTGATGTGCTGGCCGCCGGCGCCCGAAGAACGGTACACCTGCATCTCGATGTCCTCGGGGCGGATGTCCACCTGGATGGTGTTGTCCAGCTCGGGCATCACTTCCAGGGATGCAAAACTGGTCTGCCGCCGTGCGTTGGCGTCAAAGGGGCTGACACGCACCAGCCGGTGGACGCCGTTTTCGCTCTTGAGCAGGCCGTAGGCGTTGGCGCCCTTGACCATGATGGAGGCGCTCTTGATGCCTGCCTCGTCGCCGTCCTGGTAATCCAGCACTTCCACGTTCATGCCGTGGTTGGCCGCCCAGCGGGTGTACATCCGGTACAGCATCTCGGCCCAGTCCTGGGCCTCGGTGCCGCCGGTGCCGGCGTGGAAGGTCAGGATGGCGTTGCTGTGGTCGTACTCGCCGTTCAGCATGGTCATCAGCTGCAGCTCATCCACAGCCTTCTCCACGGCGTTGACGGCCTCTTCGCCCTCGGGGATCAGGGAGGGGTCGTTCTCCTCCTCCAGCATCACCAGCATGGTCTGGGCGTCCTCGTACAGGCCCTGGAGCTTCTCATACCGCCCCAGCTTGCCTTTCAGGTCGCCCACCTCGTCAAAGACCTTCTTGCTGGCCTCGGCGTCATCGTAAAAGCCGGGCCGGGTCATGGTGTGCTCCAGCTCCTGCACACGCTTTCTGCTGGCGTCGATGGCCAGCGCCTCCTCCAGGTCCTTCACTGCTTTGCCCTGCTCGGCCAGCTGGACCTTCAGTTCGTCAATCGTTATCATAGCTACCTCTCACACTTGTTGATGGTTCTGTTTTCCAATTCAGTATACCTGGAACCGCCGGCAAAATCAATCCTTGCCCTGTTCCTGGTGCAGGGTGCCGGTGCCGCCTTCCACCACGCCGTCGTGGCGCAGCACTGCGCCGATGGTGCCGAAGAACAGCTTCACATCCCCCCAGAAGGTGATGTGGGCCACATAGTCCCCGTCCAGCCTGGCTTTCACCGGGATTTCCAGCTCGTCCCGGCCGTGGATCTGGGCCAGCCCGGTGAGGCCGGGGCGCACGTCGTTGGCGCCGTACTTGTCCCGCTCGGCCAGCAGGTCATACTGGTTCCACAGCGCCGGCCGGGGGCCGATCACCGCCATATCCCCCACCAGGATGTTCCACAGCTGGGGCAGTTCGTCCAGGCTGGTTTTCCGCAGGAAATGCCCCACCCGGGTGATGTACTGGTCGGGGTCGGCCAGCAGATGGGTGGGCATATCGTGGGGGGTGTCGGCGCGCATGGTGCGGAACTTGTAAATTTCAAAGTGGGTCTTGTGGATGCCCACCCGCTTTTGTTTGAAAAAGACGGGGCCGGGGGAATCCAGCTTGATGGCCACCGCCAGCCCCAGCAGCAGCCAGGACAGGCAGACGATGCCGCACAGCGCCAGAAAGGCGTCCAGCGCCCGTTTGCCAAACTTCCGATACATACCCCGCACCTCATTCCCATGTTGCGGCGCCAGACCGCGCCGATTCAACTTATTATAGCATAGTTTGCCCGGTTTCTCAAGATATTATCTAGGCATGCGGGGTTTTGCAGGGGGGGCAAGGCTGGGCGCTTCAGCCTTTGGCGCTGACCGTGCCTGCAGGCCCGTCGGACGCTGCGCTGGCCCAGAGGGGGCAGCTGAGCCGAGCGCTGCCTGCGGCAGAAGCAGCGAGGCGAAGCTGGCGCAGCGCTCCAATTTTCACAAGGGCGCTCCTGCGGCCCGCAGGGAAAATTGGCTAAGCGCAAGAGGCAAACACAGCGACCGCGTCCTGCGGACGAAACAGGGAGCTGTGTTTGGCGCAGCGGTCTGAATATGCAAGCATCATCCTTGATGCGCCGCATATTCACGGAACCGCAAGAGGAGGGAGCGCCGGTTTTACCTTTCCCGCTGACCGTGCCGCTGGGCCCGTTTTGACGCTGCGCTGGCCCAGAGGGGGAGGGAGGGTGTTTCGAATCCCCCTCCCTACCCCCTCTGGACTCCCTACCCTCCCGCAACGACCAGAGGAAACCTCTGGACTCACAAGAAGAAGTCGCAGCGAACAAAGGCCTAAAAAATGCGACACTCTGCCTGGCCCATTGAAACCACCAACACGCTAAAACGGCGGCAGATGCATTTTTCTTAACGGTCTTTGACCGCCGCTCCGATTGTAGAAAAGCGCCAGCTGTGCGCTGGCGCGTGACTTCTAACGTCTGGGCAGACTTCTGTATTGCCTTTACCCCTCACGGCGGTTGCCTTTGCGGAAACTTTGCCGCTCTGCCGGGGGGAACATTTGAACCCACCCACCCGCCCACAGAGGTAACCCCGGCCCTGCGGGCCCGCCCCTTGACAGGGGCTCTGGGCTTTTTTCCTTCTCCCTTATCCACAAAGTGCGGGGAAGCTTTTTGGTGGATGCGTCAAAAATCCCCCGCAGCGCAAACCTAGAAGGAGCAGTCAGAGGCCCAGAGCCCCCGCATGGGGGCGGCGGCGCAGCCGCGGGGGAACATCTAAAAGGGCGGCGGGCGGGTTTAGAGCAATCCTATGAAATAGCGTGAAGCCTATCCATACAACCAGAATGGGGTCTGGGGCGAAGCCCCAGCTTCCTATAAAGGGAGGGTGGGTGGGCATTCAGATGAAAAGACACGGGCTTTTCCAAACCTGAAACTTGAGGAACTTATCTCACTTGGGTCCGGCATTTGCAGTATTTTCTGGGATTGCTCTAGATCATAAATCAAAAAATCGCAAACTCAAAACAAAAAAGCCCCCCTGCCCTGAACCGAACCAGTAAAAACGGACAATAGACAAAACGCCCCCTGTGTAGGAAAATAAACCTATACAGGGGGTGT
>CALWZK010000021.1 GCA_944386015.1 uncultured Faecalibacterium sp.
GCGGCCATGGTATCCAACCTGCTGGTTGTCCTGTGCGGCAACCATGATGCACAGCCCGTGGTCAATTCCGGCAGCCTGTACTGATGGCTGAGCCCAAAAAGCAGGTGCCGCTGCGCCTGTCCGCGAAGTTGTACGACGCCATCGCCGCCTGGGCAGAGGATGACTTCCGGTCGGTGAACGGACAGATCGAGTACCTGCTGACGGAGTGTGTCCGCCAGCGGAAAAAGAACGGCAAATATGTGTCGGAGGAACTGGATGTTCCCCCCGAGCTGGACATCAAATAAACAGAAAAAGACCGGTGTGCTCCAGGGCACGCCGGTCTTTTTGGTTCTATGGGGGATCAGTGGCGGCGGATGTGGCTGCCGCCCCAGCTGCGCTGTTCCCGGATGGCGTTCTGGAGCCACCAGATGCCGTAGAGGGCCAGCGCAATGGCCGAGAGCACCAGGACTACCTTCAGGTATAGGCTGTGCAGGAAGGCCTGTAATTCCGAGATGGTGAAGAGGACCGGGTTCAGGTTCACATCCTGTCCGGCCACCAGATTGACCACACCGATGGTCTCACCGGCCAGTTTGATTTCCACTGTGCCGATCAGGTCCCCCTGCTTGATGGGGGCGGCCACCGAGTCGGGCAGGTGGAAGAACTTCTGGGTCACCGAACTGTCAGATGTGGAGGGCAGGATGGTCATCATCTGGTCGTCGGGGTAGAGCAGCAGGGTGTCGGTCTCGGAGGAATACTTCACCGGGATTTCGGCCAGGGCCTGGTCGGGGTCCAGGGCCGCCTGCACCGAGAAGCTGCTGTAGACCCAGTCGATCAGCTGGGTGGTCTCATAGAGGGCAGGGCGCCGGTTGGAATAGCCGTAGGTGTCCGCCGTGTCCGGGCTGCCCATCACGCAAAAGATATAGGTCTCGCCGTCCTTGGAGGCCCAGGAGACGTAGCTCTGGGTGCCGGTGTCGTTTTTGTAGGCCGTCACATCGCACATGCCGCCCTTCATGGCCGAGCGGTAAAATTTGCCGCCGCTGGTCTTGTTCAAGGCCACATTCTGGTTGGTGAGGATAAAAGATTTGGTGTGCTTTTCCTTGGCGGGCATCTCAAAGGTGGGGGAGCCCGCAATCTCCACAAAGGCATCAAAGCCCATCAGGTACCGCAGGATCAGGTACATGTCCACCGCCGTGGTGACGTTGCCGTCATCCAGGCCGCAGGCATCGGTCCAGGTGCTGTTGGTGGTGCCGATCTGCTGGGACAGGCTGTTCATCTGGCTGACCCAGCCCGACAGGTCGTTGCCGGACAGCTGGTAGGCCATGCCCATGGCGGCGTCGTTGGCGTTGCGCAGCAGCATGGCGTAGAGGGCCTCCCGCAGGGTGTAGGTTTCCCCCGACCGCATATCGGCGTTGTCGGTGCCGTAGACATAGTCCGAGACGGCAAAGGGCATCTGGAAGGTGCGGGTGTCCAGCTCGTCACCGTAGTTGGTCAGCACCAGGGCCGCACACATCAGCTTGGTGAGGCCGCCGGCGGGCACCTGTTCGGTGCTGTTTTTCTCATAGAGGATGATGTTGGTGTCGGTGTTGACGATATAGGTGCTGGAGGCCTGGACCTGGTAGACCGAGCTGGGGTCAAACACGGCGCTGGCGGGCATGACAAAGCAGCTGACAGTCAAAACCACAGCGAAAAAAAGTGTAAAAAGTCGTTTCATGTGGACAATTCCCTCAGAACGCGATAAAATAAAAAGCGTATGGATCTGGCGGACCGTCGAATGCTGTCGAGACAGGCTCCGCGGGGACGCCCGAGGCGTTCCAATCCTTCAAGTGTGCACGCAGGCATACTTCTATAATAGCAGGTTTGGGGGTGGGTGACAAGAGTCAGCCGCACCACTTTCACAAACCAGAGGGAGACATGGATGATTTATATTACAGGCGACACCCACGGCGAGCTGGACCGTTTCAAAGGCAAGGAGCTGCGCGGGCTGGGCAAAAACGATATTCTCTTGATCCTGGGTGACTTCGGTTTCCTGTGGGATGGCAGCAAGGAGGAAAAATCCCGCCTGAAATGGCTGTGCAAGCGCCCCTATACCATCCTGTTTCTGGACGGCACCCATGAAAACTTTGACTTGCTGGACCCTTATCCGGTGGAGGAAAAATTCGGCGGCCGGGTGCAGCACATTGGCGGCAGCGTGTACCACGTCTGCCGGGGCAGCATCCTGGAGCTGGAGGGCCAGAGCTACCTGTGCTTCGGCGGGGGCGAAAGCCTGGACCAGGAGGACCGGGAGCCGGGGGTCAACTGGTGGCCCTGGGAGATGCCCTCGGATGAGGAATACGCCTACTGCGAGGCCAACGTGGCGGCCCACAACTACAAAGTAGAGTATGTGCTGACCCACGACGCACCAACCAGATTTCTGGATTTTACTGCCCTGGCCCCGGGAGAGAGCAACCGCCTCCATGCCTTTTTTGACAAGCTGGTGGGGGAGATCACCTACGACCACTGGCTGTTCGGCCGCTACCACAAGGATACCACGCTTTCCCCCAAGGTCCGCTGTGTCTTCAACGATGTCATCCCGGTGGGAGAAAAGCGCAGCTGGTGGAAGCGCCGCTGACCGCCCCCTATCACAACCAAACCGCCCTGCAGAGGCTGCGCGCCCTGCGGGGCGGTTTTTCTTTGCCTGACGGTCAGGGGGCAGAGTCCTCCTGCTCGCCGGGCTTGTGGATATGGGTGCGTGTCAGGACCCGGAGGGTGTCATCGTAGTGGAGCCGGGCGTAGGCCGTGTAGAGGATGTCGATCACGTTCAGCTGGGCGATCCGGGAAGACATGGCGCCGTTGCGGAACAAAGACTCGTTGGCGGCGATGTACAGCTTGTAGTCGGCCAGCTCTGCCACCTGGGAGGGGGAATAGCGGGTGATGGCCATGATGGGGGTGCCGTTTTTCTTGAGGGTCTCCATGCACTGGATCATCTCCACCGTCTGGCCCGAGTAGGAAAAGACAATCCCCACATCCCGGGGGGTGGCGTTCCGGGCCGAGAGGAGCTGGGCGTGCCAGTCGTCGTTGATGATGCAAGGCTTGTCCAGCCGGAGAAACTTCAGATAGGCATCGTGGGCCACACAGAGGGAAGACCCCAGCCCAAACAGGATGACGCTGCGGCACCGGTCCAGCAGCAGGGCGCACGCTTCCACCGTCTCGGCCGAGAGAAGTTTCTGGGAATCAGACAGGGACTGGATGTTCTTCTGGGTGACCTTGGAGACAATGTCCCGCACGTCGTCCTCGGGGGTGAGCTCCTGCTCGGCGTGGCGGCCCTTGTCGCCCAGGGCCGCCAGCTCCCCCACCAGGGCCCGCCGCAGTTCCTTGTAGCCCTCAAAACCCACCGACCGGCAGACCCGCACCACGCTGGAAGGGGAGGTGAAGGTCCGGGCCGCCAGCTCCCGGACGGTGAGCAGGGTGGCTTCCTCGGGATTCTCGGTGATGTACCGGGCGATCTGCTGTTCGGCTGCACTGAGGGAGGAACAGGCCTCCCGCAGGCGGAGCAAAGCGTTTTTCATAATTGCCTCCCTGTGCTTTTTGAGCAATCTTGGCACATTTGAACAAAAAATGTCTGGAATCGTGAAGGAAGATTCAAAAAAGGATGTTTCGTGAAACATTATACCATAACTTGACGAAAATGTAGACATTTTGTTTACGGGAAACTATAATGCAGGTGCAAGCAGATCTTTCTGCCATGCAGGAAAGAAGAATGAGAAAGGCCGGAGAGTGAGCTATGGAATTGAATCTGACAGGAATGACCACCGAGCGCCGGAATCCGCGCACCATGCAGCTGGACACCATGTCGGAGCTGGAAATCGTCACAGCCATGAACGACGAGGATGCCCGTGTTCCGCTGGCCATTGCCAAAAAGCTGCCTGAGATTGCCCAGGCAGCCCGGTGGGCCGTGGAAGCCTTTGAACAGGGGGGCCGGCTCTTTTATATGGGGGCCGGCACCAGCGGACGCCTCGGCGTTCTGGACGCTGCCGAGTGCCCGCCCACCTTTGGGGTGGACCCGGGCATGGTGGTGGGCCTGATCGCCGGCGGCGAGAAGGCCTTCATCAAGGCGGTGGAAGGAGCTGAGGACAGCCGCGAGCTGGGCCGGCAGGACCTGGAAAGCCACCATCTGACACAGAAGGATTTCGTCATCGGCATTGCGGCGTCGGGGCGGACCCCCTATGTGCTGGGGGGGCTGGCCTATGCCAAAGAGACCGGCTGCCGGACGGCGGCCATCGCCTGCAACCCGGGCAGCGCCATCGGCAAGGCTGCGGACCTTGCCATCGAAGTGGAGGTAGGGCCCGAGGTGCTGACCGGCTCCACCCGGCTCAAATCGGGCACAGCCCAGAAGCTGATCCTGAACATGATTTCCACCGCTTCGATGGTGCGCACCGGCAAAGCCTACCAGAACCTGATGGTAGACGTGATGCAGACCAATGAGAAGCTGCACACCCGGGCCGAAAACATTGTGATGGACGCCACCGGTGTGGAGCGGGCCGAGGCCCGGCGGGCCATCGACGCCGCAGGCGGCAGCGTCAAATGTGCCATCACCATGCTGCTGGCCAACTGCACCGCCCAGGAGGCAGAACGCCGCCTGGAAGCAGCAGGGGGCCATGTGCGGACAGCCATCGGGCTGTAAAAGGGGACTTGGCGGCGCAAGCCGCAGGTCATAAAATTTCATTCGGACAAGGAGGAAAATGCAATGACCAATGAGGAACTGGTACGCCAATCGCTGGAAAAGCTGGGCGGCAAGGCGAACGTCACCTCTGCCACCAACTGCATGACGCGGCTGCGGATCGAGGTCAAGGACGACGCCAAGATTGACGAGGCGGCCATCAAGAACATCGAGGGTGTTCTGGGTGTAGTCCACGACCGCCCCGGCTACATCGAGATTGTGGTTGGCCCCGGCAAATCCCGCAAGTGCGCCGACATCTGCCGCCAGATGGGGATCCCCGCCGCAGGCGGCACCGACACCAAAAACGACTGGCAGACCAACAAGGCCGCCGTCAAGGCAGGGCAGAAGCAGAGCCGGATCAAGTCGATGCTCAAGACCTTCGGCGACATCTTTGTCCCGCTGCTGCCCGGCGTCATCGCCGCCGGCCTGTGCTCCGGCCTGGCCACCCTGCTGGCCCAGGTGATGCCCAACTATGCGGAAAGCTCGTTCTGGAGCATCGTCTATAACCTGCTGGCCCTCATCAATGCGGCATTCCTGAGCTACCTGACCGCCTGGGCAGGCTACCGCGCCGCCGAGAAGTTCGGCGCCACCCCCATCCTGGGCGGTATGCTGGGCATGATCACCGGCCTGGGCAACATCGACACCATCTCCCAGATCCTGGGCCTGTACGATGAAGCACAGCCTCTGGATTCCATTCTGCGCTCCGGCCGCGGCGGCGTTCTGGCCGCTGTCATCGGCGTGTGGTGCCTGAGCTATGTGGAGCGTTTTGTCCGCAAGCACATGCCCGAGGCCCTGGACATCATGTTCACCCCACTGCTGACCCTGATTATCTGCCTGATTCCTTATATCTTCGTCATCATGCCCATCACCGGCTACATCTCCACCGCCCTGTGCTGGGTTGTCCAGCAGGTCTGCATGAGCAGCAACCCCGTCATCCGGATCATCGCCGGCTACATTTCCACGGCCTTGTTCCTGCCGATGGTGGCCATGGGCATGCATCACGGCCTGGTGGCCCTCTACTCGGTCCAGCTTGAGACCCTGGGCTACGTCACCCTGTACCCGGCTCTGGCCATGGCTGGTGCCGGCCAGGTGGGTGCAGCCATCGCCATCTACCTGAAAGCCAAGAAGGTGGGCAACACCCGCATGAAGGAAGTCATCACCGGCGCTCTGCCCGCAGGTGTTCTGGGTGTTGGTGAGCCTCTGATCTACGGCGTTACCCTTCCCATGGGCCGACCCTTCATCACTGCCGGTCTGGGCGCCGGCTTCGGCGGCGCCTTTGTCATGGCCATGCAGGTGGCTGCCACCACCTGGGGCCCCTCGGGCGTCCTGGCCATCTTTGTGATGACCGCCGGCCCCGCAGGTGCCACCACCAGCGTGCTGTGCTATGTGGTTGGCCTGGTCATCAGCTACATCATGGGCTTCCTGATCACCAATCTGATGGTGAAGCCTGAGGAGGTTGCCGATGCCTGATTTTCTCGGACGTTCGGTCTACCTGACAGAGTTTGAGAAACAGAAAGCACCGCTTGCCGCTTGCCCGGCAGGCGGTGCGCCTGTTTTTATCTCGCTCCACATCGGGGAGGAGTTCGGCCCCGATTATCCTGCCCGGGTCCGCTCCATGTGCAGCTGGCTGCAGCGCCATGGCTGGCGGATCCTGGCAGACGTGTCAGATCAGACCGCCCCCCAGTTTGGCTGCGGGGATATTTTGCAGCTGGCCCGGGAACTGGGCCTGTGGGGCCTGCGGCTGGACGATGGCTTCTCCCTGGAGCAGGCCTGCCGCCTGGCCGCGCAGATCCCCATCGCGGTGAACGCCTCCACCACCACCCCGGCCCAGGCCGCTGCCCTGGCGGCTGCCGGCCCCGAGGTCATTGCCATGCACAACTTTTATCCCCGGCCCGAGACGGGGCTCGACCCGGATTTCCTCCAGGAAAGCACCCGGATGCTCCAGTCTGCGGGGATGAAGGTCTGGGCCTTCATCCCGGGGGATGCCCGGCTGCGGGGGCCCGTCTATGAGGGCCTCCCCACTCTGGAGGCCCATCGGAAGGTGCCGCCTCTGGCCGCCTTTGCAGACCTGGCCGTCCGCTATGGGCTGGACGGCATTTTCGCCGGGGACCCCGGGGTCAGCAGCTATGAGCAGGAGCAGATCGACAGTTTCTGCGCCAGCGGCGTGCTGCCGGTGCCGGTGGAGCTGGCGGCAGGGCAGGAGGGGCTCTACGGCAAAATCTTTACCTGCCGGCCTGATTCTCCCCGCTGGCTGGTGCGGTATCAGGAATCCCGGGCCTATGCCCGCCAGGGCAGCCCGGTGGAGCCGGGCAGCTGCACCCCCCGCACCCGGGGCACCATCACCATGGACAATGTCCGCTACGGCCGCTATGCGGGGGAAATCCAGCTGATCCGTCAGGACCTGCCCGCCGATGAGCGGGTCAATGTCATCGGCCGGGTGGACCCCCGGTACCAGCTGCTGATGGACTGCATACAGCGGGGCAGCCGGTTCCAAATGGTGCCGCCCCCGAAAGGAGATTCCCATGCACTATAAACTTTTGGCCCTGGATCTGGACGGCACCGCCCTTTCCGACCCGGACACCTTCGCTCCGGGCCTGGCCGAGGCCGCAGCCCGGGCCGCTGCGGCGGGCTGCATTGTGGCTGCGGCCACCGGCCGTCCCGGCGGCTGCCTGCCCGCTGCCCTGACGCCCTGCCCCGAATGGATCAGCTGGCTGGTGCTGTTCGACGGCGCCGAAATCCGCGATGCCAAAACCGGCGCCTGCATCTGGCGCAAGCCCTTTTCCGCCGCCTCCCTGGAACAGATTGGCCGCGCCGCCGGTGCACTGCAAATCCCGGCAGAGTACATCGACCGGGACAGCTGGTATCACCTCACCGATGCCGACCGCCAGGCTCTGAATGCCTCCGGCATTACCGGCTTCCATAAAAAAATTCTCACCCTCCACGGCTGCGGGCTGAAAGGCCCTGTCTCGTCCCTGGCAGGGCGGGAGATCCTGAAGATCAACATGCCCCTGGTGCCCCGGGAACTGCGGGGGCCCTTCCAGGAGCAGGCCGGAGCAGCCGCCCTGGTGATGGACTGCGGCCCCGGCGGCCTGGAGCTCACAGCCCTGGGCGCCGGCAAATGGCCGGCGGTGGCCTTTTTGGCGGGTCACCTGGGCCTGACCCTGGAGGACGTGATGGCGCTGGGGGACAGCGGCAATGATGCCGCCCTTCTGGCGGCTGCGGGCCTTGGGGTGGCCATGGGGAACGCACCCGATTCGGTGAAAGCCGCCGCCAAAGCCGTCACCGGCCGGAACACCGAGGGCGGCGCCGCCCAGGCCATTCACCGCTGGCTTCTGTACAACTGAACAGAGAGAGCCTGCCGCATACCCAGCGGCAGGCTCTTTTTGAATTTCACACTCTGTTTACAGATTGCCTGTGAAAAGAGCTTGTACTTTCTGTGATAATCTGTTAGGATGGAACAAAGATCGATTCCATTTTTGACAAAACATGACAGAATTAGGGAGGTTTGCATGGAACTCTTATGGTATGACCTGGCGCTTTTGTATATGGCTTATTCCTTTTTGGGCTGGGTGGCCGAGACGGTGGTCTCGGCGGCCCGGGGCAGGGGATTTGTCAAGCGCGGTTTTGCGGCGGGGCCCTTCTGCTATGTGTACGGTTTTGCCGCCGTCGTCATGACCATCGGCTTTGCCGACCTGCGGTCCTCCCTGGTGTTCCTGTTTCTGGGCTGCGCCCTGACGGCCACCATGGTGGAGTGGGGCGCCGCCAAGCTGCTGGAACGGCTCCACCACCGCACCTGGTGGGATTACTCCAACCACCGCTGGAACATCGACGGCTACGTCTGCCTGCCCTATTCGCTGCTGTGGGGCGTTCTGGGATGCATTGCACTGCTGTGGGGCAATGACCTGCTGGTGGCGCTGATCCACCTGCTGCCGGTCTGGCTGATCAAGACCCTGGCCTGGGTGCTGGGGGTTCTGGCTGTGCTGGATCAGCTGGGCAGCGCTGCGGTGCTGCGCCACCGGCCCTCCCGTCTGGAAGGCCTCAACCGCCGGCTGGAAGACCGGTCCCGGGGGCTATATGACCGGATCAGCCAGTGGATGGAGCGCCGGATCGAGGGCGCTTACCCCCACGCCGCCGAAAAATCTGCGGCCCGCACCGAGCCGGGCATGAGCCTGTCGGATATCATCTGGCTGTTTACCATCGCCTCCCTGGTGGGAGATATCGTGGAAACCATCTTCTGCCGCCTCAATGCGGGGGTATGGATGAGCCGCTCCAGCCTGGTCTGGGGGCCCTTCAGCGTGGTGTGGGGCGGGGCCCTGGTGATGGCCTCGATTCTGCTGCCCCGCAAAAAAGACGGCAGCGCCCGCACCTCCAGCGAGCTGTTTGTGATGGGCACCGTCATGGGCGGCGCCTACGAGTACATCTGCAGCGCCCTGGGTGAACTGGTGTTCGGCGTAGTCTTCTGGGACTACAGCAAGATCCCCTTCAACCTGGGGGGCCGCATCAACCTGCTGTACTGCTTTTTCTGGGGCTTTGCGGCGGTGGCCTGGGTCAAGGTCTGCTACCCCCGTGTGATCAAGGGAATCCGGTGGATCTGCCGCAACGTGGGCAGCTGGCTGACGGTGCTGATCGGCGTCTTTATGGTGGTCAACATGGTTTTGTCGGCCCTGGCACTGATCCGCAGCGATGCCCGCAGCAACGACGTGCCGCCGGCCAACAGCCTGGATCTGTTCCTGGATGAGCACTTCCCCGACGAGCGGATTGCAGAAGTCTACCCCAATATCATTGACCGCTGAGCACAGCGCAAAAAACAGCCCGGGCCGTCAGGTCCGGGCTGTCTTTGGTTTTGTCAGGTTTCAGGGGGAGGGAAGTGCTCTTCCTGGGCGGGTGCGGGGTCTGCCGGGTTGCCGAAGGCGTCGTGATAAGCCTGGAGCTTGTCGGTCTGGCCGTTTTTGTGGAGGCCGCGGATGGCAAACTTCCGGATCAAATCATAAATCACCGCGAAGAGGGGCACACCCACGATCATACCCACAAAGCCCCACATCCCGCCGAACAGCAGGATGGAGAACAGCACCCAGAAGCTGGAAAGGCCGGTGGTGTTGCCCAGAATCTTGGGGCCGATAACGTTGCCGTCCAGCTGCTGCAGGATGAAGATGAACCCCACAAACCAGAGGGCCTTGATGGGATCGGTGATGAGGATCAGCAACGTGGCGGGCACAGCGCCGATGAAGGGCCCGAAGAAGGGGATGACGTTGGTGACGCCGATGATCACCGACACCAGCAGGGCGCTGGGGAACCGGGCAATGACGCAGACCATATAGCACAGCACCCCGATGATGGCGGAATCCACAATCTTGCCGATGATGAAACCGCCGAAGGTGCGGTCGATATAGGCCAGCTCTTCCAGAATCAGGTCGGCCCAGTCGGGGCGGAACACACTGTAGAGCAGCAGCTTGCCCTGGGCGGCGAACTTTTTCCGGGTGGACAGAAAGTACACCGCCGCGATCACGCCGATCAGGACATTCTTCAGGACCACCAGCACATTCAGCACGCTGATGCCCACGCCGCTGACAATCTGGCGGATGGAAGGCATCACCGACGTCCGCAGCCAGGCAGTGAAGTTGTCCCGCAGGGTGTCGTAGGCGTCGTTCAGGAAACTGTAAACCGCATCGTTGTCAGCGAAGAAGCGGGTCACCCAGGACATGAACAGGTCCAGCTGGGACTGGAAATTCAGGGACAGGGTCATGATGCTGCTGATCAGCTGGGGAATGATCAGCATGAACAGCGCATACACCACCAGCAGCCCAAAGACGACGCTGGCCGCCACCGCCAACCCGTCGATGGTTTTGCGGAAACGGGAGGGCAGGACCTGCTCCAGCAGCCTCTCCACCCAGTTGCAGAAGGGGCGGAGCAGGTAGGCCATGACGCCGCCGTAAATGAAGGGCATCAGAATGCCCGCCAGCACCGAGGCCCCTTTCTTGATGCCGTCGAAGCGGTAAAACACAAAATAAAGGGCGATGCTCAGGGCGATGGCTCCAAAGCCGGCTACCATGGCATAGAGGTAAGGTTTCAGATGCGGTTTTTTATCCACGTGTCAAGCTCCTTTGCGGGAGAGTGGGGAAGAATCAGCGCTTGTTGCTGCGGCGCCAGATGTGCATCTTGGCGGCCTCGGCAATCAGCTCCTCACGGAAGTCGGGGTGGGCCAGATTGATGATGGCCTCAGCCTTCTCCCAGGTGGTCATGCCTTTCAGGTTGACGCAGCCGTACTCGGTGCACAGATAGTGAATGTTGGCGCGGGTATCGGTGACGATGCTGCCGTTGGCCAGAGTGGGGCAGATGCGGCTCTCCACCTTGCCGGTCTTGCGGTTGTTGAAGGTGGAAGACAGGCAGATGAAGCTCTTGCCGCCGTTGGACAGGTAGGCGCCCAGGACGAAGTCCAGCTGGCCGCCTGCGCCCGAAATGTTCTTGATGCCGGCGCTCTCGGCGTTGATCTGGCCGAACAGGTCCACATCCACCGCGTTGTTGATGGAGATGAAGTTGTCCAGGGCCGAGATGGTGCGGATATCGTTGGTGTAGTCCACCGGGGCCGACATGCACTCGGGGTTGTCGTTGAGGTAATCGTACATCTTCTGGGTGCCGGCGCCGAAGGCGTAGACCTGGCGGCCCTTGTCGATCTGCTTGCGGCTGCCGTTGATCTTGCCGGCCTTGGCAATATCCACAAAGCCGTCCACATACATTTCGGTGTGGACGCCCAGGTCCTTCAGGTCGCTCTGGGCGATCAGGCTGCCGATGGCGTTGGGCATGCCGCCGATGCCCAGCTGGAGGCAGGCACCGTTGGGGATCTGGGGGACGATGAGGTTGGCCACAGCCAGATCCACCTCAGAGGCGGGGCCGGCTGCTGCCATCTGGCCCAGCGGGGGATTGTCGCCCTCCACAATGGCGGTGACCTGGTCAATGTGGATGCAGTTCTGGAAGCCGCCCAGGCAGCGGGGCATGTTCTTGTTCACTTCCACAATGATCTTCTCAGCCTTCTCGCAGACGGCAGCCAGATGGCTGGCGGAAGGGCCGAAGTTGAAATAGCCGTGCTCGTCCATGGGGGCAACCTGGAACACTGCCACATTCACGGGGTCATTGCTCTCCCGGTAATACCGGGGCAGCTCGGAATAGCGGATGGGAGCATAGAAGGAGAAGCCCTGGGCCACAGCCTTCCGCTCGATGCCGCCCATGTGCCAGCTGTTCCAGGTCATGTGGGCAGCGGGGTCCTCGATCTGGAAGATGGCGGGGGTCCACATCAGGATGCCGCCGCGGAAATTCACATTCTCCAGCTGGGGCAGGCGTTTGGCGAGGGCGGCATCCACAGCAACCGTGGTATTCACGGCCCAGCCGTAATCCACCCAGTCGCCGCTCTTGACCATGGCAGCTGCAGCGTCGGCGGTGATGAGCTTGCTCTGATATTCCGTCTTGTAGTCCATTCTAAGATCATCCTTTCCTGGTAGGCTGAAAAGGCCCCCTGCCTCCGGCCGGGGCGGCCCGGACTGTCTCGCCCCATATAAATAGGAAGAGGACAGCCCGCTGCGCTCCAGCCGGACCCTGCCAGTAAGTATCGGCAGGTTTGGCCTTCCAAAACCATTCCATCTAACTTATGTGGTGTAAACGGCAGTCACAAACAAGATAAAAGGAAATTCATATTCTGCACACCCCTTCAACACATGGCGGTGCTACAGTATTCCCAGAGCAGGCGGGAGGGTCGGCCGGGCCGGCACCACCTGCGATGATTTCCTACACTGTTGGTTATAACATTAACGATGTCGAGAATCAATAGAAAATCACAAAAATTCACTCTCTTAGCAAAATATACAAAAATTAGAGAGAATGTTTTCAATTATTTGGGTGAACCGGGCCAAAAATTTGCCCAAAAATACTTGATAAACTTTTGACAATGTGCTTTACTAAGGGTGTCAGGAGGCGCGGGAACCGCCCTGAACCTGAAGTTGTTATAAAAATAACGACAGGACGCGCCTGTGACAATCAAAGCGCCTGCAAGGGCCGCTGCACAGCGGTGCAGCCCGGCAGAGCAGGGGACCGGCAGACCTGGTTCCCCCGGCAGGCGGGTTTGAGATCATGCGCCGGCTGCCCAAAAGGCCCGGCGCAAAAAACAGGAGGCAAGCGTTTCCATGGCAGTGGCCATATATCCTGGTTCCTTTGACCCGGTCACCCGCGGTCATCTGGATATCATCAAACGCGCAGCCAGGATCTACGATCGGCTGATCGTTGCGGTGCTGATCAACAGCGCCAAGCGCCCCCTCTTCACCATTGAAGAGCGGGTGGCTCTCTTGACTGAGTGCTGCAAGAACATCCCCAACGTTACCGTTCAAAGCTTCGACGGCCTGACCGTGGATTTCGCCCGCAAGTGCCACGCCACCGTGATGGTGCGGGGGCTGCGGGCGGTGACCGACTTTGAAAACGAGATCCAGCTGGCGCAGACCAACCACGCACTGATGCCCGGCATCGAGACAACCTTCCTTGCCACCAGCATCAAGTGGAGCTACCTGTCCTCCACCATCGTCAAGGAGGCAGCGCGGTACGGCAGCGACATCAGCAAGTTCGTCACTCCCAATGTTGAAAAAGCAATATGGGACAAGATAGCAGCTCTGCGTGCCGCCGGCAAGGAACCGTGATTCCATGCAAAAGTCCCTTCGGGCGCATCCCAAAGGGTTTTTGATAGAAGGTTTTATCTGTCCGTAAAGTCAAACAAAACCACTTAACACAAGCGTAACAGGAGGCAATTCAACATGAAAAAGATCGTTATCGCATCTGCATGCCGCACCGCCATTGGTAAGTTTGGCGGCACCCTGTCCAATGTCCCCGCCGCAGAGCTGGGCGCCATCGTCATCAAAGAGGCTCTGAACCGCGCCAACGTCAAGCCCGAGCTGGTTGACCAGGTTTACATGGGCTGCGTCATCCAGGCCGGCCAGGGCCAGAACGTCGCACGTCAGGCTTCCATCAAGGCTGGCCTGCCCGTGGAAGTTCCCGCTGTGACGGTCAACGTGGTTTGCGGCTCCGGTCTGGAGTGCGTGAACATGGGCGCCCGCATGATCGAGGCCGGCGATGCTGACATCGTGGTTGCAGGCGGCACCGAGAACATGGATATGGCTCCGTTCGCTATGATGAAGGGCCGCTACGGCTACCGCATGGGCTACCCCATGGGCAAGAGCGAGCTGGTGGACACCATGGTCAACGACGCTCTGTGGGATGTGTTCAACAACTACCACATGGGCATCACTGCTGAGAACGTTGCCGATCAGTGGAACCTGACCCGTGAGGATCTGGACAACTTTGCTTACAACAGCCAGCTGAAGGCTGACGCTGCCATCAAGAGCGGCGCATTCAAGGACGAGATCGTCCCCGTCACCATCAAGAACAAGAAGGGCGACATCGTGTTCGATACCGATGAAGGCCCCCGTCTGAGCGCTCCCGAAGTGCTGGCAAAGCTGAAGCCCGCCTTCAAGAAGGACGGCAAGGTCACCGCCGGCAACGCTTCTGCCATCAACGACGGCGCAGCTGCTGTGGTCCTGATGAGCGAGGAGAAGGCCAAGGAGCTGGGCGTCACCCCGATGGCTACCTGGGTTGCAGGTGCTCTGGGCGGCGTTGATCCCTCCATCATGGGTGTCGGCCCTGTGGCTGCTACCAAGAAGGTTATGGCCAAGACCGGCCTGACCGTTGCCGATATGGACCTGATCGAGGCCAACGAGGCATTCGCTTCCCAGTCTCTGGCTGTGGCACACGATCTGGGCTTTGATATGAGCAAGGTCAACGTCAACGGCGGTGCCATTGCTCTGGGCCACCCCGTCGGTGCTTCCGGCTGCCGTATCCTGGTCACTCTGCTGTACGCCATGAAGCATCGCGGCGCAAAGAAGGGCCTGGCTACCCTGTGCATCGGCGGCGGCATGGGCTGCGCCACCATCGTCGAGATGGACTAATCCATCCGGCCTGCTGACATGATTTAAATCCGGGCGCGCCGGCGCGGGAACGCTGCGCCGGCTGTGCGCCTGTCTGATCGGCTGAAAGGAAAAACTATGGCTTTTGTAAAGACTGAAGTGCAGGGCGCTGTCGAGATCATCACCATCGACCGTCCCAAAGCACTGAACGCACTGAACCCCGAGGTTCTGGCAGACCTGAAGGCCGCTTTTGAGGCTGTGGACCAGAATGCCATCCGCTGCATCGTCCTGACCGGCGAAGGGGAGAAGAGCTTCGTGGCCGGCGCCGACATCGGCTCCATGAGCACCATGACCAAGGCCGAGGGCGAGGCTTTCGGCAAGCTGGGCAATGACATCTTCCTGATGATCGAGCACTTCCCGATCCCCGTCATCGCTGCTGTCAACGGCTTCGCACTGGGCGGCGGCAACGAGCTGGCCATGAGCTGCGACATCCGTCTGTGCTCTGACAACGCTGTGTTCGGCCAGCCCGAAGTGGGCCTGGGCATCACCCCGGGCTTCGGCGGCACCCAGCGTCTGGCCCGTCTGGTGGGCCTGGGCATGGCCAAGCAGCTGGTCTACTCGGCTCTGAACATCAAGGCCGACGAGGCTCTGCGGATCGGTCTGGTGAACGCTGTGTATCCCCAGGCTGAGCTGATGGAGAACGCCCTCAAGCTGGCAAACAAGATTGCCAAGAACGCCCCCATCGCTGTCCGCCACTGCAAGCAGGCCATGAACGAGGGCATCTCGCTGCCCATCGAGAAGGCCGTTGAGGTGGAGGAGAAGCTGTTCGGTGACTGCTTCGAGACCCACGATCAGGTGGAGGGCATGGCTTGCTTCCTCTCCCGCGAGAAACCCAAGCCCAAGGCTGTCTTCACCAACAACTGAGTTTTGCAATCCATTCAATTATAATTTACATTATAAAAAGGAGACATTGCTATGAAAATCGGCGTTATCGGCGCTGGCACCATGGGCCAGGGCATCGCAAAGGCATTCGCTCAGGTCGGCGGCAACACGGTTGCACTGTGCGACATCAAGCAGGAGTGGGCTGAGAACGGCAAGGCCAAGATCGAAAAGGGCTATGCCCGCCTGGTTTCCAAGGGAAAGATGACCCAGGAGAAGGTGGACGAGATCTGCGCCGCCATCATCCCCGGCGTCAAGGAAGATCTGTGCGCTGACTGCGACCTGATCGTCGAGGCAGCTTTTGAGGATATGAAGGTCAAGCAGGACACCTTTGCTGATCTGGACAAGATCTGCAAGCCCGAGTGCATTTTCGCTTCCAACACTTCGTCCCTGTCCATCACCGAGATCGGCAAGGGCCTGAGCCGTCCTCTGGTTGGCATGCACTTCTTCAACCCCGCTGACCGCATGAAGCTGATCGAGGTCATCGCTGGCTGCAACACCCCCAACGAGACCGTCGAGAAGATCAAGGAGATCTCTGTTGCCATCGGCAAGCAGCCGGTTCAGGTGAACGAGGCTGCCGGCTTCGTGGTCAACCGCATCCTGATCCCCATGATCAACGAGGCTGCCTTCATCAAGATGGAGGGTGTCTCCGACATCGAGGGCATTGACACCGCTATGAAGCTGGGCGCCAACCACCCCATGGGACCCCTGGAGCTGGGCGACTTCGTCGGCCTGGATATCTGCCTGGCCATCATGGACGTCCTGTACAAGGAGACCGGCGATTCCAAGTATCGTGCCTGCCCGCTGATCCGCAAGATGGTCCGCGGCGGCAACCTGGGCTGCAAGACCGGCAAGGGCTTCTATGTTTACAACGCTGACCGCACCAAGACCCCGGTCGACAAGCTGTAATATGCCGCAAGGGGTGATCCGGATATAACGGAACGCTCCCCGCAGGTGAAATGCTCTGCGGGGAGCGGTTTTACCCGGCCCCACAATACTATGAATTCCAAGGGAGGAAGCAGTGATGGATTTTACTCTGTCCAAGCAGCAGCTCATGGCGCAGAAGATGTACCGCGAGTTCGCTGAGAACGAAGTCAAACCCCTGGCAAAAAAGGTGGATGCAGAAGAATACTTCCCCAAAGAGACCGTTGAGAAGATGGGCAAGCTCGGTATGATGGGCATCTACTTCCCGACCTCTGTGGGCGGAGCCGGCGGCGACGTGCTGAGCTACGTCATGGCCGTCGAAGAGCTGAGCAAGGTCTGCGGCACGACCGGTGTTATCCTGTCTGCCCACAGCTCTCTGTGCGCTGCTCCCATTTACGAGAACGGTACCCCCGAGCAGAAGGCAAAGTATCTGCCCAAGCTGTGCAGCGGCGAGTGGCTGGGTGCTTTCGGCCTGACCGAGCCCGGCGCCGGCACCGATGCCCAGGGTCAGCAGACCTTCGCTGTGGAGCGTGAGGACGGCTGGCTGCTGAACGGCTCCAAGATCTTCATCACCAACTCCGGCTTTGCTGATGTGTTCATCATCATCGCCGTCACCGGCACCGTGCTGGACAAGCGCGGCCGCAAGAGCAAGGAGATCTCCGCCTTCATCGTGGAGCGGACCGATCCCGGCTTCAAGGTCGGCAAGCCCGAGGACAAGATGGGCATCCGCGGTTCTTCCACCTGTGAGCTGATCATGGAAGATTGCCTGATCCCCAAGGATCGTCTGCTGGGCGTCAAGGGCAAGGGCTTCCAGCTGGCCATGGCTACCCTGGACGGCGGCCGTATCGGCATCGCCGCACAGGCTCTGGGCATTGCTGAGGGCGCTATCGATGAGACCGTCGCTTACGTCAAGGAGCGCAAGCAGTTCGGCCGCAGCATCGCCCAGTTCCAGAACACCCAGTTCGAGCTGGCTGAGATGAAGGCCCGCGTGGACGCAGCCAAGTACCTGGTCTACGCTGCCGCACTCAAGAAGCAGGCTATCATGAATGGCCAGAAGGGCCGCTACAGCGTTGAGGCTGCCGAGGCCAAGCTGATTGCCGCCCGTACCGCCAGCGACGTGACCCGCCGCTGCCTGCAGCTCTTCGGCGGTTACGGCTATACCCGCGACTATCCGATCGAGCGGATGATGCGTGACGCCAAGATCACCGAGATCTACGAAGGCACCAGCGAAGTGCAGATGATGGTCATCTCGGGCGCGCTGCTGAAGTAAGGAGGGCAAGAGTACAATGAAAGCGATTGTTTGTGTCAAGCAGGTTCCCGATACCTCCGGCAAGGTTGCAGTCAAGCCGGACGGGACCCTCGACCGTGCCTCTATGGCAACCATCACCAACCCCGATGACCTGAACGCCCTGGAGGCCGCCCTCAAACTGAAGGACGCCACCGGCTGCGAAGTCGTCGTCGTCACCATGGGTCCCCCGCCGGCCGAAGGGATGCTGCGCGAGCTGCTGGCCCGCGGCGCTGACCGCGCCGTCCTGGTTTCGGGCCGTGAGTTCGGCGGTTCCGATACCTTCGCCACCAGCCAGATCCTGGCTGCTGCCGTCAACAAGATCGGCGTCGGCCCCGAGGATATCGTCTTCTGCGGCCGTCAGGCAATCGATGGCGATACCGCCCAGGTTGGCCCCCAGATCGCCGAGAAGCTGCACCTGCCCCAGGTCACCTATGCTGCCGACATCCAGAAGGACGGCAACACCCTGGTGGTCAAGCGCATGCTGGAAGACGGCTACATGATGATCCGGGTCAAGACCCCCTGCCTGATCACCTGCATCAAGGAGCTGAACCAGCCCCGTTACATGAGCGTCAACGGCATCTTCACCTGCTACGACAAGCCGATGGAAGTCTTTGATTACAACGCTCTGAAAGATGATCCCCTGATCGAGGTTGACACCATCGGTCTGAAGGGCTCTCCCACCAACGTCTTCAAGTCCTTCACTCCTCCCCAGAAGGGTGCAGGCACCATGCTCACCGGCGACAACGTGGCTGCTCAGCTGGCGTCTGTCCTGGCCGGCAAGCATCTGATCTGACGAAAGGAGCAGGATTACAATGGCTGATTTTAAAGAGTACAAGGGCGTGTGGGTCTTCTGCGAGCAGCGGCAGGGCGCACTGATGTCCACCGACTTCGAGCTGGTGAGCGAGGCCCGCAAGCTGGCCGACGAGCTGGGCTGCGAAGTCACCGGCCTGCTGCTGGGCGAGAACGTTGAGCCCATCGCCAAAGAGCTGGGCGGCTACGGCGCAGACAAGGTTATGGTCTGCGACAGCCCACTGCTGAAGGATTACACCACCGACGCATACGCCAAGGTGGTCTGCGACATGGTCAACGAGTACAAGCCTGAGGTGCTGCTGATTGGCGCTACCAACATCGGCCGTGACCTGGGCCCCCGCTGCGCAGCCCGTCTGCACACCGGCCTGACCGCTGATGCCACCCACCTGGATGTGGACACCAAGAAGTACGTCGAGTTCCTGGCTGAGAGCTCCACCATCGACCTCTCCAAGCAGACCTTCGACTACGAGGACCGCAACCTGAAGATGACCCGTCCTGCATTCGGCGGCCATCTGATGGCTACCATCATCTGCCCCCGTTTCCGTCCCCAGATGTCCACCGTCCGTCCCGGCGTCATGAAGAAGGCTCCCTTCGATCAGGCCAAGGCTGATGCCTGCCAGATCGTCAAGCCCGCCTTCAGCCTGACCGCTGACGACATCAAGACCGAGGTCCTGAGCGTGGAGAAGGCCGCCACCAAGCTGGTTGACCTGATCGGCGCCGACGTCATCGTCTCGGTTGGCCGTGGTATCTCCAAGGACGTGGAGAAGGGCATTGCCCTGGCCGAGCAGCTGGCTGAAGCTCTGGGCGGCGGCGTCGTGGGTGCTTCCCGTGCCGTCACCGATGCCGGCTGGATGAGCGCTGACCACCAGGTTGGCCAGACCGGCAAGACCGTCCACCCCAAGATCTATGTGGCTCTGGGCATTTCCGGTGCCATCCAGCACGTGGCTGGCATGCAGGACTCTGAGACCATCATTGCCGTGAACAAGAACGAGTCGGCCCCCATCTTCGGCGTCGCTGATTACGGCATTGTGGGCGATCTGTTCAAGGTTGTGCCCGATCTGATCAAGGAAATCGAAGCTGCCAAGGCTGCAAAGTGATTTCCCTTTACAGATAAAACCTTCGTCAATGCGCGACAAAAAGTGCTCTGCCCTCGGGCGGGGCACTTTTTGTGTTTCAGCGGCAGCCGCATTTCATGCCATCCTTCCTGCATTCGGATGCACTTTTCTTGACGCGGGATTCGCCTCCATGGTATGTTACAATCAGAAACAGGCGCCGGCCCAGTCCCTGCCGGCCGCCGCAAAACAGACCAAAAAAGGAGGCCAAGACCATGACAAGACGGAACTGGAAACGATGGATTTCTCTGCTGCTGGCAGCCATTCTGCTGACAGCCCTGTTGACCAGCTGCTCAGGGGGAAGCACCCAGACAGACGACTTGCCTGGTGCCTCCAGCGCCTCCCGCTATGAGGAGGAGGTCATCCGCCTGGTGAACGAAATCCGGGAGGATCATGGCCTGGAGCCCCTGAGCACCAACAGTGCCATTATGGCCGCCGCCCACGCACGGCTGAAAGAGCTGGATCTCTCGCCCTCTCATACCAGGCCGGACGGGACTTCCTATTACACCATCCTGCCTGAATACGGGCTGTCTCCCTATGCGCCGGGCGGGGAAAACCTGGCCTTTGGCTACAGGACGCCCCAGGAAGCGGTGAACGGCTGGATGAATTCGCCGGGCCATCGGGCCAACATTCTGAAAGAGGGGATTACCCTGATTGGCGTAGGGTATAACCCCAGCAAAAACTACTGGGTTCAGGTGTTCACCCACTGAATCTGTTCCGCATTTGGGCTCCGCCTTCGGGCGGAGCTTTTTTGCTGCGCCGGGGCCGTACTTGCGCAAATGTTGATTTATGCTATACTCTAGTAAAGACTGTATAGGGAGGGCGCGATTTTGGAAGAATACCGCACCATCCGGGGGACAGCCTCCGGGGAATACGAGGAGAAGAAAAGCCGTTTCATTGCGGCTGCTGCCCATGTGGAAACCGAGGCCGAGGCGGTGGCATTCCTGGAGCAGATCCGGGCGGCCAACCGCACCGCCCGCCACAATGTCTACGCCTACAAGCTGCGGGCCGGCAATCGGGAACGGTATTCCGATGACGGGGAGCCTGCCAAAACCGCCGGCACCCCTGTGCTGGAAGTGATCGGCCACAGCGGCCTCACCGATCTGATTGTGGTGGTGACCCGCTATTTCGGCGGGATTCTGCTGGGCACCGGGGGACTGGTGCGGGCCTATACCACGGCGGCTTCCAGCGCGCTGGCGGCGGCCGACCAGGTGACGGTTCAGCCGGTGGTGCGGCTGACCACCACGGTGGATTACTCCCTCTATGAGCGGGTGACTTTGCTGATTGGCGCTGCCGGGGGCAAACTGGCCGACCCGGTGTTCACCGACCGGGTTTCCCTGGAATGGCAGATGCGGGCCGGCACCCAGGCGCCCCTGCTGGAACAGCTCCGGGAGCTGACCCGCGGGCAGGGGAAAGTGGAGGTGTCCGACCCCTTCTACGGTCCCATTTGAACTGGAAAATTTTTCCAGTTCCTAGAATTCTCCCCCTTGTGACACAGCCTGTGTGTTAGAATATGGATGGCGGACCTTGTGCCCGTGATGTTGAAAGAGAGGTATAGCCTATGGATGTCCGTCTGCGAACCGAGGAGATTGAGCACCTGACCTTTGCGTCCTGGGCCAGCTTTTCCGATCAGAGCCGGGGCCGGGTCAGGCCCGAGCCCCAGGACCCCATCCGCCCCGTCTATCAGCGGGACAGGGACCGGGTCATCCACTGCAAGGCTTTCCGCCGGCTCAAGCAGAAGACCCAGGTGTTCCTGTCTCCGGAAGGGGATCTGTACCGCACCCGGCTGACCCATACCCTGGAAGTGTCCCAGATCGCCCGGACCATTGCCCGGGCCCTCCGGCTCAACGAGGACCTTACCGAGGCCATTGCCCTGGCCCATGACCTGGGGCATACCCCCTTTGGCCACGCCGGAGAGCGGGCCCTCAACGACCGGTACCCCGGCGGGTTCAAGCACTATGAGCAGAGCCTGCGGGTGGTGGACCGGCTGGAGAAGGACGGCAGCGGCCTGAATCTGACCTGGGAGGTGCGCAACGGCATTGTGACCCACACCAAGGGCACATGGGCGGCCACCCCGGAAGGGCGGATCGTTCGGATGGCGGACCAGATCGCCTATGTCAACCACGACATCGAGGACGCGGTGCGGGCCGGCGTGCTGGACCCCTCGGTCCTGCCCAAAGAGGCCACCGATGTGCTGGGCCAGACCAAGTCGGCCCGGATCACCTCCATGATCAACAGCATCCTGGTCCATACCCAGCCCCCTGTAATCCAGGCAGGGCCGGTGGAGGACGAGGCTTTTCGCGCCCTGAAAGCCTTCATGTACAGCACCGTCTACGTGGACAAGGTGGCCAAGCATGAGGAGCAGAAGGTGGAAAAGCTGATCGGGGATCTGTATGATTACTATCTGGCCCACCCCGACCAGATGTCGCCCCTCTACCAGCGGATTGCCGAGGAGGAAGGGGAGGACCGGGCGGTCACCGACTATATCAGCGGGATGAGCGATGATTTTGCCATTCGGGCCTATGAGGAATTCTATGTGCCCCGCAGATGGCATGTGCTGTAAAACAACATCAGAATCAAAAGAGTAGGGAAGTTCACTGCATGATATCACACGAATATGTGGAGGAGCTGATCCGCCGCAGCGACATTGTCGATGTGGTGGGCAATTATGTTCAGCTCAAGCACAAGGGCCGGCTGTACGGCGGGCTGTGCCCTTTTCACAATGAAAAGACGCCGTCCTTCTACGTCTATCCCGAGACCCAGAGTTTCTACTGCTTTGGCTGCGGGGCGGGCGGGGATGTCATCACCTTTATTAAGAAGATCAGCTCCCTCAGTTACCCGGAGGCAGTCAAGCTGCTGGCGGAGCGGGCGGGGATGCCCGAGCCGGAGGAGGACGACGGTACCGGCCGGATGCGCAGCCGCATCCTTTCCATGAACAAGGAGGCGGCCCGCTTCTTCCATGCCTGCCTCAATTCCAGCGTGGATGAGGCCGCCCAGGCCCGGGCCTACTGGCGCCGCCGCGGCCTGGATGACCGCACCATCTCCCGGTTTGGCCTGGGCTATGCCCCCAACGATGGACAGGCCCTGTACCACTTTCTGCGGGACAAGGGCTATACCCAGGCTGAGATGGATGCCAGCGGCCTGTTCAAGCGGAGCCAGTCGGGGCGGATCTACTGCCTGTTCTGGCGGCGGGTCATCACCCCCATCTTTGACCTGCGGGGGAACGTGATCGCCTTTGGCGGCCGGGTGATGGACGACTCCAAGCCCAAGTATGTCAACAGCCCCGAGACCCTGGTCTATCACAAGTCGGATACGGTGTTCGCCCTCCAGATCGCCAAGAAGAGCGCTTCCCGGCGGTATGTGCTCTGCGAGGGCTACATGGACGTGATCAGCATGCAGCAGGCCGGCATTGACACGGCGGTCTGCGCCTGCGGCACTGCCCTGACCCAGGCTCAGGTGAAACTGCTCAGCGAGTACGCCGACGAAGTGATTCTGAGTTACGATTCAGACGAGGCAGGCCAGAAAGCCACCATCCGGTCCCTGGAACTGTTCCGGAACAGCCCGGTGCAGGTGGGTGTGCTGAACATCCCCAACGCCAAGGACCCCGACGAGTACATCAAGAAATTTGGCGCCGAGCGGTTCCAGCAGCTGCTGGACAGCGCAGGCAACGCCATGGACTTCCGGCTGGCCCGGGCCCGGGCCAAGTATGACCTGTCCCAGGACAACCAGCGGCTGGGCTATATCCAGGAAGCGGTGGAAATTCTGGCCGACGGTTCCACCCCCACCGAGAAAGAGCTCTACGCCGGGCGGCTGGCCGAGGAGACCAACATCGCCAAGGCAGCGATCCTGGCCCAGGTGGAGGACGTATCCCGGAAGATGGGCGCTAAGCGCCGGTCGGCCCGGCGGAGGGAAATCCTCCACTCGGGGGAGATGGACACCATCAAGGTGCCCTATGAAAAGAGCGGCCCGGGGGCCATCGGCATCGCCTCTTCCCAGCGGCGGCTGGTGGCGGCGGCGCTGCGCCAGCCGGAGTATCTGAAAAAGATTGCCCCGGCCATGGACCCCGACAGCATTCTGAACCCCGACCTGCGGGAGGGCTACCAGGCCATCCTGCAGTGCTACCAGCAGGGGCATGAGGTGAGTTTGGGCGCACTGGCGCCGGTGATCAGCGAAAAGGCCATGAATGAACTGAGCGGTGCCGCGGCAGAATACAATGACGTAAGCTGCACGCCGCAGGACGTGGAAATGCATCTGGAACGGATTGCCCGGGGTGAGCCGCTGTCGGCACGGGCAGCCAGTAAAAGCGCCCAGGAGCTCAGCGACTACCTGGCGCAGATGAGCCGGCGCAAGGGGGGCGGCCAGCCGGAGGAAGAGTGAGTCCTGCCGCCCATTTTGGTTGACCGAAAGGAGAGACGCCTTTTTATGTCCCCAGAAATGCTTGCAGAGACCCTGGCCCGGAAGGCCCGCCGCCGGCCCCTGACTTCCGAACAGCTGAGCCGCGCCATGGAGGCGGAGGATTTTGATCTTTCAGGGCTGGATGCCCTCTACGAAGCACTCAAGGCGAAAGGGGTGTCCCTGGCGCCGGAAATGCAGGAGGAAGAGCCCCCGGCCCTGGGGGAGGAGGACATCGGCACCCTGGAAAAGGAGCTCTCCCCCTCAGGGGTGACTCTGGATGATCCGGTGAAAGCCTACCTGAAAGAGATCGGCGCCGTGCCGCTGCTGAGCGGGGAAGAGGAGGCGGCCCTGGCGGCTGCGGCCCGGGCGGGGGATGCACAGGCCCGTCAGCGGCTGTGCGAGGCCAACCTGCGGCTGGTGGTGTCGGTGGCCAAGCGGTATGCAGGCCGGGGGCTGCCTTTCCTGGATCTGATCCAGGAGGGCAACCTGGGGCTGATGAAGGCGGCTGAAAAATTCGAGCCCGAGCGGGGCTTCAAGTTCTCTACCTATGCCACCTGGTGGATTCGCCAGGCCATCACCCGGGCCATCGCCGACCAGGGCCGGACCATTCGGATTCCGGTCCACCTGGTGGAGAGCATCAACCGGGTCAAAAAGACCTCTTCCGAGCTGCTCCATCAAAACGGCCGGGAACCCACCCCCGCTGAGATTGCGGTCCGCCTGTCCATCGAGCCGGACCGGGTGAGCCAGCTGCTCCAGCTGGCCCAGGAGCCGGTGAGCCTGGAGGCGCCGGTGGGGGAGGAGGACGACGCCCACATCGAGGACTTTGTCCAGGATGAAACCGCCGGCATCCCCGCCGACGAGGCGGGCCGGCAGATGCTCCACCGGGAACTGGTGTCGGTGCTGGCCAGCCTGACCCCCCGGGAGCAGAAAGTTCTGTCCCTGCGGTTTGGCCTGGAGGACGGCCGCCCCCGCACCCTGGAGGAGCTGGGCCAGGAATTCCACGTCACCCGGGAGCGGGTGCGCCAAATCGAGGCCAAAGCCCTCCGCAAACTCCGCCACCCCAGCCGGGCCAAGCGCCTGCGGGACTATCTGGAAGAATAACGCAGCCCCTGCCTTTCCTGCTGGAAAGGGCAGGGGCTTTTGCTGCGCCGGCGGAACAGGTGCGCCGCAAAATGCAAGAGTCAAGATAGACAAAATCACCAAAGGCAATTTTGGATGGAACGTGAAAAACCGAAAATGCAAGCCCTTTGACACACTATGATAACACGTTTCCGTGTGTACGAAGCTTTTCGGCGGCAGAAAAAATTTTTGACTGAAAGCTGTAAAATGGCTTGACAACAGGACTTTTTTGCGCTATACTTCTGTAGTATCACAAAATGGAATACTGCGCGAAAAATGGGGTTTCGCAGCTCGCATGAAACGAAAAGTTTGTGAAAAACGACGAACCCGTTCGGCCTGCGCAGGGGCTGTTTCTGTGAGTCTGCCAGAAATCGGGCGGCTTCGCGCCGTCTTGTCTCACGTCCGTGGAGTATAAAAGTAAGGAGTGGTCGATTTTATGATGAAAGTCAAGCCCGTAAAACTCGGCAAAACCGAGCGGATGAGCTTCTCCCACATCGACGAAGTCATCGAGATGCCCAACCTGATCGAGGTCCAGAAGAATTCCTATCAGTGGTTCCTGGACGAAGGTCTGCGGGAAGTATTTCATGACATCGGCGTCATTGAGGATTACACCGGCAACCTGGCGCTGAGCTTCGTGGATTATCGCCTCGACAAAGAGCCCAAGTACAGCATCAAAGAGTGCAAGAGCCGTGACGTCACCTATGCAGCCCCGCTGCGCGTCACTGCCCGCCTGCTGAACAAGGAGACTGGTGAGGTCAAGGATCAGGAGATCTTCATGGGGGATTTCCCCCTGATGACCGACGCGGGCACCTTCGTCATCAACGGCGCAGAGCGCGTCATCGTCAGCCAGCTGGTTCGTTCTCCCGGCGTGTTCTATGGCGCAGCCAAGGACAAGGTGGGCAACGACCTGTACAGCGCCACCATGAACCCCAACCGCGGCGCATGGCTGGAGTATGAGACCGACGCATCCAACGTCTTCTATGTCCGCATCGATAAGAACCGCAAGCTGCCCGTCACCGTCCTGTGCCGCGCTCTGGGCCTGTCCACCAACGAGGACATCCTGAACTACTTCGGCGAGGACGAGCGGATGCTGGCCACCCTGGAGAAGGATACCACCAAGAGCACCGAGGAAGGCCTGCTGGAAGTCTACCGCAAGCTGCGCCCCGGCGAGCCTCCCACGGTGGAGTCCGCCACCAGCCAGATCAACATGCTGTTCTTTGATCCCCGCCGCTATGATCTGTCCCGGTTTGGCCGCTACAAGATGAACAAGAAGCTGGCCCTGGCCCGGCGGATCACCGGCCAGGTGGCAGCCGAGAACGTGGTGGATCCCCTGACCGGCGAACTGCTGATCGAGGCAGGGGAGAAGATCACCCGCACCAAGGCCGAGCAGGCCGACGCCGCCGGCGTCAACCTGGTGACCCTGCTGATCGACGACAAGCCGGTGAAGGTCATCACCAACGGCTGCGTGGATGCCCAGCACTTCTTCTCCTTTGATGTGAAGGAGTGCGGCATCAACGAGCGCTGCTCCTTTGAAGAGCTGCGCAAGATCCTGGACACCACCAGCGATCCCGAAGAGCAGAAGGAACTGCTCCGCCGCAACCACGACCAGCTGATCGGCCGCACCCTGACCGTCACCGATATCCTGGCCTCCATCAACTACCTGAATGGCCTGGGCCACGGCATCGGCACCACCGATGATATCGACCACCTGGGCAACCGCCGTATCCGCAGCGTGGGCGAGCTGCTGCAGAATCAGTTCCGCATCGGATTCTCCCGCATGGAGCGGGTCATCCGCGAGCGCATGACCCTCCAGAGCCAGGATCAGAGCACCCTGACCCCCCAGGCCCTCATCAACATCCGTCCTGTGGTGGCCGCCATCAAGGAGTTCTTCGGTTCTTCGCCTCTGTCCCAGTTCATGGATCAGAACAACCCCCTGGCTGAGCTGACCCACAAGCGCCGTCTGTCTGCTCTGGGCCCCGGCGGTCTGAGCCGTGACCGTGCAGGCTTCGAAGTCCGTGACGTTCACTACAGCCACTACGGCCGCATGTGCCCCATTGAGACCCCTGAAGGCCCCAACATCGGTCTGATCTCTTACCTGGCATCCTACGCCAAGATCAACGAGTACGGCTTTATCGAGGCTCCTTACCGCCGGGTCGAGAAGACCTACGACGAGAAGGGCCGCGTCATTGACCAGGTTGTCACCGACGAAGTGGTTTATATGACCGCCGACGTGGAGGACGAATACGTGGTCGCCCAGGCCAACGAGCCTCTGGACGAGGGCCGTCACTTCAAGCGCCAGCGCGTTTCGGCCCGCCGCCGCGACGAGATTCTGGAAATCGACGCCGAGAAGGTCGACTTCGTGGACGTCTCTCCCCGGATGATGGTTTCTGTGGCTACCGCCATGATTCCTTTCCTGGAGAACGATGACTGCAACCGTGCTCTGATGGGCTCCAACATGCAGCGCCAGGCTGTGCCTCTGATGGTCACCCAGCAGCCCCTGGTGGCCACCGGCATGGAGTACAAGGCAGCCACCGACTCGGGCGTCGCTGTTCTGGCCAAGAACGACGGCGTGGTGGAGCGTGTGGATGCAGATCACATTGTGATCCGCAACAACCAGGGCGGTGTGGATGAGTACAGCCTCACCAAGTTCGCCCGCTCCAACGCAGGCACCTGCATCAACCAGCGCCCCATCGTCTCGGTGGGCGAGACCGTCAAGAAGGGCCAGGTCATCGGCGATGGCCCCGCCATGCGCAACGGCGAAATCTCTCTGGGCAAGAACGCTCTGATCGGCTTCATGACCTGGGAGGGCTACAACTACGAGGACGCCGTCCTGCTGAATGAGAAGATCGTCCGTGAGGACGTCTACACCTCGATCCACATCGAGGAATATGAGACCGAGTCCCGTGACACCAAGCTGGGACCTGAGGAAATCACCCGCGACATCCCCAACGTTTCCGAGGATGCCCTGAAGGATCTGGACGAGCGCGGCATCATCCGCATCGGCGCCGAGGTCAAGAGCGGCGACATCCTGGTTGGCAAGGTCACCCCCAAGGGCGAGACCGAGCTGACCGCTGAGGAGCGTCTGCTCCGCGCCATCTTCGGTGAGAAGGCCCGTGAAGTCCGCGACACCTCTCTGCGCGTGCCCCACGGCGAGTACGGCATCATCGTGGATGTCAAGGTCTTTACCCCCGAGAACAGCGACGAGCTGCAGCCCGGCGTCCGGGAAGTGGTCCGCTGCTATATCGCCCAGAAGCGCAAGATCAGCGTCGGCGACAAGATGGCAGGCCGTCACGGCAACAAGGGTGTCGTTTCCCGGATTCTGCCCCAGGAAGACATGCCCTACCTGCCCGACGGCACCCCGCTGGACATCGTGCTGAACCCCCTGGGCGTTCCTTCCCGTATGAACATCGGTCAGGTTCTGGAAGTCAACCTGGGCTACGCAGCCAAGGCCTGCGGCATCAAGGTCATGACCCCCGTCTTCGACTCCGCCCGTGAGAATGATATCGGCGATGCCTTCGATACTGCCCGCGAAAAGTGGCACGGCGAGAACGCTCCCGCTTATCCCACCAAGCTGCCCAAGATCATGGGCGAGCAGGGCCACATCATTGACTTCTCCAAGATCGAGCTGGACCGCGACGGCAAGACCACCGTTTACGATGGCCGTACCGGCGAGAAGTTCGACAACCGCGTCACCGTGGGCTATATGTACTACCTCAAGCTGCATCACCTGGTTGACGATAAGATCCACGCCCGTTCCACCGGCCCCTACTCTCTGGTTACCCAGCAGCCCCTGGGCGGCAAGGCCCAGTTCGGCGGCCAGCGCTTCGGCGAGATGGAGGTCTGGGCTCTGGAGGCTTACGGCGCAGCATACACCCTGCAGGAGATCCTGACTGTCAAGTCGGACGATGTGGAGGGCCGCGTCAAGACCTATGAGGCCATCGTCAAGGGCGAGCCGGTGCCTCAGCCCGGCATCCCCGAATCCTTCCGCGTCATGCTCAAGGAACTGCAGTCCCTGGGCCTGGATGTCATCGTGCAGGACAAGGACGGCAACGAGATCGATATGCGCCAGAACTTCGACGAAGAGGAGACTGGCTTCGATATGCGTGAGGTTGCCGGTGCAGAGAATGTGGTCCAGGAGAGCGAGCTGCTGAATGACTACACCATCAAAGATGCCGACGCTGGCTTTGATGATGCTGCATCCCTGGAGGATGCCCCTGCAGCTGACGCAGGCCACCCGGCAGATGAAGTCGATTTCGATGAATAAAAACAGCCGGTTTCGCATCGGAACTTGTTATAGAGATTAAGGAAGGGTTCGATTCATGGAAAACACCGTTTTCGATTCGATCAAGATCGGTCTTGCCTCTCCCGAACAGATCCGCAAATGGAGCTACGGCGAGGTGAAAAAGCCCGAAACCATCAACTACCGCACCCTGAAGCCCGAGCGGGACGGCCTGTTCTGCGAGCGGATTTTTGGACCCACCAAAGACTGGGAGTGCCATTGCGGCAAATATAAGCGGATTCGCTATAAGGGCAAGATCTGCGAGCGCTGCGGCGTCGAGGTCACCAAGGCCAAGGTCCGCCGTGAGCGGATGGGCCACATCGAGCTGGCAGCCCCTGTCAGCCACATCTGGTATTTCAAGGGCATTCCCAGCCGCATCGGCCTGATGCTGGACATCAGCCCCCGGCTGCTGGAGAAGGTTCTGTATTTTGCAAGCTATATCGTGGTGGATCCCGGCCTGACCCCGCTGGAGAAAAAGCAGCTGCTGACCGAAAAGGAATACCGCGAGATGCAGGAGCGCTACGGCGACGAGTTCAAGGCTCAGATGGGCGCCGAGGCCATCCAGGAGCTGCTGGCTGAGATCGATCTGGACCAGCTGTCTGCCGAGCTGAACGCCGAGGTGGAGAAGTCCAGCGGCCAGAAGCGCATCCGCATCCTGAAGCGTCTGGAGGTCGTGGAGGCCTTCCGCATTTCGGGCAACCGCCCCGAGTGGATGATCCTGACCGTTCTGCCGGTTCTGCCTCCTGACCTGCGCCCCATGGTGCAGCTGGACGGCGGCCGTTTCGCCACCACCGACCTGAACGATCTGTACCGCCGCGTCATCAACCGCAACAACCGTCTGCGCCGCCTGCTGGAGCTGGGCGCTCCCGACATCATCGTCCGCAACGAGAAGCGGATGCTGCAGGAGGCTGTGGACAGCCTGATCGACAACGGCCGCCGCGGCCGTCCTGTCACCGGCCCCAACAACCGCGCTCTGAAGAGCCTGTCCGACATGCTGAAGGGCAAGCAGGGCCGTTTCCGTCAGAACCTGCTGGGCAAGCGCGTTGACTACTCCGGCCGTTCTGTTATCGTTGTCGGCCCCGAGCTGCGGATGGACCAGTGCGGTCTGCCCAAGGAGATGGCTCTGGAGCTGTTCAAGCCCTTTGTCATGAAGGACCTGGTGGAGAAGGGCGTGGCCAACAACATCAAGTCCGCCCGCAAGATGGTAGAGCGGGCCCGCCCCGAAGTGTGGGACAGCCTGGAGACCGTCATCAAGGGCCACCCGGTTCTGCTGAACCGTGCACCTACGCTGCACCGTCTGGGCATCCAGGCCTTCAACCCGGTGCTGGTGGAGGGCCGTGCCATCAAGCTGCACCCCCTGGCATGTACTGCATTCAACGCCGACTTCGACGGTGACCAGATGGCAGTCCATCTGCCCCTGGGCGAGGATGCCTGCCGCGAGGCCAAGATGCTGATGCTGGCTTCCGGCAACCTGCTGAAGCCTTCGGACGGCGCACCTGTTACCGTCCCCACCCAGGATATGATTCTGGGCAGCTACTACCTGACCACCGTCCGTGAGGACGAGGAAGGGGCAGGGAAGGTGTTCCGGGATGAGAACGAGGCCCTGATGGCCTACGCCGAGCACATCGTCACCCTGCACGCTCCCATCAAGGTCCGCCGCACCATGGTGCTGGACGGCGTGGAGCGCAGCGGCCTGGTGGATACCACCGTGGGCAGCATCATTTTCAACACCCCCGTTCCCCAGAACCTGGGCTATGTGGACCGCACCGATCCCGCCCACTGGCTGGATTACGAGATCAGCTTCCGGGTTACCAAGAAGACCCTGCCCGACATCATTTCCCGCTGCCTGACCCGGAACGGCACCCGCGCCTGCGCCAAGATGCTGGATTCCATCAAGGCACAGGGCTACAAGTACTCCACCCTGTCGGCCATCTCGGTCGCTGTCTGTGACGCCGTGATTCCGCCCCAGAAGGCTGAGCTGCTGGAAGAGGCCGACAAGAAGGTCTCCCAGGTCAACAAGCTGTTCAACCGCGGTCTGATTTCCGAGGAAGAGCGCTATAAGAAGACCATCGATATCTGGCAGGCCACCACCGACAAGGTTTCCAAGGCCCTGTCCGATAACCTGCCCAAGGACAACGAGATCTATATGATGGCTGACTCGGGCGCCCGTGGTTCCATGAACCAGATCAAGCAGCTGGCCGGCATGCGCGGCCTGCTGGCAAACACCGCCGGTCAGACCATCGAGATGCCCATTCGCGCCAACTACCGCGAAGGTCTGAACATTCTGGAATACTTCGTTTCCGCCCGTGGCGCCCGTAAGGGTCTGGCTGATACCGCTCTGCGTACTGCTGACTCTGGTTACCTGACCCGCCGCATGGTCGACGTCTCTCAGGACGTCATCATCCGTGAGCTGGACTGCGGCACCACCGACGGCCTGGAAGTCTCCGAAATCCATGAGGGCAAGGAGAAGATCGAGTCCTTCCGTGAGCGTCTGATCGGCCGTTACGCCGTGGGCGACGTGGTGAACCCCACCACCGGCGATGTCATCGTTCCCGAAGGGAAGATGATGGACCTGTACGACGCCGAGAAGATCGAGGCTGCCGGCATCACCCACCTGAAGATCCGCAGCCTGCTGACCTGCCGCGCCAAGACCGGTGTCTGCGCACGCTGCTACGGCTCCAACATGGCTACCGGCGAGCCGGTCCAGCTGGGCGAGTCTGTCGGTATCATCGCTGCACAGTCCATCGGCGAGCCTGGTACCCAGCTGACCATGCGTACCTTCCATACCGGCGGTATTGCATCGGCAGAAGACATTACCCAGGGTCTTCCCCGTGTTGAGGAGCTGTTCGAGAGCCGCCGTCCCAAGAGCATGGCCATCATGAGCGAGATTTCGGGTGTTGTCTCTCAGGATGACACCAAGAAGAACGTGGTCATCAAGGTCACCGGTAAGGACGATAACGGCGCCGAAGTGGTCAAGAGCTACTCGATTCCCTTCACCCAGCACGCACGGGTTATGCCTGGCGACCGGGTGGAGAAGGGCGACATCATCACCCGCGAAGGCGTCCTGTATCCCCAGGATATCCTGGCCGTCAAGGGCCTGTCCGCTGTCCAGAACTATCTGATCAGCGAGGTCCAGAAGGTCTACCGTCTGCAGGGCGTTGAGATCAACGACAAGCACATCGAGGTCATCATCCGTCAGATGTGCCGCAAGGTCCGCGTGACCGACGCCGGCTCTTCCGATCTGATCGGCGGCGCACTGGCCAACCGTCTGGATGTGGAGAACATCAACGAGGAGCTGAAGGCCCGCATCGAGGCAGGGGAGACCGACCTGAAGCTGGTGGAGTATCAGCAGGTTCTGCTGGGCATCACCAAGGCCGCTCTGGCCACCGAGTCCTTCCTGTCGGCCGCATCTTTCCAGGAGACCACCCGCGTGCTGACCGAGGCTGCCATCAAGGGCAAGGAGGATAAGCTCTCCGGCCTGAAGGAGAACGTCATCATCGGCAAGCTGATCCCCGCAGGTACTGGTCTGCCGGAGGTTCGCGAGGATCTGATCCGCCGCGAGCAGGAGCACGATCAGGAGCTGGCCGCTGAGGCTGAGGCTGCTGCCAACCAGTAAAAAGATCCCTTAAAACCAAGCCCCATCTGCTGCCCGCAGGTGGGGCTTTTTGGTTGCGGCCCGTTCATCTCTCAAAAAAATTAAATTTGTGGTATAAAACAAAAATTTTCTGGAAAAACTGTTGACATCACAGAACATTCTGTGTAAAATAAACTTGTTGCGCTCCACCACAGGTGAAGTGCGGCAAAAATGTGCCGGACAACCCGTCCGGCGAAGAAAACTAGTGGAAAGGAGAAACACAATGCCTACTTTTAACCAGCTTGTACGCAAAGGCCGCGATGTCCTGGCTACCAAGAGCACTG
>CALWZK010000022.1 GCA_944386015.1 uncultured Faecalibacterium sp.
GCCCTGTGCAATACAGGATTCAGACCGTTCACGTTGCTTGATGTTAAATTTTGTCTAACTTTTGGGGGTCATTTCAGGCCTGCAAAAGATTTTGCATGGTACCGGCCGCAGATTCTCATGCGGGATTCTGCCTATGCATTCCATTCAGGATAGACGCCGGCAAAATCGAAGGGGGGCGCAGCCCAAAGGTCGACTAAGATGCAGGACCTAGCCGCCGACTAGGTGTAACGTAAGCCGGAGCAGTTACCCGGTACCCAGTAAAACCTCTTGCGCTTAGCCGATTTTTGCGGCGCACCACGGCGGGTGCTTGCAAAAATCGGAGCGCGGCGCCAGCGGTGGCTCCCTGTTTCGCCCACTGGACGCGGTCGCCGCCGCTGCCTTTGCTTACTTTTCTTCCAGAAAAGTAAGTTAGTCGATGTTGTAGGTGCGGTTGGAGATTTCGCTGCAGACCTGCTGGATGAAGGTGTCCAGATCCATCGTGGTGGTCTCACCCTTGCGGTTGCGGACCGAGATGTTGCCGGCCTCGGCCTCCTTGGCACCCAGCACCAGCATATAGGGCACGCGGTCCACCTGCTGGGCCTCGCGGATCTTGTAGCCGATCTTCTGGTTGTCGCTGTCCAGGTAAACCCGGATGCCGGCATCAGACAGCTTGTCGGCGACCTCGGAAGCGTAGTCCAGGGTCTTCTCAGAGACGGGCAGAACCTTGACCTGGGTGGGTGCCAGCCAGGTGGGGAAGCGGCCCTTGGTCTCCTCAATCAGGTAGGCCATGAAGCGGTCGATGGAACCCAGGATGGCGCGGTGCAGCACCACGGGGGTCTTCTCGCTGCCGTCCCGGTCCACATAGGTCAGGTGGAACTTTGCGGGCAGGCAGAAGTCCAGCTGGCAGGTGGACAGGGTGTACTCGGCGCCCACGGCGGGCCGTACGTTGACATCCAGCTTGGGGCCGTAGAAGGCAGCCTCACCGATCTCCTCGGTGAAGTTGATGCCCAGCTCGGTCAGAACCTCCCGCAGAGCGTTCTCGGCGTGGTTCCACATGGCGTCGTCGTCATGATACTTCTTCTTGTCGTTGGGGTCCCGCAGGGACAGCACGCAGCGGTAGTCGGTGATGTTGAAGTCCTTGTAAACCTCAAAGATCAGGTCGCAGACAGCGGCCACTTCGCTCTTGATCTGCTCGGGGGTGACAAACAGGTGGGCGTCGTTCTGGCAGAAGTGACGGCCGCGCTCGATGCCCTTCAGGGTGCCGCTGGCCTCATAACGGAAGTCGTGGGCAATCTCGCCGATCCGGATGGGCAGATCGCGGTAGGAATGGGGCCGGTTGGCGTAAATCATCATGTGATGGGGGCAGTTCATGGGACGCAGCACATAGCTCTCGCCCTCCATCTCCATGGCGGGGAACATGTTCTCGCGGTAGTGATCCCAGTGGCCGGAGGTCTTGTACAGGTTGACGGTGCCGACGCAGGGGGTCATGACGTGCTGATAGCCACGGGCGCGCTCCTTGCCCTTGATATAGTCCTCCAGCTGCTGCCAGACCACATAGCCGTTGGGCAGGAACATGGGCAGGCCGCGGCCCACCAGGTCGTCGGTCATGAACAGGCCCATCTCCTTGCCGATGCGGCGATGGTCGCGGGCACGGGCCTCTTCCTGCTGCTTCTCCCAGGCTTCCAGCTCTTCCTGGGTGCGGAAGGCCACGCCGTTGATGCGGGTCAGCATCTTGTTGGCCTTGTCGCCCTTCCAGTAGGCGCCGGACTGCTGGGTGATCTTGAAAGCCTTCAGGCCCTTGGTGTAGGTCAGGTGGGGGCCGACGCACATATCAATATACTCGCCCTGCTGATAGAAGCTGATGGTGGCATCCTCGGGCAGATCGCCGATGTGCTCCACCTTGAACTTCTCCTGGCGGTCCTCCATCAGCTTGATGGCCTCGGGACGGGGCAGGGTGAAGGCCTTGATGGGCAGGTTCTCCTTGGTGATCTTGTGCATCTCTTTCTCGATGGCGGCCAGATCCTCGTCGGTCAGCTTGACATCGCCCAGATCCACATCGTAGTAGAAGCCGTTCTCGGTGGCAGGGCCGTAGCCGAAGTCAGCGTCGGGGTACAGGCGCTTGATGGCCTGGGCCATAATATGAGCGGCGGTGTGGCGCAGGACGTGCAGCTCCTGGTCCTGGGGGCACTCAGCGACGGTGCCGTCATTGTAAATGATCTTCATGGTGGTTTTCCTTTCTCCCAAATCCGGTTGAAAATAAAAACAAAAAACAAAAAGGCGCTTCATCCCGCAGAACGTATGCACGGGATGAAGCGCCGGAGAATCTGATTCCGGAAACCGCTCCACGGTTCCACCCGAATTGCGCCGCCCAAAGGGGCAGCGCCTCTCGCTGTGCTGTAACGGGCACACCCGGCAGAGGTTCGCCTCTGCGCTCCGCGGTGGTAGGGGGCGGGGTGGGCGCCGGGCTGCTTGCAGCACGCCGCGCTGGCGGCGGCAGCCTTCTCTGGGGTGCCATGGTCCGCTCCTGTTTGTCCGCATCCGAGAGGGGAAAAGCCCTCTCACGCTTGGCCAGGATGAAACTGAGAAGATTGTAGCACACCTGCGGCAAAAATGCAAGCGCCCGGACAGCAAAACAGCCCCCGCCCTGTCGGAGGTGGGGGCGAAGGCCGTTTTGCTTTATGCATCTGGTAAAGGAAAGAAAAAGAAGAAGGAGAACGCCCGCGCATCAAACCCCTGCGGCTGGGGCCGTCCCTCAGAAAGCCCTCTATTCTCCCTGAAGGACGGAGATGCGGCAAGCGGCGGAAAACAAAAGGCGCTGACAGATTTTGCTCTGTCAGCGCCTTTGCTTTCGACAGCGTCAGTATAGCGCGGCTTGTGGGAATTGTCAAGAATCGTGCTGCTGTTTTGGAAGTTTTTACAGGTACGCCAAAAGAAACAGGCCCAATTCTGACAAAATGACAAATCGGGGCTTTATTCCATATCCCGGGGGCCGGCGTCTTCCGGCTTGTCCTCCCCGGAGGGGGAGCCGGGCCCGCCTTTCCAGGGCCAGAAGGGGCTGGATTCCAGCACAGCCCGGCGCTCGGCGCGGCGCTCGTCCCGCTTGGCCTCGGCCCGCTCTGCCCGCTCGGACCGCATCTCCACCCGCAGCAGGATGCTCATCAGGGCGCGGGAGCCAAAGGTGGCCACCAGCAGCAGCACGGCATCCAGGCTGGGCAGCAGGATGGTCTTGGAGACCTCCGCCGCCATCAGGAATTCCAGGGCGGTGATCAGGCCGGTGCTCATCTCCAGATGATAGTCGTAGTCATCGTGGACCAGCACCACCCGGAGATAGTGGTAGGTGGTGCGCAGCAGGCTGACCACAATGATGAGCAGGCCGATCAGCTCGGCAATGCCGGAAATCAGGGGGACTGCGACGGACAGGGCTGTGTCCATCCCGATGTCCAGTTGTTCAAAAAGATGCAGCATGGGTGACCGGTGATCCTTTCTGGGTGGGGCCGGCAGCCCGCAGGGGGCCTGGTCCGGCAGAAAATCGAAAAAAGGCGAACAATATTATTATACCGGACCGGCGGGAGGGCCCGCAAGACAGAGGCAACAAAAGGATGGATGAAATCCTGTACAGTCAGGACTGAAAAAATTGCATGGATTCCTCTTGCCCGCCCTGTTCCGCGCCCCGGAAAGCCGCCCCGGGGGCCATTGAAAAAAGAACGTAACAGATGAAAAATTCTGGGCTTTGATTGACACTGTCGGGGCCGTATGATAGAATCGAAGCATCATCAAAGGCAGGCTGCGGCAGCTTTTGAAAAGCTGCGGGGCCGGCGAATCATAAAAATGTGAAGGAGGACATCCTATGTCTTGCATAATCTCCCGCAGAAACTTTATGAGAGGAGCCGGCGTAGGCGCCCTGGTTCTGGCCACCGGCAGCCTGCTGGGAGGCTGTACCAAATTTGATGCCGAGTATGGCCTGGGGCAGACGGTCACCTGGACCAATTCCGAGGGCGGTGCCTTCACCCTGCAGATGGCCGAGGCCTGGGAAGTCACTGCTGACCGGCATGCAGACCTGGCCAAGAACTACCAGCTGAAGGTGGACAAGACCCAGCGGTATCTCTATCTGCGGATGAATGTCAACAACACCACCTCCCAGGCCATTGAGCTGTATCACAGACGGTTCGGCCTGGACTGGTTTGACCCCGAGTACACCAACGAGAAGGTCCGCAAGGACTTCTACACCTGGGAAAAAGACAACGGCGAGGAGGGCACCCTGCCCACCTATCCCAACGCCAACCAGGTTGTCAAGGTGCCGACGCTGCTGTGGGCCTACAACAACGGCGTCAGCCTGAACGACGGCACCTTCGGCGTGGTATGCTATACCGGCACCCCCGGCGAGCCCCGTCAGAGCAATACATACGGGAATATCCCCCAGGGCGCGTCCTATCTGGACTGCATCGCCCAGATCACCGAGAACACCCAGACCTTCCGCATTGTCTATCAGATGGCCAATAAAGAAGTGAATTTTGTGCTCCGCCCCAGCGACCTGGGCTGAGCCCCCGAGAAACCAAAAGCTGCCGCCCGGTTTTGTGCCGGGCGGCAGCTTTTTTGCTGTGTATCAAGGACGGGTCTGGTCCTGATCCTGACCCGGATGGGAGTCGTCCTGGCCGCTGTCCTTCCGGCGGAGCAGCTCCCGCAGGGCGTCCAGGGAGAGCCGGCGGCTGCCATGGCGCAGCCGGGGGAAGGCTTTGATCATACGGCCGGGCCCCAGGAAGGCGGTGCGCTGGAACTGGGCCCGCATCTGGGCCTGGATCTCCTCAGACCGGGCTTCCAGCTCGGCCCGCAGCCCTTCCAGCCGCAGCAGCTCGGAGGCCTGGTCCATCTTGCCGGCCGCGGCCAGGCGGGCGGCCTCGGCGGCCTCGGCGGCATTCATCCGGGCAGTTTCCCCGGCCCGGCGGGCAGCCTCCATGGCTTCGGCGGCCTTGGCCCGGGCGGCCCGGGTGGCCCGCTGCATCTCCCGGCGGGACAGCTTGTTGCTGAGCTCGGCCCCGGCCAGTTTCAGCTGCAGGCGGCTTTCATCCAGCTTCTGGTCGGCGTCCAGGGCGGTGGAGCCGATGAGGCTGGTCATGGCGTCGCTGATGGCGTGGATGCCGTCGGCAACCTGTTCCAGGGTGTCCAGCTCGGTGGTGAGGCCGATGGCGGTGATGGTGGTGACCACCAGGTCAGCGGCATACACCAGATAGCAGATGGCCAGGATCACCCAGCCGGCAGTGGGCGGGATGGCTCCCACCAGCATGGCCACCGCCGGATGCACCAGCTTCATCATGACCACCGAGCCGATGCCCCAGTAAAAGCAGAACTCCAGACAGATATAGCCCCCCAGGTTGAAGGGCTTGTCGGTGTAATCCCACCAGCGGGTGTGGTAGACCTTGTACAGCATCCAGCCCCCCGCCAGCTCGATGGCGCTGGGGATGATCATTCCCCAGAAAAACAGCAGCAGATAGCGGTGCACCAGCGGGGTCAGGAAAAACAGCAGCGTCAGCATCCCGAAGCCGTAGATGGGGCAGACCGGGCCGTTGAGAAAGCCCCGGTTTACCAGCTGGCCGGTGACAAAGGCGGCGTAAACCACCTCGCAGCACCAGCCCAGAAAGGAATAAATCAGAAAATAAAAGGCGATTTGATACAGGGTGAATCCAAACAAAAGCATACAACTGCCTCCCCACCGGTCACAGGGCGGGCGCGGAGGCCTCGCCGGTGCCGTCGTCTTCGGGGTCCTGGCCGCCCCGGCGCTTGGGCTCCACCCAGGTGACGCTGTCATCCCCGGGTTTCTTGCGGGCGATCAGGGCCTTGATGTTGATGCCCATTTCGGTGAACATTCCCTCATGCTCGGTGCGGATGTTCCAGGCCGGCTCGTTGTCGTGGAGGTTGTAAGTCTGCCAGGTGATCTCGTACCCCGCCGCAGGGAAATATTCCAGACTGTCCCGGAACAGGTCGTCGTCGTCGGTCTTGAAATAGATTTCCCCGCCGTCCACCAGAAAATCCCGGTACTGGATCAGCTGCCGGGGATGGGTCAGCCGGTGCTTGTTGGAGGAGGCGTTTTTGCTCCAGGGGTTGCAGAAGTTGATGTAGATCCGGCTGACGGTGTCCTGGGGGGTGAAGAGGTTGCGGATCCGCTCGATGTCGGCGCTCATAATCCGCACGTTGTCGATGGGGCGGCCTGCGGCGGCATAGGATGCCTCGATTTTCCGCTTGGCCAGGATCAGCACCTTGTCGGTGATGTCAATGCCCAGATAGTTGTTTTCGGGGTGGGCGGCGGCCAGCTGGGAGATAAAGCCGCCCTTGCCGCAGCCCAGCTCCAGCACCAGGGGCTGCTGGGGGCGGGCAAACTGGCTGTGCCACTGCCCCTGCAGGTGGAAGGGGTCGTGGATGTGGAAGTCGGCGGCGAGCAGCTCGGCCCGCGCGTAGGGCTTGAAACGCATGCGCATGGGATATACTCCTTGTTTTATTCTATGCTTGTTTTACGAATGGGCTGCATCCCGCAGGAAATTTTCCACCGTCTGGGGGTCTGCGGTGCAGCTGCCCTGGCAGATGCCGGGCTTGCCGCCGCCCCGTCCGCCGCAGGCGGCGTTGAGGGCTTTGGTGAGAGAGCGGACATCCCCCTCCCGGCGGGCCAGGCAGTAGCCGCAGCCCTTGTCGGTGGGGGTCAAAGCGGCGCACAGGCCGTCGGTGGCCTCGGTCAGCCGCACCGCCAGCCGGTGGAGGCCGTCGGGGTCCAGCCCCGGCACCAGCCGGATGGCGTCCTCGTGGGGGCTCACCGCCCCGGCCAGGGCCTCAAAGAGCTGGCCACACAGGCCGTACTGGGCAAACTTGAGGGCGGTGAGTTCGTCGTGCACCCGGCGGACGGCGTTGGCAGTCTCGGTGGGCTTGGCGCTGAGCTCGGCCACGATGGCGCTCTGCCGCTCCTGCATGGCCTGGACTTCGGCCAGGGCCCGGCCGCCGCAGACCACTGCCAGCCGCATGCCGCCCTTGTAGTGCTCGGCGGCGAGAATCTTGATCAGGCCCACCTGGCCGGTGGAGGCGGTGTGGGTGCCGCAGCAGGCGCAGGCATCCGCCCCGGGGATGGTGACGATCCGCACCTGGCCCTCGATCTCCTTTTTGCTGCGGTAGGTCATGTGGGCCAGCTCTTCCCGGCTGGGGTAGGTGATCTGGACCGGCAGGTCCCGCCAGACAAAGCGGTTGGCCTCCAGCTCGGCCTGCCTGAGCCCCTCAGGGTTGATGGGGACGCTGGTGTCCATCCGCACCGCCTCGCTGCCGATGTGGAAGCCCACATTCTCGGCCCCGAACAGACGGTGCAGGGTGCCCGACAGGATGTGTTCGCCGGTGTGCTGCTGCATCTTGTCAAACCGCCAGTCCCAGTCGATCTGCTGGTGCACCGGGGTGCCTTCCTTGGCCTCGGGGACCAGAGCCGCCACCGTGTGCCAGATGATCTCCGCCTTTTCGTGGACGTCGGTGACCTGCATCACCTGCCCGTCGGGCAGGGTCAGGGTGCCCCGGTCGGCGGGCTGGCCGCCCCCCTCGGGATAGAAAACGGTGCCGGTCATGGCCACCAGGCCGCCGCCCCCTTCCAGGGGCTGGACAGCCGCAATCAGGGCCGGCGCCTCGGTGCGGTAGGCGTCCGCCTGATAAAAACGTTCGGTTGGAAGCATATCTTGAAAATCCTCTCTCTGATGGCCCCGTCCGGGGGCCCGCAAAAAATCGGCTTTGAAAACAGGTTCAGGGATATTTTGCCGGTGCCCGCCCAAGCGGGCAAAAAACCGGATCGGCGCGCAGCGCATACACCTGGCCAAATAACCCGTGCAGGGTTATTATGCCAATGCCTGCTGAGGCAGGCAAAAACAAATCCGCGCGCAGCGCATACTTCTGGCCAAATAGCCTCAACGAGGCTATTATGCCGGTGCCCGCCCAAGCGGGCAAAAAACCAGATCGGCGCGCAGCGCATACTTCTGGCCAAATAGCTCGACAGAGCGATTATGCCGATGCCTGCTGAGGCAGGCAAAAACAAATCCACGCGCAGCGTGCACACCTGGCCAAATAACCCGTGCAGGGTTATTATACCACGATTTTTGCCTGTGGAAAATAGTTACCGGTTGTGATATCATAAAATAGACAGGGCCGCCCGGCCAGAGGCGGCACCTTTGAAAAAAGAGAGGAACGGAAACATGCGTGAAAGTGGAATTTTGATGCCTGTATCCAGTCTGCCGGGCCCCTATGGGATTGGCTGTTTCGGCGCGGAGGCTGTGAAATTTGTGGACTTCCTCGCGGCGGCAGGCCAGCAGATCTGGCAGATTCTGCCCCTCAGCCCCACCGGCTACGGCGACAGCCCCTACCAGAGCTGCTCGGCCTTTGCCGGCAACCCCTATTTCATCGACCTGGAAGCCCTGCGGGATGAGGGCCTGCTGACGCTGGCCCAGCTGGAGGAAGCGGACTTCGGCGAGGACCCCTGCGTGGTGGACTACGGCGCTTTGTACAACAGCCGCTATGAGCTGCTGCGGGAAGCTTACGCCGCCTGGCGGGCCGGGTGCGTGGGGCTGTATGGCTGCGGCGTCTATTACCCCGACGACTATTACGCCTTCACCCTGACCAACGAGGATTGGCTGGATGACTACGCCCTCTACATGGCCCTGAAGGTGGACAACGAGATGAAGCCCTGGACCGAGTGGCCCCGGGAATACCGCCTGCGGGACAAAGCCGCCCTGGAGCGCTATGCCGCAGAGCACCAGGAGGAGATCGGCTTCTGGAAGTTTTTGCAGTATAAGTTCAGCCAGCAGTGGAGCAGGCTGAAGGCCTACGCCAACGCCAAGGGCATCCAGATTCTGGGGGATATGCCCATTTATGTGTCGGCGGACTCGGTGGACGCCTGGGCCGGCGGCAGCCTCTTTGAGCTGGACGGGGAAGGCCGGTTTGCCCGGGTGGCGGGCTGCCCGCCGGATTACTTCTCGGCGGACGGCCAGCTGTGGGGCAACCCCCTCTATGACTGGGACTACCACCGCCAGACCGGCTTTGCCTGGTGGATCAAGCGGGTGCGGTATGCGGCCTCCATCTACGACCTGGTGCGGATCGACCATTTCCGGGGCTTTGATACTTACTGGGCCATCCCGGCGGGCAGCCCGACTGCCAAGACCGGCCGGTGGGAAAAGGGCCCCGGCATGGAGCTGTTCCACGCCCTGGAAGCTGCCCTGGGCAAGCTGCCCATCATCGCCGAGGACCTGGGCGACCTGACCGACAGCGTCCGGCAGCTGCTGGCCGACAGCGGCTTCCCCGGCATGAAGGTGCTGCAGTTTGCCTTTGGCGGCGGCGACAACGAGTATCTGCCCTGCAACCACATCAAGAACTGTGTGGTCTACCCCGGCACCCACGACAACACCACCCTCACCGACTGGTGGGAGACGGTGGCCACCAAAAAGGAAAAGAGAAATGCGGCGGCCTACCTCCACCTGACCGCCCACCTCAAGCCCACCGCAGCCCAGGCCGAGGCGGTCAAGCCCGCCCAGGCCCGGCTGGCGCTGATCCGGGCCGCCCTCAGCTCCCCGGCAGACCGGGCCATCATCCCTCTGTATGACTGGCTGGGCCTGGGGGCCGAGGCCCATCTCAACACCCCCGGCCGTCTGGGAGGCAACTGGGCATGGCGGGCCAGGAAGGGATTCGACACCGCGGTGCTGGCAGGGCAAATCCGCCAGGAATGTGAGGTAAGCTGCCGCACCCGGGAGAATCTTTTGGCAGAATGACAAAATTTCGTCTTCTGAATCGAAAAGTTGCGCCCGCTATGGAAAAAAGACGTAGATCGTGATATAATTGATGCAGTTCTGGTTATTCAGACAAGCTGACGGACGACTGGGTCCGTCTGAGGGAGAAGGAGGCCTCCTGGCGGAGGCCGGAGAAGCTGGAAGCGCAAAGGCCTTTTGAGGCTGCCCGGATGAAGATGGTCCGGCGCACAGCGGGGGAAACAAGAATGGAAAAAGGATGTACCGTGCAGGACCTGCAGCAGCTGACCCAGGCGCTGGAGGCAGTTTTTGAGGACGTCAGCGTGGTGGAGCTGCCGCCGGAGTGCGAGGACCACTGGCAGGATGACGCCATGCAGGTGAGTTATGAACAGGGCGGCGGCCAGGTGAGCTGTGTGCTGCGGCGCCGGGTCAAGGCCGGCGGGGTCAGCTATGGCATTCAGATGAGCGCCCCCCTGGCAGGCAACACCCTGCCCGAAGACCGGATGACCGAGCGGGAACGGGAACTGGTGCGGGAGGACCTGAACCGGGATTTCCTCACCGGCGCCTACAACCGCCGCTATGTGGAGACGGTGTTCCGGGATAACCTGGAACAGCTGCTGGGCAAGGGCGGCCAGGCCGCCGCGGCCCTGGTCAGCCTGGACAACGCCGACCAGCTGCGCTATACCTACGGCCAGCCTGCCCTGGACCAGATCGTCTGCACCATTGTGAACCAGTGGAAAAAGCACTACAACCTGCCGGGCAGCCGGGTGGTCTGCCGGATTCACGGCGAGATCCTGCTGATCCTCTGCGAGGAAATGACGGCGGCCCAGCTGGAAGAAGAAGTCCGCAGGCACTATGCCGCCATGCCCTGTGAGTGCGTGGCCGGCACCGGCATGATGAGCCGGGTGGCCTTCACCCTGTCCATCGGTGTGGCAGGCACCGCCGAGCTGGCCCCCGACTGCCGGGGCTGGGAAGGCCTGTACCACCTGTGCGACAAGCGGATGTGCGCCGCTGCAGCCGCCGGCGGCAATCAGATCTGCGCCAGCGGCCCCGCTGCGGACAGCGAACTGTAAAAGATTTCTGCCTCCGGGAAGGGGGTTCTGGCCCGGGCATGCGGGCAGAGCTGCCGCCCCTCCCTGCGGGCATTTGCGGAATAAAAGCCTCCTTTTGGTGCACACTAGGATCAACCTGGGACCAAAAGGAGGCTTTTTTCGATGGAACACCAGAGAAACGACAACCTGAATATGCTGGAGGCGGTGATCCAGAACACCGAGATGGGCAAGAACACCCTGGCCCAGATCCTGCCCATGACCGACGACGCCCGGTTCCGGGCCGAGCTGATCCGGGAGCGGAACGGCTACCAGGAGCTGAGCCAGGAGGCCCACACCGACATGGAGGCCTGCGGCGGGGAAGCCCAGGGCCAGTCGGCCTTTGCCAAGATCAACACCAAAATGGGGATCAGCATGAAGACCCTCACCGACAAATCCACCCGCAACCTGGCCGAGATGCTGTCCGAGGGCAGCAGCCAGGGGGTGATGGACTGCATCAAGTGCCAGAAAGATTACCCCAACGCGGCCCCCGGCACCAAGCGGCTGATGCAGCGGCTCCAGGATTTTGAGGAGGACAACCGGATCAAGCTGGAACAGTTTCTGTAACAGGACGACAAAAGGCGCTGCCTCCCAGGCGGGAAGCGGCGCCTTTGGCGTTTCCGGATATTACAGCCGCTGGATCATGGAGGCCACAATTTTGGTGGCGGTGGCTACATATTCCGCGATGCTGAATTTCTTGACCACCAGCACCTCGTGGCCGGCCTCGTCGGCGTTGTCGCTCATGGCCCGGAGGATCACGCAGGGCACCCCATTCTTGGCGGCAATCTGGCTGACGGCGGCCCCCTCCATCTCGACGCAGTCGGGGTCGCACTTGGCGGCAATGGCAGCCTTGGATTCACTGTCCCCGATGAACAGGTCCCCGGTGGCGATCTTGCCGGTGATGTACCGGACCCCGGCCTCCTGGCAGGCGGCCTCTGCCGCTGCAATCAGGGCCGGGTCCCCGTGGTATTCCTTCAGGTAGGGGGGATTCTGGCAGATCATGTCCAGCTGGGCGTCATGGTAGAGGACGGTGCCGCCGATCACCACGTCGCCGATGCCGATCTTGCTGGTCATGTTCCCGGCGATGCCCGAGAAGATGATCTGCCCGGCGCCGTACCTGGTGATCAGCACCTGGGTGGTGGCGGCGGCGTTGGCCTTGCCCATGCCGGCGCAGCACACCACCAGCTGCCGCCCTGCCAGGCTGCCGCAGTGGTAGCTGACCCCGCCGTACTCCTCCACCTTCACATCGGAAAGGCGGGCACAGAGCTGGTCCACTTCGTCGGGCATGGCGCCCATAATGCCGATGACCATGGCGTCCACCTCCTTAGACGTTGAACAGGAACTCGATGACGTCCCCGTCCTGCACCACGTATTCCTTGCCCTCGGTGTGCTGGAGGCCCTTGGCCTTCACCGCGGCATAGTCAAAGTTGTTGGCCTCCAGGTCGGGGTAGTGGATGACGCTGGCCCGGATGAAGCCCCGCTCAAAGTCGCTGTGGATCTTGCCGGCAGCCTGGGGGGCCTTGGTGCCCTTGCGGATGGTCCAGGCGCGGCACTCCTTCTTGCCGTCGGTCAGGAAGGAGATCAGGCCCAGCAGGTCATAGCTGGCGGTAATCAGGTTGTCCAGGCCGCTGGACTGGATGCCCATCTCGGCCAGGAAGGCTTTCTTCTCCTCGGGGCTGTAGTCGGCGATGTCCTCCTCGGTGCGGGCGCAGATGGGGATCACCTTGGCGCCCTCCTCGGCGGCACGCTTGGCCACCAGGGGGACATACTTGTTGTTCTCGATGCCCTCCATCAGGTCATCCTCGCCCACGTTGCAGGCGTACAGCACCGGCTTGGAGCTCAGCAGGCCCATCTCCTTCAGGACGGTCTTCTGGTCCTCGTCGTTCTCGTCCCAGTCAAAGCTGCGGGCGGGCTTGCCCTCGGACAGGTGGGCGGCCAGCCGCTCCAGCCAGGCAGCCTCGGCGGCGGCGCCCTTGTTGTTGCCGCTCTTGGCGGCCTTGGCCATCCGGCCGGCCCGGTTCTGGACCACTTCCAGGTCGGACAGGATCAGCTCGTAGTCGATGACGTCGATGTCGGACAGGGGGTTCACCGCCTCGGCCTTGGTGACGTCCTCCACCACATGGATGATGTTGTCGTCGTCGAAGCAGCGGACCACGTGGACGATGGCGTCGCATTCCCGGATGTGGCCCAGGAACTTGTTGCCCAGGCCGGCGCCCTGGGAGGCACCCTTCACCAGGCCGGCGATATCCACAAATTCCACAATGGCAGGGGTCTTTTTGCTGGTCTGCCAGACTTCGGCCAGCTTGTCCAGCCGGGGGTCGGGCACTGCGACGATGCCGCTGTTGGGCTCGATGGTGCAGAAGGGATAGTTGGCGGCCTCGGCGTTGCGGGTCGAGGTGATGGCGTTGAAAAGGGTAGACTTGCCCACGTTGGGCAGGCCGACGATGCCTAATTTCATAGTGCTGTGCTCCTTTATGTCCAGCCCGCGCCGTCTTTGGCGCAGTACCGTATGATGCGTTCTCCCCTTATTATACGCACCATCCCCCCGTAAAGCAAGGCTTGACGGGGCCGGGGCTGCAAAAGCGCAGGTTGCGGGGCGGGGAGAAGAATGCTATCCCAAAGATGGCTGCAGCCCCCTCCGAAAGCCCGCCGGAGACCAGAAAAATGCGGGAAGTTCTTTATTTTGTCATAACTGTTCCGTATAATAAAAATCAGATCGCAACACGCAAAAATGCAGGGGGAGAAGCTGCTGTGCATCCGGCGCCCGCTGCGATGGAATTGCAGGAGGAAACTGCCATGGCCAACGAAAAAATCCTCGTCGTGGACGACGACCAGAATATCTGCGAACTGCTGCGGCTCTACCTGACCAAAGAAGGCTACCAGGTGACCCTGGCCTCGGACGGGGAGGACGCCCTGGAAAAGTACGCCCAGATCAAGCCGGACATGGTGCTGCTGGATGTGATGATGCCCAAGCTGGACGGCTGGGAGGTGTGCCGCCGCATCCGCAAGGAGGGGGACACCCCGGTGATCATGCTCACCGCCAAGGGCGAGACCTTTGACAAGGTGCTGGGCCTGGAGCTGGGGGCCGACGACTATGTGGTCAAGCCCTTTGACAGCAAGGAAGTGGTGGCCCGGATCAAGGCGGTGCTGCGGCGCTGCGCCGGCGGTGCAGCCGCGGACAAGCCCGCCGAGGGCGTGGTGGAGTTTGACAATCTCCGGCTGGATATGAACAGCTACGAGCTGAAGGTCAAGGGCAAGGTGGTGGAGGCTCCCCCCAAGGAGCTGGAGCTGCTGTACTGCCTGGCCTCCCATCCCAACCGGGTCTACACCCGGGACCAGCTGCTGGACGAGGTGTGGGGGTTTGAGTACTACGGCGACTCCCGGACCATCGACGTCCACGTCAAGCGTCTGCGGGAAAAACTGGCCGGCGCCTCGGACAAGTGGGAGCTGAAAACCGTCTGGGGCGTGGGCTATAAATTCGAGGTGCGTCAGTAATGCGAAAAAGCATATCGGTGGCCTTCTTTTCCATCGTGGCCACCCTGCTGATTCTGGCGGTAGCGGTGATGGGCCTGTCCCAGCTGGTGCTGTTCAGCCGCTACTTTGCCCAGGAGCGGTTTGATACCCTGGACTATGTGGGAGAGCTGGCCGACCGGACGGTGGGCTATTTCTGGGATGACATCACCCGCCGGGAAGAGATGGACAGCGCCCTGGATCAGCTGGACCTGATCGGCGAAAGCGCCAACGTCTACCTCTTTTTCACCGACACCCAGGGCAAGGTGATGCTGGCCTCCAACAGCGACCATCTGACCCGGCAGCAGATCCCCGATGAGGTGCTGGAAAACGTGGCCCGGGCGGCGGAGGAAGAAGAGGACGGCGTCTACCACGAGCTGGGCCGGATGAAGGGCTCCTTTGACGAGGAATTCTATGTGTCGGCCCGGCCCATTCTCCAGGGCGATGTCACCGAAGGCTACATTTTTGTCTGCTCGTCGGGCCGGATGCTGGACGACTTTGTGGGGCGGTTTGCCTCCAACTTCCTGCTGTCCGCCTGCCTGATGCTGATCTGCGCCAGCGTTTTGACCATGTTCCTGATGCGCAGCCTCACCGAGCCCCTCCACCGGATCAGCGAGGCGGCCCAGAAATTCGGCGGCGGGGACTTTTCGGTCCGGGTGGAGGATGTGGAAGGGGACGGCGAAATCGCCGACCTGGCCCGCACCTTCAACACCATGGCCGCCAACCTGCAGCAGATTGATTCCTCCCGGGGCCAGTTCATGGGCAACATTGCCCACGAGCTGCGGACCCCCATGACCACCATCAAGGGCTTCATCGACGGCATCCTGGACGGCACCATCCCGCCTGAACTCCACAACCACTATTTGCAGCTGGTGTCCCAGGAGACGGGGCGGCTGGCAAGGCTGGTCCAGAATATGCTGGATCTGTCCAAGCTGGAGTCGGGGGAATACCAGGTGAACGCCCGGATGTTCAACATCTGGGAGACCCTCACCGGGGTGGCCCTGTCGGCGGAGCAGCGGATCAACGACGGCCAGATCGACCTGGAAGGCCTCACCATGGACGAGCGGGTGCTGGTGTACGCCGACCCCGATCTGATCCATCAGGTGGTGTATAACCTGCTGGACAACGCCATCAAGTTCACCCCCGCCGGCGGGGTGATCCGCTTTGGTGTGGAAAAGCTGGGCCCCGAGGCCGAGATTTCCATCTGGAACAGCGGCCAGGGCATCTCGGAGGAGGCTCTGCCCTTCGTCTTTGAGCGGTTCTACAAAGAGGACCAGTCCCGCGGGCTCCACGCCCGGGGGGCCGGCCTGGGGCTCCACATCTGCAAGGTGCTGGTCAACCTGTCGGGGGGCCAGATCCGGGTGGAGAGCAAACAGGGGGAGTGGTGCCGCTTTGTGTTCACCCTGCCGGTGGAAGTGCCGGGCCGGGGCGACCTGCTGAAACTCACCGACGACACCACCGGCACCAGCCCCGAAGGGGCCGCCCGGCGGTAGTTTACGTCATTTCCGTGAAAAAGACGGCGCCGGGTTTGATTTTTGTGCCGATTTCGTGTACACTAAAATGTGAGCTGTGCCCCCTGCGGGGCGCGGACGGAACGGAATAGAAAGAAAAAATACAACGGAGAGTAAAAATACCATGGCGATCATCAGTCCTTCGATTTTATCCGCCGACTTCTGCCGTCTGGGCGGGGAATGCCGGATGGCCCTGGAAGCCGGAGCCGGTATGCTCCATTTTGATGTAATGGACGGCCATTTTGTGCCCAATATCAGTTTCGGCGTGCCTGTGCTGGCCAGCCTGCACAAGGGGATGCCCGACGCTTTTTTTGATGTGCACCTGATGATCAGCCATCCGCTGACCTATGCGGAGGCCTTTGCCAGGGCCGGCGCCGGCCTCATCAACTTCCATCTGGAAGCCGAGGACGACCCGGCGGCAGTGCTGGCCGCCATCCGGTCGGCGGGGTGCAAAACCGGTATGACCATCAGCCCGGGGACCCCCGCCGAAAAGCTGTTCCCCTGGCTGGACCAGCTGGATCTGGTGCTGGTGATGGGGGTGGAGCCGGGCTTCGGCGGGCAGAAGTTCATGCCCTCGGCCCTGGACAAGCTGGCCGCCCTCAAGGCCGAGCGTCAGGCCCGGGGCCTGCAGTTCCTGCTGGAGGTGGACGGCGGCGTCAACGCCGAGACGGCCCCCCTGTGCACCAAAGCCGGCGCGGATGTGCTGGTGGCCGGCAGCGCCGTCTTTGGGGCGGCAGACCCGGCTGCTGTGATCCAGTCCCTGGCGGCGGTGTGACTCCGTTGAGACGAGGATGACCAATGGAAGAAACAACAAGAAAAGAACAGGAGGCGGCTCTGGCCCAGACGGGCCGGTATTATAAGCACATCTGCTGGATGGCGCTGCCCCTTGTCTGCATGTCGGCCTACCTGTACGGGCCCCGGCCCATCCTGCTGTGCCTGGTGGCGCTGCTGACCGGCAACCTCTGCGACCGCCTGGTGGCGATTCTGCGCCGCCGGGTCTACCGCAGCGCCGACTGGTCCAACGAGAGCTTTGCCCTGGTCATCGCCCTGCTGATGCCGGCCACTGTCAGCTGGTATGTGCTGGTGGTGGCGGTGGTGGCCGGCGTCCTGGTGGGCAAAGAGGCCTTTGGCGGCTATGGCAGCTACCCTTTCCACCCCGCTGCGGTGGGGTATGTGGTGGTGGCTGTGTCCTGGCCCCAGCAGGTGATGCAGTATCCCCAGCCCTACGCCCAGATCCCCCTGTGGGACACCTCGGCGGTGAATGTGGTGGGGGGCATGAGCAGCACCCTGCGCAACGGGGGCCTGCCCACCGTCAGCTCCTGGTCCCTGATCCTGGGCGAGTTTGCGGCGCCTCTGGGCACCGGCGCGGTGCTGATCCTGCTGGCCTGCGCCCTGTTCCTGTGCACCCAGAAAGATATCCGGCTGCACGCCGCCCTCAGTTTCCTGGCGGCCTGCGCTTTGATCGTCTTCTTTTTGCCCCGCCAGGCCGACCTGGTCCACACTGCCTTCTGGGAGAGTGCCCTGGCCCGGCTGAATCTGGTGCGGTATGAGCTGGTCAGCGGCGCCACCCTGTACAGCGCCATCTTCCTGGTCAGCGAACCCTACACCTGCCCCCGCCGCCGGCTGGGCCAGGTGGTGTATGGGGCGCTGCTGGGCTGCCTGAGCATGCTGTTCCGGTATATAGGCGTGTACGAAACCGGCGTCTGCTTTGCCATCCTGGTGATGAACGGCCTGTCGGGCTGGCTGGACCGGGTGGTGGACCGCCTGTACAGTCTGCCGGCCCGCCGGCGGGCTGAAGGCGGCGGGAAGGAGGCTCCGGTATGAAACAGTCCAAAGCGGAAATCATCCTGCGGGACCCGGGCAAATACGCCCATCACGACCGCATTTTCCTGAACAACCCGGTGATCATGCAGGGCATGGGCCTGGCGCCAGTGGTGATTCTGGCCACCAGCGGCCGCAATGCCCTGATGCTGGCGGTGGCGGTGGCCCTGCTGCTGACCCCCTCCCGGGTGCTGAGCTTCTGGATCAGCAAGCTGGTGCCCCTTCACGAGCACGCCAGCGAGGAGGAGCTGCGGGCCAAACTGCTGCCCCGGGGCCTGATTTACTGCGGCATCGCCTCGGTGGTGTACCTGATTTTTTATCCCCTGCTTCAGAAACTCTTTGGGATGGACCTGCTGACACTGGGCATCTACCTGCCCATGCTGGTGGTGGAGCCCCTCATCATCTACCGCTACGGCCGCGTCCAGGAGACGCTGCGGAAAGCTGTCTCCAAGGGCCTGCGGGTGACGGTGGGCTACTGCGTCATCCTGCTGGCGGTGGGCTGCATCCGGGAATGGCTGGCTTCGGGCACCGTCTTTGGCTTTGCCCTGACGGCCAATGTGGCCCTGCTGCCGCTGGCCTCGATGCCGGCGGGCGGCTTCATCCTGCTGGGGGTGCTCAGCGCCATCTGGCGGGCGCTGGCCGCCCGGTACCGGGCTTTCCTGGCCAGTGAGGCCCGCAACCAGGTGATTGTCAACCATCAGAAGGAGGCAAGGCGCGAACCGTGAATACTGAAATCATTACCCAGCCCGGCTCGGTCCAGGAGGCGCTGACCCTCTTTTTCAGCTATGCGGTCATGGCCATCCTGGCCCAGAATGCGGTCTTTACCCGGGCGCTGGGCGTGTCCCGGCTGGTGCAGCTGGTGGGGGACGAGCGGACCAACAGCGTCCTGTTCGGCATCCTCCAGTGCATCACCCAGTTCCTGCTGGCCCCGCTGGCCTGGTATGTGGGGGGCCAGGCGGCCGCCTTGGGCCTGGGGCCGGCCTTCCGGCCTCTGGTGTACCTGGCCTGCATTGCGGTGGTCAGCCTGCTGGAAATGGCGGTGCTGTTCTGGGTCAAGCTGCCCTGGCAGCGGCAGCTGCTGCGGATTCTGCCTCTGGCCTGCCTGAACAGCTGTGTGCTGGGCACCCTGCTGCTGAGCCGGACCCAGAGCTTCAGCCTGATCCAGGCCATGGGCTTTGGCCTGGGCAGCGGCATCGGCTACCTGGTGGCAGTGCTGCTGGTGACCGAGGCCCAGAACCGGCTGCGCAGCCAGTCCATCCCGGCGGCCTTCCGCGGGATGCCTATTACGCTGGTTTACATTGGCGTGCTGGCCCTGGCCATCTATGGCCTGACCGGCCACACGGTGATTCTGTAAAAGAGAAAAGGGGTAGGAATCATGCCCAAAAGAAGGCAGAAAGTCAAGCGGTATCACCGCAGCTTTTACAGCCGCGGGACCAAAATCAAAAAGGCCATAGGGATTGTGGTGCTGGCGGCGGTGGTGCTGGGCGCGGCCTGGCTGGCCGCCCCCTATGTGCTGGACTGGGCCACCCATACCTGGTATACGGTGGTGCGGGACCGGGATCTGTCCGCTTCCTCGGAGGGTGCTTCTTCCGGGGCGGCTTCCTCTGAGGCTGCGTCTTCGGAGGCAGCCTCGTCCCAGGCGGCCTCGTCCGAGGCAGCATCCTCTGCCCCGGAGGCCGTGGCGGGCACCGCCATCCGGGAGGGCAGCTGGTCTGTGGTGAGCCTGTCGGCCCTGGGGGATGAGGCCTCCATCCGGGCCCAGGCCCAGGCCCTGGCCGGCCAGGGGGTGACCTATGCGGTGATCCCCCTGAAAGACACCAGCGGCTATATCTACTATGCGTCGGCGGTGCCTGCTGCCTCGGGCAGCGTGGCGGCCACCGTGGTGGACCCTGCCCTGATCGCCACCATCTTCAAGGAGGAGGGCCTGGTGCCGGTGGCGGAGCTGGCAGCCTTCCAGGACCCTGTGGCCAGCTACACCGACCGGTCGATGGCCATCCAGTACAGCGGCGACACCAGTTACCTCTGGCTGGACGCAGCCAATGTGGCAGCCGGCGGCAAACCCTGGATCAACCCCTATGCCCCCTCGGCCATCCAGTTTGTGGGGGATCTGGTGGAAGAACTGTACAACTGCGGCTTTGAACAGGTCTGCCTGTCGGCGGTGCAGTTCCCTCACTCCACCTCCTCCAAGCAGAGCTTCGGCGAGACCGGCGGCGTGGGCCGGGACGGCCAGCTGGCGGCGGACATTGCGGCCTGGGATGCCCGGTTTGCAGGCCGTGTGACCCTGTGGTATGAGTACCCTCTGGACAGCTGCACCAGCGTCAGCCCCACCCTGGGGGCTCTGCCGGCCCAGCTGGGGGTCAAGAACCTGGTGATCAGCCTCCCTGCAGGGGAGACACGGGACGAGGCCCAGCTGGCCCAGACCACAGCCCAGATGAAAGAGATGGGCGCCGCCCATGTGGTGGTGCGGGACAGCGAAGCCGGGAGCTTTTATTGATCTGACCTGCGGATCTTTGTGTGAGAGTGAGGAACCCAATGATGGAAAAAACGTCCTGCTTTATGCCGGCCCATATTCTTCTGCCCGACGCCTCGGTGCCCCTGAGCCAGTGGGGCTGCATCGCCTGCGATCAGTTCACCAGTGACCGGGACTACTGGGCCAAAGCCGAGGCAGCTGCTGCCGGCGGCCCCAGCACCCTCCGGCTGATTCTGCCCGAGGTCTACCTGGGGGAGTCTGACCAGCAGGCCCGGGTGGATCAGATCCACCAGACCATGGAACAGTACGACCGGGAGGTTCTGACCCGGGCGGTGGACGGCTTTGTCTATGTGGAGCGGACCCTCCAGAGCGGCCGGGTGCGCCAGGGCCTGGTGGGCCGGGTGGACCTGGAGGCCTACAACTACCACCTGGGCAGCCTGTCCCTGGTGCGGCCCAGCGAGCACACGGTGGAGGAGCGGATTCCCCCCCGGATGGCGGTGCGCCGGGGCGCCCGTCTGGAGACCCCCCATGTGATGATGCTGGCGGATGACCCCGGCCAGCTGCTGATCGAGCCGGTGGGCCGCCAGAAGGAAAAGCTCCGCCCCCTGTATGACGGGGAGCTGATGCTGGGGGGCGGCCATGTGGCCGGCTGGGCGGTGGAGGACCCCGCCCTGATCGCCCAGATCGAGGCAGCCATGGAGACGCTGAGCAGCCGGGAAACCTTCCTGGCCAAGTATCCCGGCGCCCCCAATGACCGGCCCCTGGCCCTGGCTGTGGGGGACGGCAACCACTCGCTGGCCACCGCCAAGGCCTATTGGGAGGAGCTGAAAAAGACCCTCACCCCCGAAGAGCAGAAAAATCACCCCGCCCGGTGGTGCCTGGCAGAGGTGTGCAATGTGCGGTCGGATGCAGTGGAAATCCAGCCGATTCACCGGGTGCTGTTCAACACCAGCTATGAGACAGTGCTGCTGAATCTGGTTACATGGAGCGACGAGAACTTCGCGGGCATCCGCTTCGGGGAGGACTTTGAGCAGAAACTCCAGCTGGTGGGTCCTCTGGATCAGTGCCATCTCAGCTTTGAGAACCCCAGCGCCCCCCTGGGGGTGGGCACGGTGGATGAGTTTGTGGAGTATTTCCTGGACAACCATCCCGAAGCCCGGGTAGACTATGTCCATGACGAGGCCGCCGTCCGGGCCTTCTGCGCCAAAGAGGGGGCAGTGGGCCTGCTGCTGCCCGCCATGCACAAGGCGGATCTGTTCCGGGGCGTGGTGCTGGGGGGCGTGCTGCCCCGCAAGACCTTCAGCCTGGGCCATGCCGAGGAAAAGCGGTACTATCTCGAGTGCCGCCGCATTGCTGAATGATGATCCGGCCCGGGGCGCTGGCCCTGCCGGAATCCTGCTTCATGCCCGTGCGCTGTGCGTTCGGGCATGAAGGATTTTGAAACCTGTTTTTTCCAATCGCAACCAAGGAGTAGAATGACATTTCAAGAACTGAATTTATCCAAACCCATCCTGCGGGCGGTGGCCCAGGCGGGCTATGAAAAGCCGTCTCCGATTCAGGCCGGGGCCATCCCGCCGGTGCTGGAGGGCCAGGATCTGATGGGCTGCGCCCAGACCGGCACCGGCAAGACGGCGGCCTTCGCCCTGCCCATGCTGGATCTGCTGTCGGCCCGGCCCGCCGCCAAAAAAGGAGCCATCCGGGCCCTGGTGCTGACCCCCACCCGGGAGCTGGCCCTGCAGATTGAGGCAAACTTTGCCCAGTATGGCAAGTACCTGCCCCTGCGGTGCGCCGTCATCTTCGGCGGCGTGGGCCAGGGGCCCCAGGTGGAGCAGCTGAAAAAGGGCGTGGACATCCTGGTGGCCTGTCCCGGCCGCCTCAATGACCTGATCGGCCAGGGGTATGTGGACCTGTCCGCCGTGGAGATCTTTGTGCTGGACGAGGCCGACCGGATGCTGGACATGGGCTTTGTCCACGACGTGAAAAAGGTGATCGCCAAGCTGCCGCCCCGCCGCCAGAACCTGATGTTCAGCGCCACCATGCCGGCCGAGATCGAGCAGCTGGCCGCCAAAATCCTGCGGGACCCCGCCTTTGTGAAGGTGGACCCGGTGTCCAGCACGGTGGACCGGATTCATCAGAGCCTCTACTTTGTCTCCAAGGCGGACAAGCGCAGGCTGCTGCCCTGGCTGATCCAGAACCTGGAGCCGCCGGTGCACAACGCCCTGGTGTTCAGCCGCACCAAACACGGCGCCGACCGGATCGCCAAGGACCTGACCAAGCAGGGGATCACGGCGGCAGCCATCCATGGCAACAAGAGCCAGAGCGCCCGGGTGGCGGCTCTGGAGGGCTTCAAGGCCGGCCGGACCAAAGTTTTGGTGGCCACCGACATTGCAGCCCGGGGCATTGATATCAACGAGCTGTCCCACGTGTTCAACTACGACCTGCCCGAAGTGCCCGAGACCTATGTCCACCGGATCGGGCGGACCGCCCGGGCGGGGGCCGACGGCACCGCCATCAGCTTCTGCGCCCCCGAGGAGCGGGAATACCTGGCGGGGATCGAAAAGCTGAACCGGAAAAAGATCCCGGTGGTGAGCGGCCATCCCTGGGACACGGTCCAGCAGGAACAGCCTGTCAAGGAATCCAGGGCGGTGCAGCCTGCCAAGCCTGTCAAGGTGCGGCCGGTGCAGCCTCCTGTCAGCAAGAAAGAGGAGGACATCATGGAAGAAACCAAAAAGACCGCTCCCCGCGCCAACGAAGGCGGGGAGAAGCGTTCCCGTTCCCGGCACGGCCGGCGGGACGGCGGCCGGTCCAGGCAGCCCGGCCAGGGCGGCCAGCCCCAGCAGCCGAAATTTGACCCCCATTTCCTGACCGGCGCCGAGACGGCTGTCCTGCCGGCCAAGGCAGTGGCCGGGGCAGGGGAAGCCCCCCGCTCGGCAGCCCAGCCCGCACAGCCTTCCCGCCCCGCCAAGGGCGGCCAGAACGGCGGCCGCCCCCAGCGGCAGCAGGCCGAGGGCAAAAAGGAGGAGGGCCGCTCCCAGCGCAATGCCTCCAAGGGCGGGGAAAACCGCTCCCAGGAGCAGCGCCAGCCCAAGGGCGGCCAGAAGGCAGGGACCAAAAACCAGCCCGCCGAGCACAGCCGCTCGGGGAGCCGTGGCAGCGGCAGCCGCAGCCAGTCCGCCGGCCCCTCCCGGAGCCGCCGTTCGGGCGGCCGGGACAGCCGCAGCGAGGACCTCGGTCTGGTGCTGATCAGCCGCCGGCCGCCCCAGCAGAAATTCTCCAATTTCGAGGAGTATATGGAGGCCCACGGCGGCGCCACCGCCCCCATTGAGGACCACAGCGAAGAATATCGATGAAACCAAAAACCGGCATCCCGGGGGAGAAACCTCCCCGCAGGATGCCGGTTTTTCTGTTGGCGCTTATCTTCTGTCCGCAAAGGTGGACCGGGTCAGGCGGCTCATCCGGTATTCCCGGGGGCTCTGGCCGTAATGGGTGCGGAACAGCCGGTAAAAGTAGCTGGTGTTCTCGTACCCCACCTGGGAGATGATCTGCTGAATGGTCATATCGCTGCGGCGGAGCAGGCGGGCTGCGGTTTCCAGCCGGTGCTTCTGCAGCAGTTCCTTGTAGGTTTTGCCGGTCTGGGCCCGGACGCATTCGCTCACATAGGCCAGGGACACCTGGTAGCTGCGGGCCACGTTGGAGAGGTTGGCCTCCCGATAGTTGTGGGCGATTTCATCCAGGGCGGCCCGGACCAGCGCCTCTTTGTCAACCGTGCCGCTCCGGCCGGGGCCGGGGCGCAGGTCCTTCGCTTGCATTTCCGTCATAGTTTCCTCCGATTGATCCAGAGCTGTTTGCTCTTTCCATATCAAAAACGAAATAAGGACAAATTTTATTGCGCTGCCAGCTGGCTGGAAGAACTTTTACATCCTGGCAACAGGAAGGAAACAATTTGGTCATAGAAATGGGAAAAAGCGGCATCCCTGCCCCTTTGTGGGAGCAAGCCGCCGCTTTTTCCAGTGCATCGAAGGATCAGAAGAGGTTCTCGTTTTTGTACAGGCCGGTGCGGGTGAACTGCACCCATTCGGCCACGTTGACGGCGTGGTCGGCGATCCGCTCCAGGTACTTGATGACCATCAGCAGGTCCAGGGATGCGTCCACCTGGGCGGGGGTGGCTGCGATTTCCTCGGCCAGGGTCCGTTTGATGGCGTTGAAATCGTAGTCCACCTCATCATCGGCGGCAATGACCTTCTGGGCGGCGTTCATGTCCTCGGCCTGGAAAGCGGCCAGGGCATCCACCACCATCTTGTGGGCCTTCTGGCCCATCCGGATGGCCGCGCTGACGGCGGGGTCACCCCCCTGGCGGGAGGCGAACAGGTGGGGCATGATCTCGGCGATGTCGGCGGCATGGTCGCCGATCCGCTCCAGGTCGGTGATCACTTTCTGGATGGCCGAGATGCGGCGCAGGTCGCCGGCCACCGGCTGCTGGCGCAGCAGCAGCACCATGCAGCGGTGCTCGATGTCGTGCTCCATGTCGTTGATCTGGCTGTCATCCCGGATGATCTGGGCGGCGGTGTCGGCGTCGGTGGAGGCCAGGGCTTCCATGGCGTTTTCCACGGCGTCTGCGCAGGCCTGGCCCATCTCGGCCAGAGCCTGCCGCAGGTCGGCCAGGGCCTCATCATACTGCTTGCGAATGCTCATAGGTTTTCTCCTCTCTCATCAACCGCATTAGCCGAACCGGCCAGAGATATAATCCTCGGTCCGCTTGTCCGAGGGGGTGCTGAAGATCTCGCTGGTGGGGCCCATCTCCACCAGTTCGCCCAGCAGGAAGAAGGCGGTGCGGTCGCTGATACGGGCCGCCTGCTGCATGTTGTGGGTGACGATCACCACGGTGTAGTTCTTCTTCAGCTCGCTCATCAGCTCTTCCACCTTCATGGTGGAGCCGGGGTCCAGGGCGCTGGTGGGCTCATCCATCAGCAGAACTTCGGGCTTGACAGCCAGGGCACGGGCGATGCACAGACGCTGCTGCTGGCCGCCCGACAGGCCCAGGGCGCTCTTCTTCAGACGATCCTTCACTTCGTCCCACAGGGCGGCGCCCCGCAGGCTGCTTTCCACGATCTCGTCCAGCTCCTCTTTGCGGTGGACGCCGTGGAGCTTGGGGCCGTAGGTGATGTTGTCGTAGATGCTCATGGGGAAGGGGTTGGCCTTCTGGAAGACCATGCCCACCCGGCGGCGCAGGGTGGTGAGGATCATCTGGGGTCCAAAGATGTCCTCCCCCTTCAGGGTGACCTGGCCCTCAATCCGGACGCCGGGCACAAGGTCGTTCATCCGGTTCAGGGTTTTCAGGAAGGTGGATTTGCCGCAGCCCGAAGGGCCGATCAGGGCGGTGATCTCCCGTTCGCCCACGTCCAGGGAGATGGACTTGAGGGCTTTGAAGTCGCCGTACCACAGGTTCAGATTTTTGGCCGAAATCACAGGCGTGGTGTTTTGCGTTTCCATATCGTTTTTACCTCACTCAATCAGCCCTTTTGACGGAGATGCTTCTTGGCCAGCCGGGCGGCAATGTTGATGATCAGGACCAGGATCAGCAGGACGGCGCCGATGCCCCAGGCAGAGTCGAAATCGCCGTTCTCGAAGGCCCGCAGGTACAGCAGCACCGACAGGGATGCGCCGTTGGAGGTGTAGGCCTCGAAGATGTTGCCGGCGATGACCTGGGCAGCGCCGGCGGTGAACAGCAGGGCAGCGCTCTCGCCCACAATACGGCCGATGGCCAGGATGCAGCCGGTGACGATGCCGTCGATGCTGCAGGGCAGCACAATGGTGCGGATGATGTGCCATTTGCCGGCGCCCAGGCCCATGGCGCCCTCGCGGTAGCCCATGGGGACGGTTTTCAGGGATTCCTGGGTGGTGCGGATGATGGTGGGCAGGGTCATAATCACCAGGGTCAGGCTGCCCGACAGCAGGCTGGTCTGGAAGCCCAGGGACTGGGCGAACACCAGCATGCCCACCAGGCCGTAGATGATGCTGGGGATGCCGGCCAGGGTCTCGTTGGTGAACTCAATCACGGCGATCAGGGTGTGGTTGGTGGCGTACTCGGTCAGGTAGACCGCGGCCCCCACGCCCAGGGGCAGGACGATGATCAGGGTCAGCAGGATGATGTACAGGGTGTTCAGGATGGCAGGCAGGATGCCGTTGGTGCCCTTCAGGATGCTGGAAGTGGTGGTCAGGAAGGTCCAGTTGACGTGGGGCAGGCCCCGCACCAGCACCATCCCGATGATGCCCACCACCAGGATGGTGACCAGGATGGCAGCGATCCACACCGCGCAGGTGAAGAACTGGTTCCACAGCCGGCGGGAGGCAGAGAAATCTGCATAGCGATTACTTTTCACCGTTGTGGCCTCCTTTCAGGAAGAAGTTGAGGACCAGGTTGATGATCATGATGAAGATGAACAGCACAAGGCCGATGCTGAACAGGGCCTGGCGCTGGAGGCCGCTGGCATAGCTCATTTCCTTGGCAATGGCGGTGGTCAGGAAGGTGACGCTCTTGAAGATGCCGGGCATGTTGGGACTGTTGCCGGCCACCATCATGACGGCCATGGCCTCGCCCACGGCGCGGCCGATGCCCAGCACGATGCCGGCGGCGATGCCGCTCTTGGCGGCGGGGACGCTGACCTTGAACCAGGTCTCGGCCTCGGTGGCGCCCAGGGCCAGGCTGCCCTGCTCATACTCGGGGGGGACGGCGTTGAGGGCCGTCACCGACACCGACACAATGCTGGGCAGGATCATGATGGACAGCACCAGGATGGCGGTCAGCAGGCAGGCGCCGGAGGCCCGGCCAAAGACGGCGGCCACAGCGGGCACCAGCAGCTGCATGCCCAGCAGGCCGAAGATGACGCTGGGGATACCCGACAGCAGCTCGATGGCAGAGGTGGCCACCGTCCGCAGCTGGGGCGTGGCAGCTTTGGAAAGGAAGACGGCGGTCAGCAGGCCGATGGGGATGCCGATGATGATGGCCCCCAGGGTGCCGTAAATGCTGGACAGGATGAAAGGCAGGATGCCGAACTTGGGCTCGGCAGCGGTGGAAGCCCATTCCTGGCCCAGCAGGAAATTCCCAATGCCGATCTGGCCGATGGCAGGCAGGCCCGAGATCACCATATAAACGGTGATCAGGGCCACGCAGCCGATGGCCAGAATGCCGCACAGGAAGAAGATGGTGTTCATCACCAGCTCCAGCCATTCGGCGGCATTGTGGGGCTTGTTCCATTTCTTCCGGACTGCCGCAGCGCCGGAAGCAGAGTCGTGCTGTTTCATAGTAACCCCCATGGAGAATGGAATCAAAAAAGCCCGGGACCGCAGGATCCCGGGCGGAACAGTTTCAAATGCAGGACCCGTGTTTGGCGAAGGCTCAGGCCTCGGTGTCCACCAGAGGCACAGCGCCGGCAGCGCGGATCAGCTCAGCAGCGTCCTCGCTGGTGGCAAAGTCGATGAAGGCCTTGGCAGCGTCGGACAGCTCGACAGAGTCGTTGGTGATAAAGTTGAAGGGACGCTGGACCTCATAAGTACCATCCAGAACGGTCTCCTCGCTGCACTCCACACCGCCCACGGTCAGGGTCTTGACGGTGTCGCCCACAGCGGACAGGGAAGCGTAGCCGATGGCCAGAGGGTTGGAAGCCACAGCCGAGATGACAGCGCCGGTGGCAGTCAGCTCCTGGTCGTACTGGCACTCGTCCTCGACGCCCACGATGCTCTCGAAGCCGTCGCGGGTACCGGAACCAGCCTCACGGCCGATGACGACGATCTCGCCGTCTTCGCCGCCCAGCTCGGACCAGTTGGTGACCTGCTTGGTGAAGATCTGGGCCAGCTGATCGATGGTCAGGTCAGCGACGGTATTGGCGGTGTTGACCACCATGGCGATGCCGTCCAGGGCGACGGTGGTGGCGGTGACGCCGGTCTCGTCGTCATGCAGGGCACGGGAGGACAGGCCGATGTCCAGGGTCTGCTCCACAGCACCGGTGATGCCGGCGCCCGAACCAGTGGGATCGTAGCTGATGGTGACGTTGGGGGCCACCTCAGCGAAGCCCTCGGTCAGAGCCTCCATAACGCTGTTCATCGAAGTGGAACCGCCGGTGGAAACATTGCCGGACAGGCTGCTCAGATCGGTGCCGGCAGCGGAAGAAGCGGTGGAAGATGCAGCAGTGGAAGATGCAGCAGTGGAAGCTGCGGTGGAGCTGGCAGAGGAGCTGCTGCCGCAGGCAGTCAGAACACCGGCCACAGTGGCAGCGCCGCAGACGGCCAGGAAGGAACGACGGCTAATCTTTTTCATAAGAACTTTTCCTCCAAATCACAGGACCGGGGTTGTGTGGGCACCCGGTTTTTCTTTCTTTTTGCTTTCCTCTCGGAACGCCACCATTGTACAACGGAACAAACGCTGCTGCGACCATGACCAGGGAAAATCGATGTAAAGTTTTGGGCCATGGTTTTTGCCGAAAGAAAAGGAAATGTAAAATCATGGCCCAAAGAATCGCCCTGGATTTTACATTTCCGGCAAAAGTGGAGAAAAAGAGCCCAGTTTCCCGTCAAAAAGACGAAGCAAAAAAACGGGACAAACAAAAAGTCCCCGGCGGGAAACCACCGGGGACGGGTTGGGCCAGAAGGCAGGATCAGACGATCCGCACGCCCTTCTGGATCACAGACTGAATGTTGAGGGCCTTGTCGGCCAGGATGATGTTGCCGTAACGGCCAACGGCCAGGGAGCCGTAGTCGGCATCGATGCCGATGCTCTTGGCGGGGTTCTCGGCGGCGGCACGGACGGCGCTCTCCAGAGGCACGCCCATATCCAGCACCGCCCGCTTCATGCAGTCATACAGGCAGGTGGCGCTGCCGGCGATGACGCCGGGCTGCTCGGTGAGGGTGGCCCGGGGGCCGGTGACGGTGACGGCCTGGCCGCCCAGGCTGTACTGGCCGTCGGGCAGGCCGCAGGCCATCATGCTGTCGGCGATCAGGATCACCCGGTCATCCCCGAAGGTGTTGAAGGTGAACCGGACCATGGCGGGGTGGATGTGGACCCCGTCGGTGATCAGCTCCACCTCGGCCTTTTTCTCCAGGGCCGCGATGATGGGCCCCGGCTCCCGGTGGGTGATGCCGGGCATGGCGTTGTACAGGTGGGTCATGTGGGTGACGCCGGCGTCAAAGGCCTGGATGGCGGTGTCATAATCGGTGCAGGTGTGGGCGATGGAGATCCGGACCTCGTCCTTGCACTGGGCGATGAAGTCCAGTGCGCCCTCCACTTCGGGGGCGACGTCCACCAGCTTGATGAGGCCGCCCGACCGCTTCTGCAGCCGGCGGAACATTCCCACATCGGGGCCGTGGAGATAGAGGGGGTTCTGGGCGCCCACCTTCTTGGGGCTGATGAAGGGGCCCTCCATATTGATGCCCACCAGGTCGGAGCCCCGGCCGTTTTTGTGGGCGGCGGCCGCATCCATGATGCCGTTGAGGATTTCCTCGGAATAGGTCATGGTGGCGGGGCAGATGGCCAGAATGCCCTTGCTGGCCTCAAAGTCGGCCAGGGCCTGGATGGCTTCCTCGGAAGCGTCGCAGAAATCGTGGCCCATGGCGCCGTGGAAGTGGATGTCGGTGAGGCCGGGCAGGGCGTACAGCCCGCCGGCGTCGATGACTTCCTCCCCGGGCTGGGGGGTCAGGTCGGCGGAAATCCGGCCGTCCCGGACCGCCAGGTCACCGGGGACAAAGGTGTGCTCCGGGGTATAGAGCAGTGCGTTTTTCAGAATCATGGGGTTAATACCTCCTGCCGCCCGGCCTGCGGGGCACAGGCGGCTCAGTCAGGGGCGGCTCAGACCAGGCTCAGGGCCTCTTCGTCGCCCACCAGGATAAAGTCAGGGTGCATCTGCAGGATGGAGGCGGGAACTTCGGGGGTCACCGGGCCGAAGAAAGCCTTCTTGATGATTTCGGCCTTATTGGCGCCGTTGGCAACCATCAGCACCTTCCGTGCCTGCATGATGGTCTTGATGCCCATGGTGTAGGCCTGGCGGGGCACCAGGGACTCGTTGCCGTCAAAGAAGCGCTTGTTGGCCTCGATGGTGCTCTCGGTCAGGTTCACGCAGTGGGTGCCCAGCTCGAAGGCCTCGCCCGGCTCGTTGAAGCCGATGTGGCCGTCGATGCCGATGCCCAGCAGCTGCAGGTCAATGCCGCCCACATCGTGGATGATCTGGTCGTACTCCTTGCAGGCAGCCTCAGCGTCGGGGTTGGAGCCGTCCGGCACATGGATGTGGTCGGGGCGGACGTTGACATGCTCGAACAGGTTCTTCTGCATGAAGTACCAGTAGCTCTGCTCATGGGTGCGGGGCAGGCCGCGGTACTCGTCCAGGTTGACGGTGGTGACCTCGGCAAAGTCCAGGTCGCCCTTGTTGTACCAGTCGATCAGCTGGGCATAGGTGCCCACCGGGGTGCCGCCGGTGGCCAGGCCCAGCACACAGTTGGGCTTCATGATGACCTGGGCCGAGATGATATTGGCGGCTTTGCGAGACATATCCTTATAGTCCTTGGCGCGAATGATTTTCATGGCAATCAACCTCCATTTGGGTTTTGCGTTCCGGGTGAAGTTTCGATCCTGGATATTTTTAGTATACCATATCAGTATGGACAGACTGTGAAAAAAGAAGCCGCCGAAAGCAGGGCTGACGGGCCCGCCCTCGGCGGCTTGTGAAAGAGGAGACGGGGCAACCAGCCCCCGCCGGATTCAATTTTGGCAGGAAGCGATCAGCTTTGCCGAAGCAGCAGCCCCAAAAGGGTTACAGCATCTTCTTCAGCTCATCGTAGACGAACTGCACCTTGGGTCCGATGATGACCTGGCAGGCGTTCTTGCTGGGGCGAACCACACCGGCGGCACCAGCATTCTTGACGGCCTTCTCATCCACGGCGGTGTAGTCGTTGATCTCGAAGCGCAGACGGGTTGCGCAGTACTCAACGTTCTTGACGTTGCCCTTGCCGCCGAT
>CALWZK010000023.1 GCA_944386015.1 uncultured Faecalibacterium sp.
AACGGTCTTTGACCGCCGCTCCGATTGTAGAAAAGCGCCAGCTGTGCGCTGGCGCGTGACTGCGAACGTCTGGGCAGGCTTCTGTATTGCCTTTACCCCTCACGGCGGATGTGCTGCCGGTAGGTTTGTTGCTCTGCCTGGGGGATTATTTGAACCCACCCGGGTTGCGGTGCCCTGTTTTTGCGGCGCGGGGGCGGTGCCCGATTGCAAAAAGCAGACCGCATAAAAATGCCCCAGGGCGGAACGCAGGGCCCTGAGGCAAAAGGGAGGATTGTGTCGGAGGATAGGGGATTGGTTCAGAGATTCCTGAAGGTGATTCGCCCGCAGACTCTCTTGCGCTTAGCCAATTTTCCCTGCGGGCCGCAGGAGCGCCCTTGTGAAAATTGGAGCGCGGCTCCGGGTTGCCGTTAGCCAAATATACGGCGCGGGTCGCGGCCCGCTTGTATATTTGGACGGCTGCCCCTGCTCCGCTTCGGCTGTTTCTGCCGCAGGCAGCGCCTCAGCTGCGCAGCCAGCTTCGCCTCGCTGTTTCTGCCGCAGGCAGCGCTCGGCTCAGCTGCAAAACGCCGACTAGGATGCACGGGGCAGAACCGCCGGCAGGACGTAACGTGAGCGCACAGCAGTCACCCGGTACACAGTGAAAAGTCTTTTGCCTACTTTTCTTCAGAAAAGTAGGTCAATTCCAACTCTTGCCGAAGAAGGCGACTTCCTGCTTGAGGAAGGCGGTGAGCTCGTCGAACTGGTCGGGGGTGAGGCTCTGGGCGCCGTCGCACTTGGCCTTGGCCGGGTCGTTGTGGACCTCGATCATCAGGCCGTCGGCCCCCGCCGCCACAGCCGCCTTGGCCAGCTGGGGCACCATCCAGGCCTTGCCGCAGGCGTGGCTGGGATCCACCACCACCGGCAGATGGGTCATCTTGTGGAGCATCACCACCGCTGCCAGGTCCAGGGTGTTCCGCATGCTGGTCTCGAAGGTGCGGATGCCCCGCTCGCAGAGAATCACGTTCTCGTTGCCCTCCGCCATGATATACTCGGCGCTCATCAGCAGCTCTTCCAGGGTGTTGGCCAGGCCCCGCTTGAGGAGGACCGGCTTTTTCTGGCGGCCCACCGCTTTCAGCAGCTCGAAGTTCTGCATGTTCCGGGCGCCGATCTGGATCACGTCCACATTCTCGAACAGGGGCAGGTGCTCGGTGTTCATGATCTCGGTGACGATGGGGCTGCCGGTGGCCCGGCGTGCCAGCTTGAGCAGATCCAGCCCCTCGCTGCGCATCCCCTGGAAAGAGTAGGGGGAGGTGCGGGGCTTGAAGGCGCCGCCCCGCAGCAGGCTGGCCCCGGCGGCCTTCACCCGCTGGGCACAGTAGGTGATCTGGTCCTCGCTCTCGATGCTGCAGGGGCCCGCGATCACCGCGAAGTTCCCGCCGCCGATCTTGACCCCTTCCACTTCCACCACCGTGTCGTCGGGGTGGAACTTCCGGTTGGCCTTTTTATAAGGTTCCGACACCCGGCGCACCGTCTCCACCACCGGGTTTGCCAGCACCCAGCTCTCGGCGATGGCCTTGGTGTCGCCGATCAGGCCCAGAATGTGGGTGTCGCTGCCCTTGGAGTCGTTGATCTCAAAGCCCATGTCGGTGAGCTCGTGGCAAAATTCTCGTACCTGCGCCTCGGGGGCGTCCTGCTTGAGAATGATAATCATAGGGGTGCCTCTCCTTTATCTGCTGCATTTGATTCACTGTACTGAATTGTGACCATACTATATCACTTCAGGACACTGAAGTCAAGGGGCGGAATCAAAAAATTTTTCGGGGGCCGGGCCCCGCGCCGGGTGTTTTTCATGGGAAAAATGTGGTAAAATACAAATAAAGGGCCCCGGGGCCCGGAACGAAAGTATAGAGGGAAGTAAGAAACAATGGCAAAAGAAGCCAAGACCAACGCCATGCGGATGCTGGAAAAAGAAAAGGTGGCCTACACCGCCCACGAGTATGCCCACGAGGAAGGGGTGGCCGTGGATGGGGTGACGGTGGCCCAGAGCATGGGGGAAGACCCGGCCTGCGTGTTCAAGACCCTGGTGACCCAGGGGGCCAGCCGGAACTATTTCGTATTTGTGATCCCGGTGGCGGCCGAGCTGGATTTGAAGGCGGCGGCCCGCAGCGTGGGGGAGAAGAGCGTGGCCATGATCCATGTGGCCGACATCAACAAGGTCACCGGCTACATCCGGGGCGGGTGCAGCCCGGTGGGGATGAAAAAACTCTACACCACCGTCTTTGACCAGAGCGCTCTGGACCAGGAAAAAATCTACGTCTCGGCCGGGCGGATCGGGCTGCAGATTTGCTGCGCCCCCGCCGACCTGATCCGGGCCGCAAAAGCCAAAACTGCCCCCATCATCCACCAGACGGCAGAGTAAAGGCGTTTTTGAATTGACGTCAGTTTGTTTAAAAAACAAAAGCAGCACCCCCCGGCAGGCTATGGGAAATAAGAAGTCGTACTATTATAAGTTTACGTGGGGAATTTGCACAAAACTTTCCGAATGTGCTCGGAACAGGTAAAACACAAGGGAGAATTTGTGTAAAATCTCTTTGCAAAGGCGGCGGTTTGCCGTACACTGTAAGCAGAAAAGGGCGCCGCCCGGCGCTCTGACAGCAAAACAGTGGCGCCCCTCCCAGGGCGCCGGGGACGGACGGAACGATGGACTTTCAGACAACGAAGAGGACGGGGCAGCATCCGGTTTGCCCCAACGGATTTGGCCGGCGGATGCCGAGTGCTCCCGCCCTGTTTCGTCGTACCGTCCTGAATCAAAGATAAGGCCGTGGTGTAGCCGCATCACAGCCTTTTTTGTTTTGCCGGGGGCTTCGGCCCGTTTTTCTGGATAAGGATGGAGGAAAAGCATTATGATTCGTAAAGTAGCCGTTATCATGGGTTCCGACAGTGACTGGCCGGTGGTCAAGGGGGCCTGCAGCCAGCTGAAAGCCCTGGGCATCCCCTTTGAGGCCCACATCCTGTCGGCCCACCGCACCCCCGCCGAGGCAGCCTCCTTTGCCCGCGGGGCCAGGGAGAATGGCTTCGGGGTGATCCTGTGCGCCGCCGGCATGGCAGCCCACCTGGCCGGCGCCTTTGCCGCCAACACCACCCTGCCTGTCATCGGCATCCCCATGAAGGGGGGCGCCATGGACGGCCTGGACGCCCTGCTGGCCACCGTCCAGATGCCCAGCGGCATCCCTGTGGCCACCGTGGCCCTGAACGGCGCCAAGAACGCCGCCTGGCTGGCCGCCCAGATCCTGGCTCTGTCGGATGAGGGCCTGGCCGCCCGCCTGGAGGAAGAGCGGGCCAAGATGGGCCGGGACATCGCTGCCAAGGAAGAAAAGCTCCAGCAGGAAGTGGCCGCCCTGTAAGGCCGCCCCGGAACACAACAGAAAGAACCAACAAGCTAGAAGGAGTCAGAATGTCTGATTTTGCTTATCCCCTCCACGAGGAGTGCGGTGTCTTCGGCATCTACGACAAAGCCGGCACCGAGGATGTGTCGATGGCCGTGTATTCGGCCCTGTACGCCCTGCAGCACCGGGGCCAGGAAAGCTGCGGCATGGCCATCAACGAGGACGGCGTCATCACCGGCCACCGGGACCTGGGGCTGGTGAACGAGGTGTTCACCCCCGAGGTGATGGCTTCGATGCGCAAGCCCGAGGCCCACATGGCCACCGGCCATGTGCGCTACGCCACCGCCGGCAGCCGGGTGCGGGCCAACGCCCAGCCCATGATTGTCCGCCACGGCCGGGGCACCATGGCCCTGTGCCACAACGGCAACCTGACCAACGCGGTCCAGCTGCGCAACGAGCTGGAAAACGACGGCGCCATCTTCCACGGCTCCTCCGACACCGAGGTGATCTGCTATCTGCTCACCCGCAACCGCCTCAAGCACAAGAGCATCGAGCAGGCAGTGTCCGCCACCATGGATCAGCTGGAGGGCGCCTACAGCCTGGTGATCATGTCCTCCACCAAGCTGATCGCCGTCCGTGACCCCCGGGGCTACCGGCCCCTGTGCATCGGCACTCTGCCGGGGGGCGGCTACGTCTTCGCCAGCGAGAGCTGCGCTCTGGACGCGGTGGGCGCCACCCATCTGCGGGATGTGGCCCCCGGCGAGATCGTGGTGGCCGACGCCGACGGCCTGCGGAGCATCCAGGACCACTGCGGCGCCCAGCCCCGCCAGATGTGCGTCTTTGAATACATCTACTTTGCCCGGCCCGACAGCGTCATCGAGGGCTGCTCGGTCCACGAGGCCCGGGTGCAGGCCGGCCGGTTCCTGGCCCAGGAGCACCCGGTGGAGGCCGACGTGGTGATCGGCGTCCCCGACTCGGGCCTGGACGCCGCCCTGGGCTATGCCATGGAAAGCGGCATCCCCTACGGCATCGGCTTCATCAAGAACAAATACATCGGCCGCACCTTCATCCAGGGCAGCCAGAAACAGCGCGAAAACAGCGTCCGCATCAAGCTGAACGTCATTGCCAGCACGGTGCGGGGCAAGCGGGTGGTGCTGATCGACGACTCCATCGTCCGGGGCACCACCTCGGCCCGGATCATCAAGCTGCTGCGGGACGCCGGCGCCAAGGAAGTCCACTTCCGGGTCTCGGCTCCCCCCTTCAAGTACCCCTGCTACTTCGGCACCGACATCCCCGACCAGAAGCTGCTGGTGGCCACCGGCCGCACGGTGGACCAGATCAATGAGATCATCGGCGCCGACACCCTGGGGTATCTGTCCACCGAACATGTGGTCCAGCTGGCCAAAGGGGCTGGCTGCGGCTTCTGCACCGCCTGCTTCACCGGCGAATACGCCGTCAAGCCCGAGGTGGTGCTCTCGACCGACATCCACGAGCGTCCCCTGCGGGAGCGTCCCAAGGGAGAGAAAAAGTTAGGAGAGTAAGACGATGGAAAAGAGCTATTCCGAAAGCTACAAGGCAGCCGGCGTGGACATCACCGCGGGCTATCGGTCGGTGGAGCTGATGAAGCAGTATGTCAGCCGCACCATGAATGAGCACTGCATCGGCGGTCTGGGGGGCTTTGGCGGCCTGTTCGAGCTGGACTGCACCGGCATCAGCCACCCCGTGCTGATCTCGGGCACCGACGGCGTGGGCACCAAGCTGAAGATCGCCATGCTGATGGACAAGCACGACACGGTGGGCATTGACTGCGTGGCCATGTGCGTCAACGACGTCATCTGCGCCGGCGCCAAGCCCCTGGTGTTCCTGGATTACATCGCCTGCGGCAAGAACGTCCCCGAGAAGATCGCCGACCTGGTGAAGGGCGTGGCCGAGGGCTGCGTCCAGGCAGGCGCTGCCCTGGTGGGCGGCGAGACCGCCGAGATGCCCGGCTTCTACCCCGAGGACGAGTACGACCTGGCCGGCTTTACGGTGGGCGTGGTGGACAAGAGCAAGATCCTGGACAACAACACCATGGTCCCCGGGGACGTGATCCTGGCCCTGCCTTCCTCCGGCGTCCACTCCAACGGCTTCTCCCTGGTGCGCAAGGTCTTTGACCTGGAAAACCACCCCGAAGTCCTGAAAGAGACCCCCGCCGAGCTGAACGGGAAAACCCTGGGCGAGGCCCTGCTGGCCCCCACCAAGATCTACGTCAAGCCTGTGCTGGCTGTGCTGGAGCAGGTGGCCGTCCGGGGCATCTCCCACATCACCGGCGGCGGCTTCTATGAGAACATCCCCCGCAGCCTCAAGAAGGGCTGCTGCGCCAAGATCAAGAAGTCCGATGTCCGGACCCCCGGCCTGTTCAGCCTGCTGCAGAAGGCCGGCAACATCCCCGAGCGGGATATGTTCAACACCTTCAACATGGGCGTGGGCATGGTGCTGACGGTGCCCGCCGACCAGGCCGACAAGGCCCTGGACATCCTCCACGCCAATGGTGAGCCCGACGCCTACCGTCTGGGCGTCATCGCAGAGGGCGAGGGGGTTGAACTGTGGTAAAGATCGCGGTTCTGGTGTCGGGGGGCGGCACCAACCTCCAGGCCCTGCTGGACAGCGAGGCCCGTGGAGAAAACCCCAACGGCAAGATCACCCTGGTGGTGGCCTCGAAACCCGGGGTCTACGCCCTGGAGCGGGCCGAGAAGGCCGGGGTGGAGCACTGTGTGGTCCGCCGCAAGGACTACGCCTCCTCCGAGGACTTTGACGCCGCCCTGCTGGATGTGCTGAAAAGCCATGACATCGGCCTGGTGGTGCTGGCAGGTTTCCTGTCGGTGCTGGGCCCCAGCGTGGTCCAGGCTTACCCCCGGCGGATTCTCAACGTCCACCCGGCTTTGATCCCCTCCTTCTGCGGCCCCGGCATGTATGGCCTGCGGCCCCATCAGGCCGCCCTGGCCCGGGGCTGCAAGGTCACCGGCGCCACCGTCCACTTTGTGAACGAGGAGTGCGACGGCGGGCCCATCCTGCTGCAGAAGGCGGTGGACATCCTCCCCGGCGACACCCCCGAGGTGCTGCAGAAGCGGGTGATGGAACAGGCCGAGTGGAAGCTGCTGCCCAAGGCTGTGGCCATGGTGTGCAGCGGCGAGATTGTGTGAGGACAGGAGGAACCCGCAAATGGAAAAGATTGACCTGAACGCCTATCTGGCATCCAACGAATACCCCGGCCGGGGCATTGCAGTGGCCATGGCCCCCGACGGCCGCCAGATGTTTATCGGCTATTTCATCATGGGCCGCAGCGCCAACAGCCGCAACCGCGTGTTTGACCCGCTGCCCGACCGGGGCGGCATCTGCACCATGGCCGCCGACCCCGCCAAGCTGGAAGACCCCAGCCTGATCATCTATAACCCGGTGCTGACCCTGGGCTCCACCCACATCGTCACCAACGGCGACCAGACCGACACCATCTTTGACGGCATGTGCCATGGCCAGAGCTTTGCAGACGCTTTGCGCACCCGCACCTTTGAGCCGGACGGCCCCAACTGGACCCCCCGCATTTCCGCGGTGGTCTACGCCGACGGCAGCTACCAGATGAGCATCCTCAAGTCGGCCGACGGCAACGGGGACAGCGTCCAGCGGTATTTCTTTGATTACCCCCAGCCGGTGGCAGGGGAGGGCCATTTCATCAGCACCTACAAGTGCAACGGCAATCCCATCCCCAGCTTTGAGGGCGAGCCCCTGCGGTTTGCCTGCCCCCGGACGGTGGGCGACTTTGCCAAGGGGCTGTGGACCAGCCTGAACGAGGACAACAAGGTGAGCCTGTTTGCCCGGGTCATCGACCTGGAGAGCGGCGAGACCGGCGACATCATCTACAACAAGTACCAGGCTGTGGAAAGCAGCATGGAGGACCCCCAGGAGCCTGACCTGCTGCCTGAGGAGAAAGAGTGAGCCCGGCTGCAAAACCGGTGCATGAGGAAGGGCCCCGGGCCGCTGGCCGGGGGCCGATGGATGGAACAACGTGGAGGTACTGCGATGAATGAACTTGCTCTGAAGTATGGCTGCAACCCCAACCAGAAGCCCAGCCGCATTTATATGGAGAACGGCGGCGACCTGCCGGTCACCGTCCTGAACGGCAAGCCCGGCTATATCAACTTCCTGGACGCCCTCAACTCGATCCAGCTGGTGTTCGAGCTGAAAAAGGCACTGGGTATGCCGGCAGCCGCTTCCTTCAAGCACGTCTCCCCGGCGGGCGCGGCCCTGGGCCTGCCCCTGACCGACGTGGAGCGGATGATGTACCACATTGACCCCGGGATGGAGCTGTCCCCCCTGGCCTGCGCCTACGCCCGGGCCCGGGGCGCCGACCGCATGTCCTCCTTCGGCGACTGGATCGCCCTGAGCGAGGTCTGCGATGTGCCCACCGCCCAGCTGATCAAGCACGAGGTGTCGGACGGCATCATCGCCCCGGGCTATGAGCCCGAGGCCCTGGCCATCCTGGCCAGCAAGAAGAAGGGCAACTACAACGTGGTGGCCATCGACCCGGCCTACCGCCCCGCCCCCATCGAGCGCAAGCAGGTCTACGGCATCACCTTTGAGCAGGGCCGCAACGAGCTGGAGATCAACGCCGACACCATGCTGAACAACTTCGTCACCGAGAACAAGACGGTGACCGAGGAGCAGAAGCGGGACCTGATCATCAGCCTGATCACCCTGAAGTACACCCAGTCCAACAGCGTCTGCTATGTCACCGGCGGCCAGACCATCGGCGTGGGCGCCGGCCAGCAGAGCCGGATCCACTGCACCCGCCTGGCCGGCCAGAAGGCCGACAACTGGCAGCTGCGCCACATGGACAAGGTGCTGAACCTGCCTTTCCGGGACGACGTCACCAAGCCCAACCGGGACAACGCCATTGATGTCTATATCGGCGACACCCCCGAGGACGTCATCGGCGATGACGTCTGGGCCGAGACCTTCACCCGCCAGCCCGAGCCCCTCACCGCAGCGGAGAAGAAGGAGTACCTGAGCCACGTCACCGGCGTCTGCCTGGGCTCCGACGCCTTCTTCCCCTTCGGCGACAACATCGAGCGGGCCCGCCGCAGCGGCGTCACCGCCATTGTCCAGCCCGGCGGCTCCATCCGCGACCAGCAGGTCATCGACACCTGCAACAAGTACGGCATCGCCATGGCATTCTGCGGCGTCCGTCTGTTCCATCACTAATCCGAAAGGGAGGCAGCTGCGATGAAAATTCTGGTAGTGGGCGGCGGCGGCCGGGAACACGCCATCATCCGGGCCCTGAAAAAGAGCCCCGAATGCGGCGAGATCTGGTGCGCCCCCGGCAACGGCGGCATCAGCTATGATGCCAAGTGCAAGGACATCAAGGCCACCGACGTGGAGGCCATGGTGGCCTTCGCCAAGGAAGAGGCCTTCGACTATGTGGTGGTGGCCCAGGATGACCCCCTGGCCCTGGGCATGGTGGACGCCCTGGCCAAAGTGGGCATCCCCGCCTTTGGCCCCGACAAGGCCGCGGCCCGGATCGAGGCTTCCAAGGTCTTTTCCAAGAACCTGATGAAGAAATACGGCATCCCCACCGCCGATTACGAGACCTTTGACGACCCCGCCAAGGTGATGGACTACATCCGGGCCAAAAACAAATACCCGGTGGTCATCAAGGCCGACGGCCTGGCCCTGGGCAAGGGCGTCCTGATCTGTGAGGACGAGGCCCAGGCCGAGGAAGGCGTCAAGGAGATCATGCTGGACAAAAAGTTCGGCGCTTCGGGCAACCATGTGGTGGTGGAGGAATTCCTCACCGGCCCCGAGGTCAGCGTGCTCAGCTTCACCGACGGCAAGGTGGTCAAGCCCATGGTGTCCTCCATGGACCACAAGCGGGCAGAGGACAACGACACCGGCCTCAACACCGGCGGCATGGGCACCATCGCCCCCAACCCCTACTACACCCCGGCGGTGGCCGACCGGTGCATGAAGGAGATCTTCCTGCCCACCATCCGGGCCATGGCCGCCGAGGGCTGCCCCTTCAAGGGCTGCCTCTACTTCGGCCTGATGATCACCCCCGACGGCCCCAAGGTCATCGAGTACAACTGCCGCTTTGGCGACCCCGAGGCCCAGGTGGTGCTGCCCCTGCTGGAGAGCGACCTGCTCACCGTCATGACCGCCTGCACCAACGGCACCCTGGCCGACACCGAGGTCAAGTTCAGCAGCGGTGCCGCCGCCTGCGTCATCCTGGCCTCCGGCGGCTACCCGGTGCAGTATGAAAAGGGCAAGGAGATCACCGGCCTGGCCGAGGGCCAGCTGCCCGGCGCCGGGGGCGTCACCGTCTACCACGCCGGCACCGCCATCCAGGACGGCAGGCTGGTGACCGCCGGCGGCCGGGTGCTGGGGGTTACCGCCACCGCCGCCGACCTGCCCGCAGCCCTGGCCAAGGCCTACCAGGCCGCCGACCAGATTCACTTTGACAAGCTCCACCGCCGCAGCGACATCGGCCGCCGGGCCCTCCAGGCCCTCGAGGCCCAGAAGTAACACCCCCGCGGCAGGGAAGTACCATGCACAAAGGTGTTCCGGCCGGTTTGTGCAGGGAGGCAGGCGGCACCCCGCCTGCCCCCGGCCGGGGCCTTGCAGATAGAATAGAGGAGATGAGCCCATGGTTTACAGAATCTATGTGGAAAAAAAGCCGGGCTTCGACGGCGAGGTGCGCCAGCTCCAGAACGAGCTGAGCACCCTGCTGGGCATCCGCAGCCTCACCGGCCTGCGGCTGCTCAACCGCTACGACGTCGAGGGCATTTCGGAGCAGCTGTTCCAGCAGTGCGCCAGCACCGTGTTCAGCGAGCCCCCTGTGGACAACACCTATGACACCCTGCCTGAACATGCAGGGGCCGCCTTCGCCGTGGAGTACCTGCCCGGCCAGTTTGACCAGCGGGCTGATTCGGCTGCCGAGTGCATCCAGCTGATCAGCCAGGGCGAGCGCCCCCTGGTGCGCTCGGCCCGGGTCTACCTGCTGGAAGGCAATGTCAGCGAAGAAGAGCTGGCTGAGATCAAGAAATACGTCATCAACCCGGTGGAGGCCCGTGAGGCTTCCCTGGAGACCAAACAGACCCTCCAGATGACCTACGCGGTGCCCGCCGCTGTGGCCACCCTCACCGGCTTCAATGCGCTGGACGAGGCCGGCCTCCACGCCTTCATCCAGGAAAAGGGCCTGGCCATGGACTACGGCGACATCAAGTTCTGCCAGGACTACTTCAAGAGCGAAGGCCGGGAGCCCACCATCACCGAGATCAAGATGATCGACACCTACTGGTCGGACCACTGCCGCCACACCACCTTCGGCACCATCCTGGACGACGTCCAGATCGACGACGCCGTGGTGCAGGAGGCGTTTGACCGGTATATGGCCCTGCGGGAGGAGACCGGCCGCACCGAAAAGCCCCGCTGCCTGATGGATGTGGCCACCATCGGCGCAAAGGCCCTCAAGCAGCGCGGCGTCCTGCAGAACCTGGACGAGAGCGACGAGATCAACGCCTGCACCGTCAAGATCAAGTGCGACGTGGACGGCGAGGACCAGGACTGGCTGTTCCTGTTCAAGAACGAGACCCACAACCACCCCACCGAGATCGAGCCCTTCGGCGGCGCAGCCACCTGCATCGGCGGCGCCATCCGTGACCCCCTGTCGGGCCGCAGCTATGTCTACCAGGCCATGCGCGTCACCGGCGCAGGCGACCCCCTGGTGCCGGTCAGCGAGACCCTGCCCGGCAAGCTGCCCCAGCGCAAGCTGGTGACCACCGCCGCCGCAGGCTATTCCTCCTACGGCAACCAGATCGGCCTGGCCACCGGCCAGGTGGATGAGATCTACCACCCCGGCTATGTGGCCAAGCGGATGGAGATCGGCGCCGTGGTGGGCGCCACCCCCGCCAGCCATGTGCGGCGCGAGTGCCCCGCCCCCGGGGACAAGATTGTCCTGCTGGGCGGCCGCACCGGCCGTGACGGCATCGGCGGCGCCACCGGCTCCTCCAAGGCCCACAACCACGAGAGCCTGGAGAGCTGCGGGGCCGAGGTCCAGAAGGGCAACGCCCCCATCGAGCGCAAGCTCCAGCGTCTGTTCCGCCGGGAGGATGCCTGCCGGATGATCAAGCGCTGCAACGACTTCGGCGCCGGCGGCGTGTCGGTGGCCATCGGCGAGCTGGCCGACGGCCTGTTCATCGACCTGAACAAGGTCACCAAGAAGTACGAGGGCCTGGACGGCACCGAGCTGGCCATCAGCGAGAGCCAGGAGCGTATGGCCGTGGCCCTGGCCCCCGAGGACGTGGACAAGTTCATCGCCCTGGCCGCTGAGGAGAACCTGGAGGCCACCGTGGTGGCCACCGTCACCGAGGAAAAGCGGCTCAAGATGGTGTGGAACGGCACCGCCATTGTGGACATCAGCCGGGAGTTCCTGAACTCCAACGGCGCCGAGAAGCACCAGAAGGTCCATGTGGAGCGGGGCACCGTCTGGCAGCCCCAGTGGGCCGGCAGCACCTTCGCCGAAAAGATGAAGAGCATGGTGGGGGACCTGAACGTCTGCAGCAAGAAGGGCCTCAGCGAGCGGTTTGACTCCACCATCGGCGCCGCCACCGTCCTGATGCCCTTCGGCGGCGTCCATCAGCTGACCCCCCAGATGGCCATGGTGGCAAAGCTGCCGGTGGATGGCGAAACCACCACCTGCTCCGGCATGGCCTGGGGCTACAACCCCTACCTGATGAGCGCCGACCAGTACAGGGGCGCCATGCTGTCTGTGGTGGACAGCGTCACCAAGCTGGTGGCCGCCGGCTTCCGGTACCAGGACGCCTACCTGACCTTCCAGGAGTACTTTGAGCGCCTGGGCGACAAGCCCGAGCGCTGGGGCAAGCCCCTGGCCGCCCTGCTGGGCGCCCTGGATGCCCAGATGGGCCTGGGCATCGGCGCCATCGGCGGCAAGGACAGCATGTCCGGCTCCTTCGAGGATCTGGATGTGCCTCCCACCCTGGTGTCCTTCGCCACCGCCATCGGCAAGACCAGCCGCGTGATCTCCACCGAGTTCAAGAAGGGCCACAGCTCGGTTGTGCTGCTGCGCCCCTTCTACAAGGAGGACGGCGTCACCCCCAACTTTGAATCCCTGAAGGCCAACTATTACATCACCGAACAGCTGATCGAGAAGGGCCTGGTGCTGTCTGCATCGGCTGTGGGCTACGGCGGCGTTGCCGAGGCCCTGTTCAAGATGTGCCTGGGCAACCATGTGGGCTTTGAGATGATCGCCGACATGACCCCCGAGGAACTGTTCGAGCCGGCCTACGGCTCCCTGGTGCTGGAGATTGCCACCGGCGCCCCCGCCGGCAAGCTGCTGGGCGTCACCGTCCACGACTACACCTTCAGCGCCTGCGGCGAAAAGCTGGATATGCCCGCCCTGCAGGAAGTCTGGGAGTCCAAGCTGGAGCCGGTCTACCCCTACCGCAAGGCAGGCCCCGCCGTCGCCGCCATCGCCGGCCGGATCAAGACCCCCGCCGCACCCAAGATCGGCGTGGCCAAGCCCAAGGTCATCATCCCGGTGTTCCCCGGCACCAACTGCGAGTATGACACCGCCAAGGCCTTCCGGGCCGCCGGCGCCGACCCCGAGATCCTGGTCATCCGCAACCTGACCCCCGCCGACGTCACCGCCAGCTGCGAGGCCCTGGTGAAGGCCATCGACGCCTCCCAGATCGTCATGCTGCCCGGCGGCTTCTCGGGCGGCGACGAGCCGGACGGCAGCGCCAAGTTCATCGCTTCCTTCTTCCGTTCTCCCGCCGTCACCGAGGCGGTGCGCCGCCTGCTGTTCCAGCGGGACGGCCTGATGCTGGGCATCTGCAACGGCTTCCAGGCCCTGATCAAGCTGGGCTTGGTGCCCTACGGCGACATCCGGCCCATCACGGCGGAAGACCCCACCCTGACCTTCAACACCATCGGCCGCCACCAGAGCATGCTGGTGCGCACCCGCATTGCCTCCACCGGCAGCCCCTGGCTCAGCCACTGCCGCATCAACGAGGAGTACCTGGTGCCCATCAGCCACGGCGAGGGCCGGTTTGTGGCGCCCCAGGCTGTGCTGGACCAGCTGGCCGCCCACGGCCAGATTGCCACCCAGTATGTGGATCTGGACGGCCAGCCCACCATGGACCAGCGCTATAACCCCAACGGCTCCCTGCTGGCCATCGAGGGCATCACCAGCCCCGACGGCCGGATCCTGGGCAAGATGGGCCACTCGGAGCGCCGCGGCGACCACCTGTACCAGAACGTCACCGGCGAGAAGTTCCAGCCCATCTTTGAGGGCGGCGTGGATTACTTCCGCCTGTAACAGATAGGAGAAAAAGCCAATGTCTCAGCATGACCGCTATATCAGTCCTTTTTCCACCCGCTATGCCTCGGACGAGATGCAGTACATCTTCTCGGAGGACAACAAGTTCCGCACCTGGCGGCGCCTGTGGGTGGCTCTGGCCCGGGCCGAGATGAACCAGGGCCTGGACAACATCACCCCCGCCATGGTGGCCGAGCTGGAATCCCATGTGGACGACATCAACTATGATGTGGCCTCCGCCCGGGAAAAGCTGGTGCGCCACGACGTCATGAGCCACGTCTACGCCTATGGCCAGCAGTGCCCCCAGGCCGCCGGCATCATCCATCTGGGCGCCACCAGCTGCTATGTGGGCGACAACACCGACATCATCGTCATGCGCCAGGGCCTGGAGCTGGTGCGCAAAAAGCTGGTGGGCGTGCTGGCCAAGCTGGCCCGCTTCGCCAAGCAGTACAAGGATATGCCCTGCATGGCCTACACCCACGGCCAGCCCGCCCAGCCCACCACCGTGGGCAAGCGGGCCACCCTGTGGGCCAACGAGCTGGTGATGGACCTGGGCGAGATCGACCACCGCCTGGACACCCTCCAGCTCCGTGGCGTCAAGGGCACCACCGGCACCCAGGCCAGCTTCATGGAGCTGTTCAAGGGGGACGCCGACAAGATCCGCGCCGTGGACGCCGAGATCGCCCAGGAGATGGGCTTTGACCCGGGGGCAGTGATCCCCGTGTCGGGCCAGACCTACAGCCGCAAGGTGGACGCCTTCATCCTCAACGCCCTGGCCGGCATCGGCCAGAGCTGCATGAAGTTTGCCACCGACCTGCGCCTGCTGGCCAACTTCAAGGAGATGGAGGAGCCCTTTGAGAAAAACCAGATCGGCTCTTCCGCCATGCCCTACAAGCGCAACCCCATGCGCTGCGAGCGGATCTGCGCCCTGGCCCGGTACCTGATGGTGGATGTGCTGAACCCCAGCTTCACCGCCGGCACCCAGTGGTTTGAGCGCACCCTGGACGACAGCGCCAACAAGCGCATCGCCATGGCCGAGGGCTTCCTGGCCGCCGACGCCATCCTGAACATCATGCTGAACGTCACCGACGGCCTGGTGGTGTACCCCAAAGTCATCCGCAGCCGCCTGATGGCCGAGCTGCCCTTCATGGCCAGCGAGAACATCATGATGCAGGCAGTGGAGAAGGGCGGCAACCGTCAGGAGCTCCACGAGCGGCTGCGCCAGCACGCCATCGCCGCCGGCAAGCAGGTCAAGGAAGAGGGCCTGCCCAACGACATGGTGGAGCGGATTGCCGGTGACCCGGCCTTTGGCCTGACCCGCGAGGAGATCGAGGCCGGCCTGATCCCCGAGAACTTTGTGGGCCGCGCCCCCCAGCAGGTGGAGGAGTTCCTGGCCAATGTGCTCCAGCCCATCTTTGACAAATACCCCGAGGCCCTGGATCAGAACGCCGACCTGAGCGTCTGATGATCCTGCCCCCATAAAAACCATCCCCCGGAACGGCACGCCTGCCGCTCCGGGGAATTTTTTTGCGCCAACTTTCATTCCCAAACGGCGGAAAATATGGTACAATACACTCAACAAAGCCGCCGCCGGCGGCGCCGGGCCAGCGCCCGGGACAGGAGGGGATAAGAGATGCGTCTGGATAAGTACATGGCTGAATCGACCCAGTGCACCCGCAGCGAAAGCCGGGATCTGATCCGCAGCGGGCGGGTGAGCGTCAACGGGGCGGTGTGCAAGCACCCCGAACGGCAGGTCAGCGAATTGGATGACATCCGGCTGGACGGCCGCAGCAGCACCCATCAGGACTTTGTCTACCTGATGCTGAACAAGCCCGAAGGGGTGGTCAGCGCCTCCACCGACCGCCGCGACACCACGGTGGTGGACCTGGTCCAGGCCGCCTACCCCCGGCGGGAGCTGTTCCCGGCGGGGCGGCTGGACAAAACCAGCACCGGCTTTGTGCTGATCACCGACGACGGGGCCTTTGCCCACGACATCCTGGCCCCCAAGCGCCACGTGCCCAAGACCTACCGGGTCACCCTGGACACCCCTCTCACCCCTGAGATGGCCCAGGGCTTTGCCGCCGGGGTCACCCTGGCCGACGGCACCCGCCTTTCCCCCGCTGAGGTGACCGCCCTGTCGGCCGACGGCCGCACCGTCCGGGTGGTGCTCCACCAGGGGGTGTACCATCAGATCAAGCGGATGTTCGGGGTGTACGGCGCCGGGGTCAACGCCCTCCACCGGGAAGCCATCGGCGGGGTGGTCCTGGACGACACCCTGGCCCCCGGCCAGTGGCGGGAGCTGACGGCCGGAGAAGTGGCCCAAATCGCCGCACGGTGAGGCCCGGCTTTTCACCAGACTTTCAAACAAGCATCACAATTTCAAGATAAAATAGAGGGCAGAATCACGCTTTCAAGTGGTTTTTGGCCCGAAAAACGCCCTTGGAGATAATTTCACCAAGAGAATCCAATTTTTTTTGGTGAAATATGTTGCAAAAGTAAATTCTTTTGTGTAAAATATAGATTGTAGTGCGGCGAAATTGTGGAAATATGACAATCCGGTTTCCCGGCCCGTACAATCGAGGAAAAGGGGTATGCGTTTATGGCCAACAGAGTATTTCAGAGCGTGATCTACCAGATGAAGGACGCGATCGACCGCGTAGTGGGTGTGGTGGATGAGACCGGCGCCGTCATCGCCTGCTCTGAGCTGAATTTGATCGGCGAGGTGCAGGAGGACTTTGTGGCCGAGCGTGTGTCCGGCAAGGACAGCTTTGCCCGGGGCGGCTACAGCTATCAGCAGTTTTCCAGCGCCAAGCACAACGACTATGCAGTCTTTGTGGAGGGCGCCGACGAGACGGCCGCCCAGTTTGCGGCGGTGCTGGCCATCAGCCTGCAGAGCATCAAGCAGTACCACGATGAGAAGTTCGACAAAGCCAACTTCATCAAGAACGTGGTGCTGGACAACATCCTCCCCGGCGACATCTACGCCAAGGCCCGGGAGCTCCACTTTGCCACCGATGTGTCCCGGGTGGTGTTCATCGTCCGGGTGGTGTCGGGGGGCGACATCTCTGCCTATGACGTGGTGAGCAGCCTGTTCCCCGACAAGCAGAAGGACTTCGTCTTCAACATCAGCGAGACCGACACCGTCCTGGTCAAGGAGATCCGCAAGGGCATCGACCGCACCGATATGGAAAAGCTGGCCGCCAGCATTGTGGACACCCTGTCGGGCGAGCACTACATCAAGGCTGTGGTGGGCATCGGCACCCCCATCTCCAACGTGAAGGATCTGGCCACCAGCTTCAAGGAAGCCCAGATCGCCATGGAGGTCAGCAAGGTGTTCGACACCGAAAAGCAGATCATCCGCTACGACAACCTGGGCATCGCCCGCCTGATCTACCAGCTGCCCACCACCGTCTGCGAGATGTTCCTCAAGGAAGTGTTCAAGCAGGGCAGCATCGAGAGCCTGGACCAGGAGACCCTGTTCACCATCCAGCGCTTCTTCGAGAACAACCTGAATGTGTCCGAGACCAGCCGCGGCCTGTTTGTGCACCGCAACACCCTGGTGTACCGGCTGGAAAAAATCAAGAAGCTCACCGGTCTGGACCTGCGGGAATTTGACGACGCCATCGTCTTCAAGGTGGCCCTGATGGTCAAAAAGTACCTGTCCAACAACCCGGCGAAATATTAAGGCGCCGGTGGGGGCTCCCCCGCGGCACAGCCCCCTTTCCCCTTTTCCGGAGAAGGGGTTGGGCCGTTTCGACAGGATCACCCCCGCCGCCGCCATGCCGGCCGCAAGGCCGGCCTTGTTTTTGACTGCCCCGGGGCAGAAATTTGAAAAAACGGAGACGTATACCCATGCCAGATATACCAATGGTGAATTTTGAACACGTATCCATGGAGTACAAGAAGGGCGGCCGCCTGGCTTTGGAGGACATCAACTTCCGGGCCGACCCCGGCGAGTTCGTCTTTCTGCTGGGTCACTCGGGCGCAGGCAAATCCACCCTGCTCAAGCTGATCCTGCGGGAGATCCTGCCCACCGAGGGCAAGGTGTATGTGAACGGCAACGACATGGCCGCCCTCCGGCGGCGCAAGATCCCCTACATACGCCGCCAGATGGGGATTATCTTCCAGGATTTCCGCCTGATCCCCAGCATGACCGTCTACGAAAACGTGGCCTTTGCGATGCATGTCACCAACATCGCCAAGAAGGAAATCGATGAGCGGGTGCCCTATATGCTGGAGCTGGTCCACCTGGCCGACAAGGCCAAGTGCTACCCCGACTATCTGTCGGGCGGCGAGCAGCAGCGGGTGGCGGTGGCCCGGGCTTTGGTCCACGCCCCCAAGCTGGTGATCGCCGACGAGCCCACCGGCAACATCGACCCCGAGCTGAGCCTGGAGATGATGGAGCTGCTGGAGCAGGTGAGCAAGACCGGCATCACGGTGCTGGTGGTGACCCACGAGCACGAGCTGGTCCACCGGTTCCACCAGCGGGTGGTCACATTGAATCACGGCAGGATCGTCTCGGATGTGCCTGCTGCACGTGAGGAGGCACTGCTGTGAAACTGTCAACCTTTGGATTTTTGACCGGCCGCGGCCTGCGCAACCTGGGGACCCACTGGGCCATGACCATCGCCTGTGTGGCATCCCTGGCGGTGTGCATGAGCCTGAACACCCTGGCCAGCCTGGTGGAAGTGAATGTGGACAGCATGGTGGGCTATCTGGGCCGCCAGAACGAGACGGTGGTCTTTCTGGACCCTGCCTGCGACGACGCCACCGCCGCTGCGGTGGGGGAGCAGATTTCCGCCATCAGCGGGGTGAGCGGGGTCACCTATATGTCCAAGCAGGACGTGCTGAACACCTACGAGAGCTACATGGAGGAATATGCAGCCCTCTGGGATGAATTTGAAAACGACAACCCCTTCAAGGCCAACTACCGGGTGACGGTGTCCAACCTGAGCCAGCTGAGCAGCATCAGCGCCCAGATGGAAACAATCCCCGGCGTGGTCAAGGTGACAGCCCCGGTGGAGATGGGCAGCATCTTTGTCCAGATCCAGCAGGGGGTGACCAGGATGGGCCGGGCCTTTGTGCTGGTGCTGATGGTGGTCAGCGTCATCACGGTGGGCAGCACCATCCGCCTCAGCGTCTTTGCCCGGCGCAGGGAAATTGAGATCATGAAATATGTGGGCGCCACCAACTGGCTGGTGACCCTGCCCTTCCTGGTGGAGGGCCTGGCCATGGGCCTGATCTCGGGCGTCCTGTCGGCCAGCAGCGTCCTGGCCCTGTACAACTACGCAGTCCAGGCTGCCGGCGGCCTGAGCGGCATCTGGCAGATTCTGATGGGGACCTCCCTGGTGCCCCTGGAGGCCGTCTGGTCCACCGTCGCCTTCTACAGCGTGGCGGGCGGCACCCTGGTGGGCGGCCTGGGCAGCCTGTTCTCCATCCGCAAACACTTGAATGTGTAACCCGGGATTGGATTTGACCACAAAGGAGGGGCACCGGTGAAAACAGCCAAGCACGGAATCAAGACAAGACTGGGGGCCCGGCTGCGGCGGACTTTGAGCCTGCTGCTGGCGGGGATGTGCCTGATGACGGCGGTCAGCGCCATGCCGCGGGCCTTCTCGGCCACCAGTATGTCCGACCTGCAGAAAAAGCTGGAGCAGATCCAGTCCAGTATGCAGCAGCACAAGCAGGAGCTGGCCGACGCCAAAAAGCGGGAGAGCGCAGCTGCGGCCCTGGAAGAGGAACTGCGGGAGCAGGTCAGCGTGATCCAGAGCCAGATTGCGGTGCTGAAAGGCGAGATCGCCAGCGTCCAGAACGCCATCGGCCAGAAGGAGCAGCAGATCACCGCCAAAGAGGCCGAAATCGACCAGAAGGAACTGGACATTGAAAACCAGTGGGCCGACTTCAAGACCTTCATGGGGGCCATGCAGGAGCTGCGGGAAGGCGGCAGCGTGGCCATGCTGTCGGCGGTCACCGACCTGTACCAGCTGCTGACCTTCAACGAGATGATGCAGGATATTTCGGTGAAAGAGACCGACATGCTGGACGCCCTGGAGGCGGCCAAGGAAGACCTGGAAAACGACCAGAAGCAGCTGGAAAGCGAGAAAGCCTCCCTGGAAACCCAGAAGGCCAGCCTGGACGCCAAGAACTACCAGATGCAGTCCAAGCAGAGCGAGCTGAACTCCAGCATCGCCCAGGCCCAGCTGACCCAGGACGAGGCGGCGGCGGCCCAGAAGGAGGCCCAGGAGGCCATCGAGTCGGATGAGATGGATTACGAAGCTGTCCAGCAGCAGATCCAGGCCATCATCGCGGCAGCAGCGGCCCAGCAGCAGCAGCTGAGCTTCACCGGCTTCATCTGCCCCCTCAAGAGCTACAGCCGCATTTCCAGTGAGTACGGCTACCGCACCAACCCGGTCACCGGCGTCTACAAGCTCCACGGCGGCATCGACTTTGCCGCCCCTGCCGGCAGACCCATCTATGCGGCCGCCGGCGGCTATGTGTCGGTGGCGGGCTGGAGCACCGGCGGCTACGGCAACTATGTGGTGATCTACCACGGCACCATGAACGACGGCAAGGCCTACTCCACCCTCTACGGCCACATGAGCCGGATTGCCGCCAAGCAGGGCACCTATGTGAAACAGGGGGACATCATCGGCTATGTGGGCTCCACCGGCAACTCCACCGGCAACCACCTCCATCTGGAAGTGTGGCAGGGCAAGAGCAACGCCGGCCGGGTCAACCCCCGCAGCTATATCCCCATTTGATTGGAATCGTCAGAGAGGCGGTAGAAACGTATGAGAACCGATAAACACAAGCGCTTTCAGCGCGCAGCGTGCATTGTCCTGGCAGGGCTGCTGGCACTGTCCCTGCTGGGCAGCACCATCATGATGCTGCTGGGCTGATAGGAGGCACCGATGAACAAGAAGATCTCGGTCGGGATGATGCTGACCATTGTCATCCTGGCCATGACCGTGACTTTCTCGGTCACCATGCTGTTGGCCATGCGTCTGTTTGACAGCACCGTCAGCAACGTCAAGGAAAAAGAGAGCATGTACAGCAAGATTTCCGAGCTGGACCGCTATGTCCGCAGCAACGACTACTACACCATTGACGAGTCGGTGCTGTACGACACCATCGCCTCGGGCTATCTGCTGGGCACCGGCGACCGCTACGCCCGCTACTACACCGCCGAGGCCTACACCGAGCTGCTGGATATCCAGAACGGCGTGCTGATGGGCATCGGCGTGGAGGTGGCCCAGGACCAGACCGGCTACGCCAAGGTGCTGAAGGTCTATGACGGCTCCCCGGCCCAGGAGGCCGGCATCACCGCCGGCAACTACATCACCGCCATCGACGGCGAGGATGTCAAGACCATGAGCGGCGCCGACGCCATCCAGGCCCGGCTGCGGGGCGAGGCGGGCACCACCGTCAACCTCACCTGGCTGGATTCCGAATCCAGCGAGCAGACCCTGGACCTGACCCGTTCCGGCTACATCACCACCACGGTGGACTACCAGATCACCGCCGGCAACGTGGGCTACATCAAGATCCGCCAGTTTGATTCCACCACCCTCAGCGAGCTGGACTACGCCATCCGCAGCCTGCGCAGCGCCGGCGCCGCCAGCCTGATCTTTGACCTGCGGGACAACGCCGGCGGCCTGCTGGACGCCGCCCTCAACTGCATCGACCTGGTCTGCCCCGAGGGCACCATGGCCTGGGCCGAGTCCAAGGACGGCACCCAGGAGGTGCTGGGCACCAGCAGCGGGGACAGCGTGGTGGATCTGCCCATGGTCTGCCTGGTGAACGGCAACACCGCCAGCGCAGCCGAGCTGTTCGCCAGCTGCCTGCGGAACATGAGCGGCGCCCGCCTGGTGGGCACCACCACCTACGGCAAGGGCACCATCCAGAGCAGCCCCCAGCGCCTCAGCGACGGCAGCGCCGTGGTGGTGACGGTGGCCCGGCTGATCACCTCGGACGGCACCTGCTTTGACGGCACCGGCCTGACGGTGGATGTGGAGCGGGCCCTCAGCACCGACGAGCAGGGCGTCTTCTATGACTTCACCCTGGACACCGATCCCCAGGTCCAGCGCGCGGTGAGCACCGCCCAGACCATGACCGGCAGCGCCACCGTGGGCGGCGTCAATGCCGCTTCCAGCGAAGCCGCCTCTTCGGAGGCAGCTTCCAGTGAGGCCGCCGCTTCCAGCGAAGAGGCCGCTGAGGCCCCGGCTGCCGACAGCACCGCTGCGGACAGCACGGCTGCCTCCAGCCAGCCCGCCGCCTGATGGCCCCCCTGAACGACTATGGACTGCAAAGACCCCCGGCCCCTGCCGGAGGTCTTTTTGCGGGTTTGAGAGAGAGGAAACTGCTATGGAGCTCACCGACCTTGCCACCATCCGCGCCCTGTGCGAAAAATACGATTTTGCCCTCTCCAAGGGCTTCGGGCAGAATTTCATCATCAACCCCGGGGTGCCCGCCAAGATTGTGGACGCCGCCGGCATCGACCGCCGCTACGGCGTCATCGAGATCGGCCCCGGCATCGGGGTGCTGACCAAGGAGATGGCCAAACGGGCCGGCAAGGTGGTGGCCATCGAGGTGGACAAGCGCCTGCCCCCGGTGCTGGCAGAGACCCTGGCCGGCTTTGACAACGTGAAAGTGATCCTGCAGGACGTGCTGAAAACCGACCTGCGGGCCCTGGTGGAGCAGGAATTCCCCGGCATGCCGGTGGCGGTCTGCGCCAACCTGCCCTATTACATTACCAGCCCCATCATCATGAAGCTGCTGGAGGACAAGCTCCCGGTGGAAAACATCACGGTGATGGTCCAGAAGGAGGCCGCCGAGCGGCTGGCCGCCCTGCCCGGCACCCGGGAGAGCGGCGCCGTCAGCTGCGCGGTGCGCTACTTTGCCCAGCCCCGGATGATGTTCACCGTCCAGGCCGGCAGCTTTTACCCCGCCCCCAAGGTCACCAGCGCGGTGGTGCGGATGGACATCCGGCCCACCCCTGCGGTGCAGGTGCCGGACGAGGGGGCTTACTTCGCCCTGGTGCGGGCCGCCTTTGGCCAGCGCCGCAAGACGGCGGCCAACTCCATCGCCGCCGGCCTGAAACTGCCCCGGCCCCAGGTGGCCGCCGCCCTGGAGGCCGCCGGCCTGGACCCCCGGGTCCGGCCCGAGCAGCTGACATTGGAGGATTTCGCCGCCCTGGACGCCGCTTTGCGCCAGGGGGCCGGGCAGTAAATTTGCCTTGCCAAACCATCCGCGCCGTGGTATACTATTACAGTATTCACGTTTGCTGGTGTGGCGCAATGGCAGCGCAACTGATTTGTAATCAGTGGGTTGCAGGTTCAACTCCTGTCACCAGCTCCAGAGAGGGCCCTGCGACCGCCAGGTTGTGGGGCTTTTTCTTATATAGAAAAGGTCTGGCAGCCTTTCCAGTTGTTTTCAAGGGGAGGAAAGGGCAAACAGCCTTTTGTTTTTTCCGGGGTCATGGTACAATAGGGACACAGGAAAGAAAACCGGCCCGGGCCAGACCCCGGCGCCGTAAGGATAGGAATACAAAAAGCCGGCGGAGGGATGCAATATTTGCCAGGGGCAAAACGTATCTCAGGTGAAAGGGCCTGCAAGCCGGCAAAGGAGCAGCTATGTGGCGGATCAGTCAACAGGAATTGTTCCACCTGGCGGTGGAGAAATACAGCGACACGGTGTACCGGGCGGCGGTGCATCACTGCAGCAGCACATCGGACGCAGAGGATGTGGTCCAGGATGTGTTCGAGAAGCTGCTGCGCTACAGCGGCAGCTTTTCCAGTGAGGAGCACCTCAAGGCCTGGCTGCTGCGGGTGACCATCAACCGCTGCCACGATCTGACCCGGGCGGCCAGCCAGAAGGATGTGCCCCTGGATGAGACCATGCCGGCCCCTGCCGCCGCCGATGGCAGCGTGCTGGACGCCGTGCGCGCCCTGCCCGAACATTACCGCAATGCCGTTTATCTGCACTACTACGAGGGTTACACGGCGGCGGAGATCGGGCGGCTGGTGGGAGCACCCACCAATACGGTGCTCAGCTGGCTGCACCGGGCGCGGGCCCTTCTACATACCATGCTGGAGGAGGATATCGAGGATGAAATGGTTTGAATATCAGATGGAGGTGGACCAGCTCAAGGCGCCCGACGACCTGAAAGCCCGTCTGCTGGCCATGGAACCCAAACCGGACCAATCCCCCAAAAGAAAAGAGAAGGCCAAAGCCATCCGTTTCCCCCACTGGAAGCGGTGGGCCGCTGCTGCTGCGGCCTGCGTGGTGGTGGCCTTTGCGGGCAGCCAGGCTCTGCAGCTGGGGGGCCTGACGGTGGGGGGCGCCGGTGCGGCGTCCTCTGCCGCCCTGGCCAGCGCACCCGAGGCGACCCAGTACAGCCTGAATGCGGCGGCTGACAACAGCCTGGACGGGGGCGCAGCCACCCGCAGCGCCGCCGGCAGCAGCACTGCCTCATCGGTGGCAGGGGACAAGATCATTTACACTGCCTCCCTGACCCTGGAAACCAAGGACTATGACACCGCCCGGGCCGGCCTGGAGCAGGCCCTGGCCGACGCCGGCGGCTGGATGGAGAGCTGCAGCGAATCCAGCACCAGCGGCGACGCCCGCACCCTGTCCCTGACCCTGCGGGTGCCGGAGGAAAATTACCAGAGCTTTCTGACGGCGGCAGGGGAAACCGGCAGCCTGGTGAACCGCAGCGAATACGCCGACGACGTCACCGCCAGCTACACCGATGTGCAGGGGCGGATCACCAACCTGGAGGGCCAGCGGGACCGCCTGCGGGAGCTTCAGGCCAGCGCCGAGACCCTGTCCGACCTGCTGGACATCGAGGCCCAGCTGTCCGACGTGCAGTATCAGCTGGAGAGCTGGCAGAGCCAGCTGGACTGGTACAACGACCAGATTGCCAGCTGCACCGTCACCGTCACCCTGCGGGAGGTGGAGACCTACACCCCCACCGGCGCCGACTTTGCAAGCCGTCTGGCCGCCGCCTTTGCCCAGGGCTGGGACAACTTTGTCCGCGGCCTGGCCGCCGTTGTGGTGGTGCTGGCAGGGCTGTGGCCGGTGGTGGTGCTGGCAGTGGTGATCGCGGCCGCCGTGGTACTGGTGCGCCGGCGCCGCCGCCGGTAAAACCGATCCCAGAACTTTTGTACAAAAAAATCCCGGAAAACTATTGACATTGAACCAGCCCTGTGGTATTATAATGGAGCACCAAGCGAAACGACATCGCGAGGCGCACAAGAGAAAGCCGAAAAGCTTCTCAAAGATATCGCGGGGTGGAGCAGTCCGGTAGCTCGTCGGGCTCATAACCCGAAGGTCGTTGGTTCAAATCCAGCCCCCGCAACCACCAAAAAGCACGATGGAACGATAAAAAGTCCATCGTGCTTTTTTCTTTTGCCTTGAGAAATACCCTCAAAGTTCAACTTTAGTTCAACTCGGCATTTGGATTCAAGCCTTCTTGAGGAAGATATCGGATAGAATATCCGCGTTTCGCTGATCGGCCTGTTCCATCACATGGGCGTAAATATTCGCAGTGGTGGATACCTGAGCATGGCCCAGCCGCTTGGAGATGCTGACACTGTCCACACCATTGAAATAGAGCATGGAGGCCATTGTGTGCCGGAATGCGTGGGCGTTGATGTGGGGCAGCCCGTGGCGGATGCTGAATTTATTGAGCCAATCGGTTACGCTGTCGGGGTGCATCGGGCCGCCGTCCTCCTGTGTGAAAAGAAAACCTCTGTCCTGATAGTATCCGCCCAGCTGGAGCCGCCGTTCTATCTGCCAGACACGGTATTCCCGTAACAGCTGCATGGATTCAACGGGGAGAGTGATATACCGCTTGGAGCGTTCTGTTTTGGGGGTTGTTTCGTAAATGCCCACGTCAGCAGAGTACAGGACACTATTACAGATGTAAATGCGGTTTCCTGCAAAGTCTACCTTGTCCCATTTGAGGCCCAGAATTTCCCCACGCCGCGCCCCAGTGATGAGAAGCAGGTGAACCAGCGTTTTCCACTTGATCGGCTCCAGCTCCAAAGCATCCCGAATGGCGGCCACCTGTTCCGGCTGAAAATAGTTTACTTCTTTGTGTTCAGCTTTGGGGAGTGTGGCCCGGCTGGCAACATTGAAGGGGACAAGCCCCTCTTTTACAGCTTGCTCCAGTACAGTTGAAATCAGCCGGTGATGCTCCAGAATGGTTTTCGCGGACAGCTTTCCGCCGGTGCGCTTGTTTCGTCCTTCTTGCCCCAGCAGGGTATATAGATCGTTCAGGTGATCGGCCCGCAATTCCCGCAGTTTGATGTGTCCAATCTGTGGATAGATTCGACGGGTCAGTTCCCGGTATCTCACAATGGTGGAGTGTTTCACGCCCCGCTGTTCTTTTAAAGATATAACATAATCACAGAAAGAGGCGAACTTCTGGCGGCTGTCGGTGGTAGTTCCCTCCCTGCATTCTTTTTCAAAGGTCGCGGCGAAAGCCTCGGCCTTTTTTCGTGCCGTTTTTTCTGACCAGGTTGGGGACACCTCAAAGGTAGTTGTCCAGGGCTTGAGCTGTTTACCATCCAGCCCCCGGCCCCGATGTACCCGGATTGAATAGGAAATCAGTTTTCCGTCCTTGTCCCGGCGCTCTTGCAAATTGGCCATTATAATACCTCCTCGTATAATAAGTTTCAAAGTTAATAATTTAGGTATCAGCAGGCTTAGAGATGCCCGTGATACAATAGCT